>JAYNYK010000016.1:0-39140 GCA_038102985.1 Halieaceae bacterium
GGTGACAGAGGATGGTGCCATCCATCACACCAAAGGGATGATTGGCCACCATGACTAGCGGCCCGGTCGCGGCAATCTTCTCTAGTTGTGCGCGGTCATAGCGAACATCAATTTTCGTAACCGCGATCGCATCTTCACAAAAGCGCTTCAGCTCAAAGTGTTGTGACTTTAATGTGTCATACAGGCTCTGCACCTCGCGTCGACCGAACAGGTTCTCTACCCCACGGATCAACTGGCGGGTAGCCCAGGGATCATCGGGCTGGGCGTAAGTCAGGGTAGGGCGCTCTTCAAGATAATGTCGAAAGCGCGGTTCATCCAACGAGATGGTCATGGGCTATCCCCTCAGCCAACTTTCTTCGAGGTATCCGCTGGAAGTGACGAATTGGTGTCGATAGTCCTCACTTAGGATTTGGAGTCGTCAACGCCTAGCTTTTACCTTGGCGTTTATGTTGCCTCAGAACATATGGATAGCAGCGGAAGGCCTGGTTGCCGCAGACAGGGGCAGGTGGTAAACCAAGCACAAGGCTTTGATGAAGACAGCGGAGGCCAGACTCGCTGCTCGTTGTCAGAGAATCGTTCGCAGCTCATGTCCAGGTGGGTAAAACAGCTTAACCGCGGTAATGTAGACATCGTTAAACCATGTCGCCCGATCGATCGTGAAGAGCGCCTCTCCCGGCAAGGTCTTGAGCGCCTTTGCTTCGCGGGGTCCGGCATTTTGCGCTGTGAAAATAACATCGCCGCTGGAATAGGGGACTTCACGAATTAGCCATTCATTGACACTGATCCTGTCGAGCGGGGCGTCAAGAATGTCGGGTGCTGCGTCGATATTGACCCAGCGATCCTCAAAAGCGTGCGGACAACCAGAAGCAAGGTGAACCGTTTCGAGGTGCAGCAGCGGCTCCGAAGACTCGAGCTTCAGGCGCTCGGCAATATGTTTCGGAGCGGGGACGACCTCTCTGAGGACTACCTGCGGCAGGTATGTGGATCCCATTGATTCGACTTCCTGGCGAATCAGTGACAGGTCGAAGTGGGCGCGCCTTACAGGCAGTTCCAGTATCCGGGTTCCCGCGCGACGTTTTCGCTCGATCAGGCCTTCTTCTGCCAGCCCTCGCAGCGCGCGATTCACCGTAGATCGGGCGCAACCGAATTCCGCGGCTATGTCGGCCTCTCCTGGCATGAGCGCACCCGGCAGCCATTCACCGCTCGTCAGGCGCCGTCGAATCGAGTCGCGGATTGACCGGTGACTGTGCTTTTTCATAGCGCTAACGTCAGATTATCCATGACAGTGTTGAACGCCCTACTGATGGCGTCGCGCTTAATGTGTCGGCCCTCCTGTACGACATGCCGGCCGGCTGACCAGACGTCCCTTACCAATCTGTCATCAGCGGCGAAAACCCACGCATCGAGGACCTCGTCCCCGTGGCGATTTCGCAGTGCCGTATGCCCACCATCCAGTGCGACTAGGTCGGCCAAGGCGCCGACTTCTATGCGACCGGCGTCACGGGCAAGCGCCTGGGCACCGCCCCGACTGGCTTGGTCATAAATGAAGCGCCCGCAAGACAGACTATCACTAGTCAGCTGCACCCGTGCCCGATGATGCAGGCGCTGTGAGTACTCGAGAAGGCGGAGTTCCTCTGCGAGTGCTATGCGCACATTGGAATCCGATCCAACCGCCAGTCTTCCGCCGTGCTCAGTAAATTTGACGGCGTTGAAAATACCGTCGCCGAGGTTCGCTTCCGTGATGGGGCATAGACCGGCGACGGCTTGCGACGCGGCGAGCTTTCTGAGTTCGGATTCGTCGGTATGCGTGGCATGTACTAGGCACCAGCGCGCGTCTACCGGCGCTTGATCAAGTAACCAGGCAACAGGCGTCGCACCCAGTGAGTGCCTGACTGCTTCCACCTCGGCCGTTTGCTCGGCGATATGGATGTGAATTGGCTCGCTGACTGCCAGCTCGGTGGCCAGCTGAAGTCCGTCCCGATCGACCGCTCGAAGCGAGTGTGGGGCGATGCCTAGGCGGAAGTCGTTCGGAGTGTCACGAAACGCTGCAATCAGCGTGTCGTATAACCTGCTGAATCGATCGAGCGTGCAGCCGAAGCGTAACTGACCGCCTGTGAGCGTTCCTCCATCTAGACCGGCCCGCATATACAGGACCGGCAGATGGGTAAGACCTATTCCACTCGTCTTGGCCGCATTTAAAACTCGATAACTTAGCTCTGCAGGGTCGTCATATGACTTTCCATCCAGTTGGTGGTGAAGATAGTGAAACTCTCCGACGCTGGCATAGCCGGCCTCGAGCATCTCCATTTGCACGTGGGCCGCTATCGCTTCGATATCATCAGGATCCAGACGTTCGAGAAATCGATACATCAGCTGTCGCCAGCTCCAGAAATTATCTTTTCCCCGGTGCTCACGGCGCTCCGTTAGTCCTGCCATGGCCCTTTGAAAGCTGTGGCTATGGACATTGGCCGCTGCTGGTAAAAGGATATCGAACCGGCGTGCGCCGCGCGGCTCGCCCTCATCGACGGCGCAAATGCGTCCCTCGGTGTCGATAATCACGTGGGCGTTTTGCCGCCAGCCACTTGCTGTCAGCACATTCCGTGCGGAAAGAATCTGCTCTTCCATAGTTTTTGACTAATATGTATGCACATATTAAATTGTATCACCGGTTGATAAACGTTGGCCTGATGAATACGCGCGTATACGGCAATTGCCTGCTGGCGACCATGGTGAAGGGCGATGTTCCCTACGGCCTGATCAGTGACGCGGCATTTTGCTTACGAAACGGTTACATAGAGTGGGTGGGGGAGGCAAAAGCATTGCCGCCTGCCTACGCGGGCTCGGCGAAGATCGATCTCGGCGGCGCGTTGGTCACCCCCGCTCTGATTGACTGTCACACACATCTGGTGCACGGGGGTGACCGGGCCGGCGAGTTTGAAATGCGGCTCGGAGGGGCAACTTATGAGGAGCTCGCTCGGGCCGGCGGGGGGATCCTGTCTACCGTTCAGGCAACTCGTGCAGCGAGTGACGAGGAGTTGACCCGTCAATCTCTGGTGCGCCTCGATCGGCTTTTGGCAGACGGCGTCGCCGTTGTCGAAATCAAATCTGGTTACGGCTTGACCATAGACGACGAAATCCGAATGTTGCGTATCGCGCGCCGACTCGGAGAGTTGCGACCGGTTAAAATCGTTACAACATGGCTCGCCGCACATACTTTGCCAACCGAATACAAGGGGAAGTCGGACCGCTACCTTGATGAGGTTGCTATCCCGGGTCTGGAGAGAGCAGAAGCCGAGGGGCTGGTCGATTCGGTGGACGGTTTTTGTGAGACGATCGGTTTCAGCGTTGCGCAAATCACCCGACTTTTTGACAAGGCTGTCGCGCTGGGTCTGCCGGTAAGGCTTCATGCGGAACAGCTTTCGAATCAGCGGGGGGCGGTGCTTGCTGCCGAATACCGTGCGTTGTCTGTCGATCATCTTGAGTATTTGGCCAAGAGTGACGTGCCGGCACTGGCAGCCGCGGGAACCGCGGCCGTGTTATTGCCCGGCGCCTTCTACACGCTGAGACAATTACAACAGCCGCCAGTGGCGGCGATGCGTGAGGCCGGCATTGGCATGTCCGTCGCTACTGACTGTAACCCAGGCAGCTCGCCGCTGACGTCGCTATTGCTTGCAATGAACTTGGCGTGCAATTTATTTGGTTTGACGCCGGAAGAGGCGTTGTTGGGGACGACGCGAGAGGCAGCTCGCGCATTGGGACTGGCCGGCGAGTTTGGCACGCTGGTCAACGGCGGGCGTGCCGAACTTGCGGTTTGGAATGTCAGCCATCCCGCGCAGTTGAGCTATCACATGGGTGCCACGCCACTTGTGAGACGAATCAGCGCTACGGAGGCAATGTGAGTATCCTATTGTCGCCCGGCGAGGCAACCCTGTCGCTTCTCGAGCGGGTCTACCGCAGTGACGAGTGTTTTCAACTTGACCGCGCAGCGCGCCCCGGCATGGATAGAGCCGCCAATATTGTCGCAGCGGCAGGGACAGGCGAAACACCTGTCTATGGCGTCAACACAGGCTTCGGCAAGCTCGCGTCGGTTCGCATCGATAAAGACAATATCAATCAGCTGCAACTTAACCTGATTCTCTCGCACAGCGCTGGCACGGGCGAGCCTCTCTCGCCAGCGGTGACTCGTTTGGTGATGGCGCTAAAGCTCCTGTCCCTTGGCCGTGGAGCCTCGGGAGCGCGCTGGGCAATCGTCGGCCACATGGAAGCAATACTTAAGGCCGGTATCTTGCCAATCATCCCGTCACAGGGCTCAGTTGGTGCCTCTGGCGATTTGGCGCCACTTGCTCACATGACCGCCGTTCTGATCGGCGAAGGCGAAGTTCGTTACCGGGGACAGATTCAGTCTGCCGGGCGTGCGTTGGCGGAGGCAGGAATCGAGCCCTACTGCCTCTCCGCAAAGGAAGGTCTCGCCATGATAAATGGCACCCAGGTCTCAACAGCACTCGCCCTGGCAGGGCTCTTTGATGCCTGGCGGATTGCTCAGGTATCCCTGACGACCAGCGCGTTGTCGGTGGATGCAGCGATGGCCACAACTGCCCCGGTCCTCGACGAGCTTCATCAACTCCGCGGCCAGCCTGGACAGATCGAGGTGGCACGCGTTTTGCGCGATTTGCTGGAGAACTCAGAGATTCGAGACAGCCACAGGGAAGACGATGAGAGGGTTCAGGATCCCTATTGCCTGCGCTGTAACCCACAGGTCACCGGAGCGTGTATGGATCTGATGCGACAGGCGGGCATGACGCTGTGCATTGAGGCCAATGCGGTTACTGATAACCCGCTTGTGCTCTCAGGCGGGGAAATTGTCTCTGGCGGTAACTTCCACGCCGAGCCCGTTGCCTTCGCGGCGGATCAGATTGCGCTTGCGATTAGCGAGCTGGGATGTATAGCGCAGCGGCGTGTCGCGCTTCTCGTGGACCCAAAGTTGAGCTTTGGCCTGCCTGCGTTCCTGGCGCCGCGACCCGGACTCAACTCCGGCCTTATGATCGCCGAGGTAACTTCAGCGGCATTAATGAGCGAAAACAAGGCGTTGGCTAATCCGCGCTCGATTGACTCGACGCCCACATCAGCTGATCAGGAGGACCATGTGTCGATGGCCTGTCATGCTGCATACCGCCTAGCGGCTATGAATCGCAACTGCGCCGGCATCGTTGCTATTGAGGGCATTGCCGCTGCGCAGGGTGTCGAATGTCGGGCGCCGCTCTTTACCAGCCCACCGCTGCAGCGGGTATTGTCGTTAATTCGGAAGCGATGTCCGGCGCTGGAAGACGACCGGATGCTATCCGGTGATATTGCCGCCGTGACCGCGCTGGTCTATGACTCAGAGCAGCTGTCGATTGTCGACGGTGTCGAGCCGGTCAGACTGGATTATTCAAGGTGAACCCAGTGGAGATCATTCGTGGCAATGGACCGGTGATTCTTGGCCAGCCGCATTGCGGAACGTTTCTGCCACCGGAGGTTCGCGCGCGTCTCAATGAACAAGGTCGGTTACTTGCGGATACCGACTGGCACGTGGACCGGCTCTACGATGGTTTGCTGAGTGACGCGACGATTGTGCGCGCCAATTTCCATCGTTACGTCATCGATGCAAATCGAGATCCCTCTGGGCGTTCCCTGTATTCGAGCCACAACACAACAGGACTGATCCCGGAGGTGTCATTTGATAACGCTCCAATATGGACAGAATCGGTGGGGGAAGAAGAGGTCGACCAACGGCTATTCTTTCACTCGGCCTATCATGAGGCGCTAGAAGTGGAGTTACGACGAGTGCGTAAACGTCACGCTACCGTCGTGGTGTTCGACTGTCATTCGATACGCTCAGAGATTCCTTTTTTATTTGATCACCGGCTTCCGGACTTCAATATTGGTGACAACGACGGCGCTACGTGCGACTCGGGACTGACAAGGTCGGTGGCTGATGTTTGCGCAAAGGCAACGGGCTACTCACACGTTGTTAACGGACGCTTTCGTGGCGGCTGGACCACGCGGCATTATGGCCGTCCCGCGAGGGGCGTGCACGCCATACAGTTGGAGCTCGCTCAGCGCACCTATCTTGTTGCGGAAGCACCGCCCTTTGGCTTCAGTAAAGACAAGGCCGCCGTATTGCGACCGATCCTGAAATCAATCCTCTCAGAAACTGAACGATTTGCATTAGAGCTAGCATGACAAGGAATCACTAATGGATGAACAAAGCGCTGAAAAGCGGACGGTTAAAAGCCCCAGGGGCTCGAAGCTAAATTGCCTTAACTGGATGACCGAGGCGCCGTATCGGATGCTACACAACAACCTCGATCGCGAGGTTGCCGAAAATCCGGACGAGTTAATCGTCTATGGAGGTATCGGGAAAGCGGCTCGCACGTGGCGGGATTTCGATTTGATCGCTGCAACCCTAAAGCGGCTGCGTGCAGACCAGACGTTACTTATACAATCTGGTAAGCCGGTAGGTGTATTTGAAACGCATAAGGATGCGCCCCGGGTTCTGATTGCAAATTCAAACCTCGTGCCACACTGGGCGACCTGGAAGCATTTCAACGAACTGGATCGCCAGGGCCTCATGATGTACGGGCAAATGACCGCCGGCTCATGGATTTACATTGGGACCCAGGGAATCGTGCAAGGCACCTATGAGACGTTTATGGAAGCCGGACGCCAGCATTATGGGGGTGAACTTACCGGAAGGTGGATATTTACAGCGGGGCTAGGCGGGATGGGTGGCGCACAACCGCTGGCAGCCACGTTCGCGGGGGCCTGTTGCCTTGCTGTCGAGTGCGATGAAGAGCGCATAGATTTTCGTAGGCGAACCCGCTACCTCGATGAGAAGACCACTAGCCTGGATGAAGCGCTTGAGATGATTCAGCGATGGACCAGTGCAGGCGAGGCAAAGTCGGTTGGTCTGTTGGGTAACGCCGCAGACATTCTACCTGAGCTCATCAGACGCGGTGTGCGACCCGACATGGTGACCGACCAGACCTCAGCGCACGATGTCATCAATGGCTATTTGCCGGCTGGGTGGACGATGGCCGAATGGCGAGATAAGGCGCGTACCGCGCCGGAGGATGTTGAGGAAGCGGCGCGCGCGTCGATGAAAGTTCATGTGGGGGCCATGCTCGATTTAGCGAGGGCGGGCGTACCGACATTTGATTACGGCAACAATATTCGGCAGGTTGCGAAAGAGGAGGGGCTGGCGAACGCTTTTGATTTTCCTGGTTTTGTCCCCGCTTACGTGCGCCCCCTGTTTTGCCGCGGGATAGGCCCGTTCCGCTGGGTAGCGTTGTCCGGTGACCCAGAGGACATTTATAAGACTGACGCGAAGGTCAAAGAGCTCATTCCGGATGATCCGCACTTGCACAACTGGTTGGATATGGCACGCGAGCGCATTGCTTTTCAGGGGTTGCCTGCACGCATCTGCTGGGTGGGCCTGGGCCAACGTCATAGGCTCGGCTTGGCATTTAACGAAATGGTCGCGTCGGGTGAACTATCCGCGCCGGTAGTCATTGGGCGCGATCATTTAGATAGCGGCTCGGTGGCTAGCCCAAACCGCGAGACGGAGGCGATGCGGGATGGGTCTGACGCTGTTTCGGACTGGCCGCTACTAAATGCACTAGTTAACACCGCATCGGGGGCGACCTGGGTCAGCATTCACCACGGTGGGGGTGTCGGTATGGGGTTTTCACAGCACGCAGGGGTGGTTGTCTGCGCTGATGGTTCGGAGGAGGCGGCGCGCCGTCTGACGCGCGTGCTATGGAATGATCCGGCGTCGGGTGTCATGCGTCATGCCGATGCGGGATATCCCGATGCGATTGAAAGCGCTCATGCCAACGAGTTGGATCTGCCGGCGATTCTGTAGGCCAGCAATATTCAAAAAGTCTGCGTTTCCCTTGTTTATTGGGTGGCTACGGGGTTACATTTGAAAACTGGTCTTATTTCTGACCGCAAGCCGACGGCGCGGAGCCAGTAAGTGCCGCCATTGTCCGCCATTATGGGTTTCTATTGAAGCGAACATAAATTTTGTTGGAGACGACTTTTGACTATTCCCGTTGATAATTTCTCATTGAAACAAGCCTCATTCCATCGCAAGCCCCTAACTACGGCCGTAAAAACTGCAACGAAAGCGGTGGTCATGACTGTCGCTGTGTCGCAGTTTGCCCATGCACAATTAGAAGAGGTGATTGTGACCGCATCTAAGCGATCAGAGAGCCTCCAGGACGTGGCGGTTTCTGTTATCGCGTTGGATTCGGAGACGATAGACGATGTTGGTATTAACAGTTTTGTAGACTACGTTCGTTACCAGCCTAACTTGACGGCCTCTGGCCGCGGTCCCGGTAACTCAACATTCTATATTCGCGGCATGGCTACCGACCAGGCGACGCTCAGTGCCGTTGAACCGGCAGGTAATGCTCCGAATGTTGCACTTTATCTCGACGAGCAACCGATTCAGGCAATTGGCCGGAATCTCGATGTCTATATCACTGATATGGATCGAATAGAGGTACTGGCGGGTCCGCAGGGGACCCTGTTTGGCGCCAGCTCTCAGGCGGGAACGGTTCGGCTCATCACTAAAAAGCCGGTGTTGAATGAGTTTCAGGCCGGTGTGCGGGCGAGCTTCTCAGACACCCAAGACGGCGAGATGAGCACAGCCACCGAGGCCTATATCAACTTGCCCCTCATTGAAGACGTTCTAGCGTGGCGCACCGTCGTTTACTCCGTCAATATGGGAGGATTTATCGACAACGTCGTGGGTAGCGATGATCCGCTTGCAACTAATGCCGCAAGGATCAGAAATTTCCCCGATGCTACGACTATCCCTGCCGTCAATACCACACTCGCTGAGGATGACTTCAATGACGCAGACTACCTAGGTATTCGTAGCGCATTGAAATACCAAGTTAACGATGACTGGAGTCTCCTGCTCCAAGTTATGCAACAAGAGTTGCAAACAAAGGGCACATTCGCCCAAGATCCGGCGGTGGGTGATCTTGAAATTTCGACCTTCTTCCCCGATTTTCAGGATGATCAGTTCACGCAGTTTGCCTGGACATTGAACGGCAATATTGGGGATTTTGAACTCATTTACACTGGATCTTTTCTTGATCGCGAAGTGGATCAGTCAACCAGTGATAATGCCTACTTGGAACAAGGGGCATTTATTCCCAGCTATCTGTGCAATGCAGCACAGTGTTTCGACCCAGTGTACGGAGAGCGCTTTACTGTGGAGACGGAGCGTTCGACTCACGAGTTCAGGATCGCGACCCCCGGTGACAGGCGATTGCGCTTCATCGGCGGTGTTTTCTACGACGACGCAGACCTTGGCGCAAGTATTGATTTCACCGCGCCGGGGCAGATAGCAAATGGAATCACCGCACAGCAGAAACCCCTGCCAGATTCGACTATTTTTAACCCCAATCCCCGCCCCCAAGGTGTGAACTTTGTAAACGACATCACCCGATTTGAGACGCAAACGGCGATATTTGGCGAACTGACTTACGACCTGGTGCCCGATACGCTTGCCGCAACGGTTGGCGCGCGTTATTACGAGCAAGAAGTGGGACTGGCTGGGTCAACCAACTTCTTCTTTGCCACCACCGATACCGATAGAGACTTTGGCATCAATATTGATCAAAATTTGGAGGGGATTTCCCCAGCAGAGGAGACTGACACCATTCTCAAATTCAGCCTCTCTTGGACCCCGAGCGACGATACGTTGCTTTACGCCACATATTCGGAAGGATATCGACCGGGCGGGTTTAACCGCCGAGGTGGGCCGGGGAGTGTTGATCCGAGCGTTTTTGTGCCATTTGGATACGTTAGTGACACCGTCGAAAACTTTGAATTTGGCTGGAAACTAAACTTTTTGGATAACCGAATGCGGTGGAACGGAACTTTCTACCGCGTTGATTGGAGCGATGTGCAACTGACGGTCACAGACCTCAGCATTACGAACCTTACCTTCACGACTAACCTCGGTGAGGCTGAAGTGAAAGGTATCGACTCTGATATCGCGTTTGCGGTCACCGACAACCTGACTTTGTTCGCGTCGTTCGCCTGGAATGACACTGAGATGACATCTGTAGCCAACGATATCTTTGAACCGTCTAATATCGCGCCGGCTGGCAGCACGCTGGCGTTCGCGCCGGAGCTACAATATGTCCTAAGGGGACGCTATACATGGCAATTTGGGGATTACGATGCGCATGCGCAACTGGCCTTCCAGCATGCAGACGAAAGCGAAAACTCCATCGTGCTTTCGCAACAAGCGACGATTCCGAGTTGGAATACTGTCGATGCTACGTTTGGATTTAGCAAGGATAATTACGGGGTTGAGATCTTCGTTAACAATCTTGCCGATGAACGTGTTATTCGATTTGTCCGTGCAAATGGTGCAACGCCAGAGCAGTTTGTAACGCGCCCTAGAACAATGGGATTGCGGTTCACTTACGATTATTGATACAACGTTCCTAGGACTGTCTGTGATAGAGGGGTGGTGTCTGCCACCCCTCGGCTTCCCCCGAAGAGCATAAAAAACTTTTGATTCTGCGGGAGCACATCAAGCACCTTGTGCGGCGGCTCCTCGCCGAGATACGGCGTAACCGATGCTATGAACAGCAATGATGCAGCCGGAAATAGGGTTGACACAGGAACAAGCGTCGAACTTCGCGAAGTCCAGAAAATGCTTCAAGCACATCGTTTGGGGGAGGCGGAGGCGGCCATAGAGAAACTCGTGGACGCGGATCCGGCGGATCCCGAGGCCCTCTACACCTCCGCGGTCATTAAGCGATTACTGAAAAAGCAGGAGTCGGCACTGCTTTTACTCGAGCAATTGCACGACGCTTGGCCAGAGCATAGTCGAGGCTACCAAGAGAAAGGCTTGATTTGGATGGCGAGGAGGGACTCTGCCCGAAGTGTGGCAGCTTTTGAGAGGGCCGTTGCTCTCGATCCGGCCCTCATCTCAAGCTGGAAAGCACTCTATGGCTTATACCAACTAGATGGAAATCGTCGGGGTTTGGTGGAGGCGAAGAAGCGCTACGAAAATCTTCGTTTGGTAACGCCGGGGTTGCTTGCCATTTCGACGCTGATCAACGAAAAGCGCTTTGAGCTCGCTGAGTCACGATGCAGACAATTCCTGCAAAGAAGCCCCGATGATGTTGAGGCCTTGCGTTTACTTGCGAAGATTGGAACAGAGGTCGGTATTCTTGAGGATGCGGAGCGCTTACTTGAGAAGGCACTGGCGCTAGAGCCAACCTTCGAAGCGGGGCGATTCGACTATGTCGTGGTCTTACAGAAGCGGCAAAAATTTTTCCGAGCATTCGAGGAGGCCCGAGCGCTCATGGCCGCTGCGCCCGGTGATTACAACTATCGTCGTCTGTATGCGAATACCTGTGTTGATGTTGCACGTAATGAAGAAGCGATCAGCATTTACCACGATGTGCTCACCGTTGATCCAGAAAACCCTCAAATCCTTTTAATGTGCGGTCATGCAGCTAAGACGGCCGGGCTGGTTAACGATGCGATAAGATATTATCAGCGCAGCTATCGTGCCAGGCCGGGCTTTGGGGACGCCTTCTGGAGTCTGGCTAACCTTAAAACCTATAGCCTGAGTCCAGAAGAGCGGCAGATTGCAGTAGAAAACGAAGCTTCGGTCAATACGTCATTGAAAGACCGGATACACCTTAACTTTGCGCTTGGCAAGGCCTATGAGGACCAAGACGAGATTGAACTTTCTTTCAAGCACTACGAGCGAGGCAACCGGCTCCAACTCACAGAGATCGGCTATAGCGCTCAGCGGGTCTCCGATGAGACCGATGCTCAAATCGAAGCGTGCTCGGCCAGTTTTTTTGAAGAACGGCAAGGCTGGGGAAACTCCGCATCAGACCCGATTTTTATCGTCGGATTACCGCGTGCTGGCTCGACCTTGTTGGAGCAGATTCTTGCATCGCACAGTCAGGTGGACGGGACTCGGGAACTGCCGAATATTCTTCATCTCGTAGCCGAGTTGGGGGCCCGCCGAAGACTGGGCGAGGAGGCCCGCTATCCTGATGTTTTATCTGACCTCTCCAAAGGTGATGTTGCCGCATTCGGCACAAGATACCTAAAGGAGACACAAGATCATCGGGATGGAGCCCCACATTTTACCGATAAAATGCCGAATAACTTCCGGCATATCGGTCTGATTAAGCTGATTTTGCCCAACGCGCGAATAATCGACGCGCGACGGCAACCCATTGCATGTTGTTGGAGTGCTTATAAACAGCTTTTTGCTGCTGGTCAGGCGTACACCTATGGCATTGAGGAAATCGCTCGGTACTATCGAGATTATCTTCGCTTAATGGACCACTGGGATGAGGTCTTTCCGGGCCAGATATTGCGAGTCAACTATGAAAAAGTCGTTGACGACTTCGAATTGCAGGTAGAGCGGATCATTAAATTCTGTGGGCTCGATATGGAGCCAGGCTGCCTCGAGTTCTACCAGACCAAAAGGAGCATTAATACCCCGAGCTCGGAGCAGGTAAGGCAGCCGATCTATCGGCAGGGCATTGACGATTGGAAAAGGTTCGAGACCTATTTACAGCCATTGAAGGCCTACCTTGGAGAGCGGCCGTAGTATGCGCCACAGACCCAGAAGTTCGATCATATCGCCAAAAATACGATCTCGAGGCCATGAGCGTAGCGGCGCCATGTTTCCTCACGAAATGCGGCACGCTCTTTGATACAGTGCAGCGGGCGTTGAGACACCAGCGCGCTAGCGGGCTAATATGAGCGCCGGATAAAGCAGTAACTTTTTTGAGTTAGATGAGAGCGGCCTATGAGCGCTTGGATAACAATGATTCCTGAGATCGAGGCCACAGGTCCGCTTGCGGAGATGTACGATCTGGCCCGGACACCACATGGGACTGTCGACAACGTGATGAAAGTACACTCGCTTCGACCGCACACAATGCAGGGGCATGTCGCGCTGTATCGAAGTGTGCTCCACCATCCCGATATTACCCTGCCATTGTGGTTTCTTGAGGTGGTGGCTTCCTATACGAGCATCAAAAATCGTTGTGCGTATAGCCTTGCTCATCATTTTCACAATGCCCGTGAGCTGATTTCAGACGATGAAAAAGCCGACCGAATTTATGCCGCTTTGTCTCACGGGAAGCCGGAAGAGGAATTTACAGGCAAGGAACTGGCGCTGTTGCAGTACGCCGATAAACTGACGCGGTTTGTAGGGGATATGGAAAAACCAGATGTTGATGCCCTGCGCAATGCTGGCTGTGACGACGGTGAGATTCTGGAGGTTAACCAGGTGGTCGCCTATTTTAATTACTCGAATCGATTACTAAACGGCCTCGGTGTCACCACAGAGGGTGACGCTGTTGGTTTCTATTAAGATGCACGGTAAGAGAGTACACCACAGATTAGGCCTCACCCAGTCCGAAGTCACGTTGCGGATTGTCGAATAACGTCGTCATTCCCGGATGAGCTTGCATTAGTGCACGAATTTCTGATGTGTCAGCAAGCGCAAGTCGTCCGTTATCCCAGAGGACTGTGTCGTCAGCGATAATTGTTGGATCGAATACCGATATGCATATCTCACCGGGCGGATAATTTCCGCAGCTGTGTAAATGCAGGTAACGCGGGTTTCCGAATGCCGCCCCGCTCCAGCGTGTCAAGTTATCGGCGGCGAGCCCTGCGTAGCCATTTTGTGGG
The DNA here is from genome assembly GCA_038102985.1 of Halieaceae bacterium. Lineage (GTDB taxonomy): Bacteria > Pseudomonadota > Gammaproteobacteria > Pseudomonadales > Halieaceae > Luminiphilus. The sequence continues at coordinate 13,747 of JAYNYK010000016.1, forward strand.
TGTATACCCGCATGCCACGAGTGAATAATGCTACCGTCGATATTATATCGCTCTGATACAAACTCGTAATGTGATTCGATTTTTTCAACGTCATTTCGGTTGCCCTCAAAGTTAGTAATTCGTCCATTCTGCACGTTTGCAAACACGACCCCGTCAATGAGCACGCCATCGGGTTGGTAGAAACGAGAGCCTGTCGGGTTAAGCCACTTTGATATGGCCAGTCGCCCAGAAAATGTTGATGCGTCCACGGGACGGAAGATGTTCAATGGAAACCGTTTAAAGCCAACGTCATAGGCATCATCGCCTGCATAAGATGGCGGTGAAACACCTACAAGATGTGTGCCTTCACGGCAGCGGATCGTGATCGTTTTGTGACCAAAAACGGCCTCGTTCACCTTGTGCTTTAGCATTACGAAAAACCGGTAGTCTGCACTGCAAAAGTCAGTAGCGAAGGTCTGCTCATCCAGTGCGCAGCACATGGCGATGCCGCCGTGATTCAGCAGGCCGCTGAATCGCACTTGGTCGCCAATGCGCGCCAAAAAAAGCGCCTTGTGAGACCTCTCGATGGCCGTGGAAATGATGTCCGGAAGTGTCTCGGTCGCCTCATGGAAAGGCGCAACGACCATCTTAATTGTTATACCGACCTCAGCAGCTCTCGCGGCTATCGTGTCTGGAAGTGTGGGCGAAAAATAATCTAGGTCCGACGGCTCTCGGATAATCGTCAATGACTGTCCTGGGGTGAGTTCTAGGCAGTTTTCCAGCAGATTATCAATGCCGCTTTTTATGGCGCTGGCAACGTTCATCCCTCTGAAAATTGATCAAATGCCTGTAGCGCTTTCGCGCCGTAGTTAATACCCGGTCCGCCGGCCATGTAGGCGCAAATAGCCAGAACCTCGGCTACCTCCTCGCGCTCTGCGTTCAGTTTCACGAGGGTCCGCGTGTGATAAGCAATACAATGGTCACATTGGCTGCGTATTGCGATCGCCAGAGAGACTAGCTCTCGTGTCTTTTGTGACAGGACTCCCTCTTGTTTTGCGGCGGCGCCCATCTTCGAAAACCCTTGCATGGTGCCCGGAAGTTCCTTGGCATATATTGCCAGTTCACTCTCTGCCTCCTTGATAAAGTGTTTCCAATCCATTTTTAAAGGTCTCCGTAGTAGCGCTAAGCGACTATTCTTATTTGTTTGTTCTCATGATCCTTGGTTATTAAATGGCCATGGGATTGTCAGGGTCACCCGCCTTGGTTTTTTTGATGACTGTTTTATATCGGTTGTTCAGCTGCGATGGATTGTTTCATTAATTCTCTAAACCGCACGGCGCCCGCGTCCAGTCCCAGATTAATATTCGGCGTCATTTGGTCTCGCATGCCGACATGCACGGCTTCTAAAATTTCTCGGTCTTCATTAAAGGCGGTGATGGCGCCTTGATTGAGCTGCTGTGCCACGCCCTCGTCATTAGGATCGGTATTGTAGTGCTGAAACCAATAGTACGCACTGTTATCCTCGTCAACTGGGGTTATGAAATTGTATGAAATCATTACGTAGGCAAGATCTGCGTTTTCACTGCCTTCTTCGCCTCCGGCGCCGGCGGGGGCAAATATTGAGCGGTTTATGCAGGTGCTTGGCAATCGAACCTCATAGTGTTGAAGCCTGTCACAGTTACCCTGAAATTTGACTAGTGGCGCGTAGTAAGGGGGTACCGGTTGGTTTTTTATCCATCGTGATACAACAAGCCCATCATGGTATGTGTTTAATTCGAGTTTGGTTTTTTCTGTTCCCGGCGCCGCAAATGAAGTTTTGTGGACCCACGCCACATGGGAGGGATCGAGCAAATTGTCTGTAAGCCACAAGTAATTACAACGGATACTCAGCGTGCCGCCTTCTGTTTTCCCCCAGTCCGGATTCGAGAAATTGGGAATGTCGGGCAGAAGCGAATCGTCTACGCTGTCGCGTTCACCCATCCAGATCCAGATAAACCCCCATTTTTCGATGAGCGGGTACGACTTTACGATTGCATTGGGCGGAATTCGTGATTGGGTGGGCGCCGCAGTGCAACGACCAGTACAGTCGAACTGCAGACCGTGATAACCACACTCAATCTTATCGCCAAGAAGTTGTCCTTTCGATAACGGTAAGCGCCGATGTGGGCAGGCGTCTTCAAGCGCGGCGACATCGCCGTTTTCAAGGCGATAAAGAACAACATTTTTTTTGAGGAGCTTTCGGGACGCAAGGTGGCGACCAATATCTTCGCTTCGCGCAGCGACGTACCAGCAGTTTTCCAAGAACAAGGTTTTCGCTACCTCCAGTTGGGTCGTTCTCGTCTCTTTGTTATCAGGTCCTGGTCAGTGGTTATTTACTACGAGATCTTTCACGTTATTGGGAGTGTTTGTAGGCACTACCTGCTATCGCCCCGGTGCCTTCGATGCGGACGAGTCCGGTCGCCGGATCAAGACTCAGGCAGAATTAACCAGATCGAATTCCTCGATATACTAGTCCGGTTTCGCTAAAATGGAAACAGCGTAAGGGTGCATATACCGATGGCGATGGCCTCTGTGTTTTGGGAGAGGGGCATCGCAAATGCGCCGTTAGTGGGGCGATTTAGAAAGTCAATAAAGCTGTCGACCGCATAGGTGTATGCCTGTATAAACGAGGGCGTCGGAGCGTTACACGTCGGCGTCTAAGTTTGGCGTAAGGTTTAAGGAGCATCAAAGTGATTAGGCAGGTGCCTGAGGCAGGTGGGTCTGCAGGGGCCGAGGAATACCCTTCCCAGCTCCGGGCCTGGGGGATGGTCGTATTACTCACGATAGCCTACGCCATTTCATTTGTTGACCGGCAAATTATCAACCTCATGGTTGAGCCGATTAAAGCCGACCTACAGCTCTCAGATACGCAAGTCAGCCTGTTACTGGGCTTTGCCTTCGGTCTGTTCTACACAATCATGGGTATTCCTCTGGGGCGAGCCGCGGATAAGTACAACCGCCGAAATCTGATTGTCGGTGGGATGACGTTGTGGTGCCTCATGACTGCAGCGAGCGGCCTTGCCAGAAACTTCGCTCAGCTGTTCATAGCTCGTCTAGGCATTGGTGTGGGTGAGGCAGCGCTGAGTCCGGCTGCCCTGTCGACGATTTCTGATAGCTTCCCGCCGGAGAAACGCACCTTCCCCATCGGTTTTTACAATTCGGCCATCTATATCGGTTCGGGGCTGTCGATGTTGCTCGGTGGCGCGATTATCCAAATTGTCAGTAATGCTCCCCCAATCGACGTTCCCTTCATTGGCGAGCTGCTGCCGTGGCAGACGACCTTCATCATCGTCGGCATGCCAGGACTGGTCGTTGCCTTTATCATCGCTCTGACTCGAGAGCCATCGCGAAAAGATGTTCTGAGAGAGCAAGACGGTGGCGCCACCGAGCTGTCGTTTCCTGATGTTGTCCGGTACGTCTGGACTCGCAAGGGTATCTATGGGCCGATCTTTGCGGGTATGGCAGTCGTTGCGGTAGTGAATTTCATGTTCCTAGCATGGATTCCGACGCTCTACATTCGCGTTCATTCTTGGGATGTTTCGAGCATAGGCTATGCATTTGGCGTTATTTTGCTGATTTTCGGACCGTTAGGGATTTTACTAGGTGGCCGGCTGGGGGATTATTATTCGAGCAAGGGCGACGCCGGGGGGCATCCCAAGGCCGCCTTTGCCGGATCCCTGTTCATGGTCCCTGGTATGTTGCTGACACCTATCTTTCCGAATGCATCGTTGGCGCTTTTGGGTCTCGCGTTGATACCCTTCGGTATGGCGTTTATTACAGTCAATATTGTGACTGCGATTTTACGTGCGACACCGAATCAGCTGCGCGGGCAGGTCTACGCAGTTCTGCTCATGGTAATGACGATGGCGGGGTCCACACTGGGCCCTACAGGGGTCGCCCTGATTACCGATTATGTTTTTAAAGATGAAATGATGATCGGTTACTCGATGCTGACCGTGGCCGCGTGTACGGCGTTTTTTAGTAACTTTGCATTTCATCGATGCATGCGCACCTTCAGAGAATTGAAGCTTTGAGGGTCGCGACACTCACCAGCGCTGAATTTGACGCCGCACGGCGACAGACCCCAGGTATCATCGTCCCCATAGGCTCAATAGAACAACATGGGCCCATCGGCCTTCTGGGATGCGATGCGCTGTGCGCCGAGACCGTTGCCGAGGAGGCAGGGCGACTTGGAAATATTCTCGTAGCGCCCGTCATCGCTTATACGTCCTCACAATTCAATATGGCATTCCCTGGCACTATTTCGATCCGCAGCCGCACCGTCATGTCCCTCATCGAGGACATTATTGAGAGCCTGTATCGTCAGGACATCAGAGGTATTTATTTTCTCAATGGCCATGGTGCCAATATCGCACCGGTGCGAACGGCGATGCATGATGTATATAGCCGGCTTGGCGATGCCGCGCCGACTATCCGTTGCAAGAACTGGTGGGATTATGAGGAGGTCAATCGCATACGACAGCGCGAATTTGGCCAGTGGGAAGGGATGCATGCAACGCCGAGCGAAATCTCAATAACCCAAAAGTTTCATCGCGTTGCAGATGCCAAGCCCCCGGCCCGGCCCGAGGTTCCACTTGACGAAAGTTACATTCGCGAGCACGCAGGCGATTTTCACCCGCCGGCAGTCACGCATCGGCGGGAGTTTCCAGATGGTCGTGTTGGTTCGGATTCGGCGATGGCGAGGCCTGAAATTGGTGCTTCGATCGTCGCGTCGGCGGCCGCTGCGCTTGCAGCTGACTTTCATGCGTTTATGGCTGAAGTGCGGATTTGAAATATTCCGGATTCAATCTGGCGCTGCAGTCATTACGCAAACACCGTGGCTGGCAACCCGCGTGGCGGTCTGCACAGCCGCGTAAGTCGTATGATGTGGTCATAATAGGAGGAGGGGGGCATGGACTGGGTGCCGCTTTTTACCTCGCCAAATACCATGGCATAACGCGCGTCGCTGTTCTTGAGAAGTCATGGTTGGGTGGCGGCAACACTGCGCGTAATACCATGACGATTCGTGATAATTTCATCTACCCTGACACCGCTCGCTTTCACCGTGAGGCGCTGAAGGCGTGGCGAGGCCTTAGTACAGACGTCAATTTTAACGTCATGCTTTCCGAGCGTGGGATGACCACCATTCTGATGAGTGAGCGGGATCTCTCAGATGCGCGGCGGATGATCAATACAACTGCCATGTTTGGTGCTGAGCATCGGGTAATAGGGATCGATGAACTTCGACGCCGCCTTCCTACAATGCACGATTCGCAGCGGTTTCCCGTTGTCGGCGGTATCGATCACCCTGAAGTGACGGTTGCGCGTCATGATGCCGTCGCATGGGGCTATGCCCGAGCGGCTAGCCGTCTCGGAGTAGATATTATTGAAAACTGTGAGGTCTTGGATATTTTGCTCGATGAAAATGGCGTTGCGGGCGTTGATACATCGCGCGGTCGCATCGAAACTCGAAAGGTTGGCATGGCGGTGTCCGGACACGGCACACAGGTAGCGGCAATGGCCGATGTCATGCTTCCCGTCGAAACTGTTCCATTACAGGCATTTGTCTCGACACCGATTAAACCAGTGATTGATAACGTTGTTGTTATACGCAGTCTCAACACCTATTTTCTGCAGACCGACAAGGGTGAACTTGTAATGGGGTCAGTGGCTAACCCCTATCCAAGTTTTTCTCAACAAGGTTCGTCTGGCATTCCGGAGCGCACACTTGCCGCGATCCTGCATCTTTTTCCGGCATTCGAACGCCTAAAGTTCATGCGGCAATGGGCTGGTATTCTCGATTTGACGTACGACAATTCACCAATAATCTCAAAAACCACCACGCCTGGCTTTTATGTCGACGTAGCTGGCTCCGGGGGCTTTAAAACGACCCCCTTCGCCGCAAAAATGCACGCCGATCTAATTGCGAACGACCGCCCGGATCCGCTGATAGTTCCTTTTAGCCTCGATCGATTTGATACAGGCCGTTTGATACTCGAGCGGGCCAGTTACGGAAATCGTTAGGGGAGATAAGACATGATTTATATCCCTTGTCCCCACTGCGGTCACCGCAACGCAGACGAGTTTATTTATGGCGGTGACAACGATCAGCGGCGGCCCGAGAATCCAGAGGAATTCAGCGACGCCGCTTGGTGTGAATACATTTATACCGTGCCAAACGTTAAGGGCATTACAAGAGAGTACTGGCGGCATAAACGCGGTTGCAATCGCTGGTTTGTCATTCAGCGTGATTCGCGCACAGATAAAATAACGCCGCTGGATGGAAAATCGATTGATGACTGAGGGGTTTCGCAGTCGGTCCGGTGGTCGCATCCATCGTGGGCGAAAGATATCATTTCAGTTTAATGGTCGCCGTTATGAGGGGTTTCCCGGAGATACGCTGGCATCCGCCTTGATTGCGAACGGCGTATCGGTGGTGGGTCGAAGTCAGAAATATCATCGGCCTCGCGGGATCATGAGCGCCGGTTTGGAAGAGACGAATGCAATCGTGCAGTTGGCCGGGAATGATGACGAGCCCAATCGTGCTGCAACGACTTTGCCAATCTATGACGGCCTAGTAGCGCACAGCGTCAACGTAGCACCAAGCGTTGATTTCGACCTCGGAAGTCTGCTTGGATTTTTTCATCGGTTCATCCCTGCGGGTTTCTATTACAAGACATTTATGTGGCCGAAGGATAGATGGGACTGGTACGGAGGTATCATCCGTAAGGTCGCGGGTTGGGGTACCGCTCCCGCAAAGCCGGGAGGCGGACGCTACGAACACAGAAATCACCACTGTGATGTGTTGATAGTCGGAGCCGGGCCAGCCGGGCTCTCGGCCGCCCTTAGCGCTGGTCGCACAGGGTCCCGTATTTTACTGGTAGATTCAGACACGGAGCCTGGGGGTAAGCTACTCTCCGATAATCTGACGATCAGATCGTGCCCAGCGATGGAATGGGTTGACGACATTGTCGCCGAGCTCGATTTGATGCCGAACATCATCCGATTGACCCGCGCCACGGCGACTGGTTATTTCGCGGACAATTATGTGACGGTGATCGAGGAGTGTCCGGACAAGCCGTGGATCCGGGAGCGGCTTTGGAAGGTGCGTGCGAAGCAGGTGATTCTGGCCACGGGCGCTATCGAGCGCACACTGCTTTTTGCCAATAATGACAGGCCAGGGATCATGCTGGCCTCTGCCGCAATGACCTATTGTTCGCGTTATGGGGTTAGGCCGGGAAATACGGCCGTTGTTTTCACCAATAATAACTCGGGCTATCGCTATGCGATTGGGCTTTTGAAAGCGGGTGTCTCGGTGACCGCGTTGATCGATACTCGCAAGGAAGCCGATTCCAGATTGCGCGCTGCTGCGGCCGGCAGCGGTATTGAGGTTATTGCTGACGCCAGAGTGGTGTCGGCCACGGGCCGCCGGCGAGTGTCTGCCGTCAATATTGTCAGCGGCAATGATCAATCCCCTCGTCGAATTAGATGTGACCTAGTGGCTGTTTCTGGAGGTTGGAATCCCGCCATTCACCTGCATTCCCAGTCGGGTGGAAAGCCAATTTACAATCAGCGGATAGCCAGTTTTGTTCCTGGCGAATCAAAGCAGAACGAGCGCTCTGTTGGCGCCTGTCGAGGTGAGTTGACCCTACAATCCGCGCTGGCAGAGGGGGCTAACGCAGGCTGTAAGGCGGCCGCGCTGTGTGGGTTTGCCCTGGCTGATATTGAAGTGCCTGACTGCGAGCATGAGCCAGAGCCAGGGGTCGATCCCGTATGGGATTGCTCACAACCGGGTGGCCAGAGCAGCGCGTTCATAGATTTCAACAATGACGTAACCAGCGCAGATATTCGCTTGGCAATGCGAGAGGGATATCGCTCGGTGGAGCTGGTCAAGCGATATACGACAGCTGGAATGGGTATCGACCAGGGAAAGAGCAGCAGCGTCAGTATTGTTGGCCTCATCGCAGAAATTGCCGGTCTGGAGCCGGGATCCGTGGGCACCACAACCTACCGGCCGGCGTACACGCCCGTTAGCTTCGGCGCTATGGCGGGTCCGGCTAAAAGCGATCTCATTGTGCCGTGGCGGCGAACGCCTGTGACGGATTGGTTCTTGGATAATGGTGGTCACTTGGACGAGACCGGCGCTCAGTTCCGTCGGCCGTTGTTTATTGCAAAGGCGGACGAAAGTGCTGGCGACGCCGTTCAGCGTGAGGCTTTGGCAGTGCGAAATCAGGTCGGCATCTATGACAGCACGCCACTCGGCAAAATACTGATCCAAGGACCTGACGCGGTTGCCTTTTTGAATCGTGTATATAGTAACAACTGGGAAAATTTGCCGGTCGGTCGAGGAAAGTTTGGCTTCATGCTTCACGAGGATGGCCGTTTACTCGATGATGGTGTGACCATGCGCATCTCGGATAATCAATATTGGATGTCAAATAGCGCTGGCATGGCAGACGTTGTTCTAGATCATCTGGATAGGCTTTTGCATATCCACTGGCCGGAGCTCAAGGTATACCTGACCCCGATTACAGATCAGTGGGCTGTTGTGTGTGTGTGTGGCCCACATGCGCGTGACGTTTTATATGAAGCGGATATCGATATCGATATCAGTGGCGAAGCCTTCAGGTTTTTGGACACTCGACTGTGCACGATAGGTGGGTTATCGGCGCGGATTTCCCGAGTCACATATACCGGAGAACTCAGTTTTGAGATTGCCGTGCCTATGCGGCATGGGTTGAGGCTGTGGAATATATTGATCGCAGCGGGGCAAAAGTTTGGCATTACGCCGGTAGGGTCAGACACCAGTATGTTGCTGCGCACCGAAAAGGGGTTTATCGCAGCGGGGCTAGAGGGTGATGGCTATGCGGACATTTTTGACGTGGGCATGGGGTGGCTTGTGCCCAAGGAAAAAGCAGACTTTGTTGGCAAGCGCTCCTTGGAGAAAAACAGGCGTTCAGACGGAGGAAGGCCCGAAGTTGTCGGGCTGCTTCCAGATAATAGCGACTTTGTGCCGCCAAAGGGCGCGCCGCTTGTCGAGTATGACCGCAATGACGAAGTGCCTCAGCAGGTAGGGATGGTAACAATCGGATTTTTTAGTCCTAATCTCGGACGCTCCATCGCCTTGGCGCAGTTGCGCGATGGGCGATCTCGTATGGGTCAATCCGCGACGATCTACACAAAGGCGGGTGTCGAGACAGCCACCATTTGTGAGCCGGTATTTATCGATCCAGACGGCGAACGGATGCGAGACTGATATGACAGGCTATAACGCCAGGCTGGATGCAATTTCACACAAGGGAATGCTTGATTTACGTGGCGACGCAGAAGCGGCGCGCCTGTGCGGTGAAGCCCTTGCGTGCAGGTTCCCTGCAAAGCCGAATACTAAGATTGCCTTGCCGGATCATGGTGCGCTGATTTGCCTGAGTGACGATCACTGGATTCTTGAGACGGTGGATGGGTTGCAGCTGCAAGTTCTGGAGCAGCTAGAATTGGCGGCCGAAGCCCAGTTTCATTCCTTCTGCGATGTATCCGATATGTATAGTCACTTCAGATTGTCGGGGCTGGAGGCGATGGACGTATTAGCGCAGTGCGTCGCCATTGATATCCATCCGTCCGTCTTCGGCCCCGGTTCGACCGCCCGCTGTGCTTTTGCAGATGCCGTCGCTCAGGTCTCTTGTCTTGACAATAGCCCGGCTTTCGAAATCAGCGTATTCAGTTCCTTTGAACGCTACGTGACCGACTTCTTGTCGATGGCTATGGGCGACTAAATTGTAAGATCCATGATAGCGACAAATCGTAGCAGGCCTTTTTTGTTTAATCGAGATTAACGCTGCTCCCCAAGCGATTCGCCATGTAGCGGTACATGTCGTAGATCGTTCCCTCGAGATCGGGCTTGGCGAGTCGGCCTGGCACGTAGTAACGGGATTGAAGCCCTTTCTGCAGTGTTTCCAGCTTCGCCTGGTCTTCTAGATTGATTGTATCCATGAACGCTATCTGCTCGTCGGTAATGGGGTTATCTTTGTCCAGTGACGACATCCCCCAGCGAATATTTACTGCGTTGCTTGAGTTTGGGCTGAGGCAGAGGTAGATAAGAATACTGGGTGCTGCGGCGACCACAAGGTTTGGAAAAACGCCGAACATAAATGAACAGCGTTTTTCTTTATCGGTTAGTTTGGGTGGGAAAGGACCGCGTTCCGGATATTCGGGATCGTAATAGGAGTAGTAAGCGTTGAAGTAGCCATTGGATGGCACGTGCTCACACAGTGCTGTCGGAGTTAGTGGCCGCAGCGTTGTCGGATGGGTCACGTCGAGATGATAGCCTTCCATAAAATTTTCAGCGAGACACTTCCAGTTTGTGCTCCAGGTGGCTTCCTTGGTAAACGCATATGGTCTTTTGCCAATATCGTAATTCTCAATATAAGGCACGAGAGGCGCCAATCTCTGCGTGAGCGGAGCAGCGTCCCCAGATAGGTTAACGAAAAGGAAGCCTTGCCAAATCTCAGTGTTGAATGCGGGCAATGTACATGAAGCGCGATCAAATCCCTCGACCGCGTGCATATGCGGTGCCCCCACCAGGCTGCCTTTCAGGTCGTAAGTCCAAGCGTGATAACTGCAGCTGAAACGGGATTTATTCCCGGAGCCGGATGCGACAATATTGCCGCGGTGGCGGCAGACGTTAGACAGTACCGATATCTCCCTGTCCTTGCCACAGGTCACTAGGAGTGGCTCGCCGACAAGACTGGTTGTGTAATACTGCCCCGGGGTGGAAACCTCGTCCGCGCGCCCTAGACACACCCAATCCGCTCTGAAGAGGTGCTCTTCTTCCAGTTGTGTAAACGCATCTGATGTGTAGTAGGCGCTTGGCATGGCTTCAGCATGTTCTACCGAGATCGAATGAGTCCGATCGAGCGCTTTTCGGACTTCGTCCACACTCTCAATCATGTTCGTTTCCTCATGCTTTGGACAAAATAAGGATAGCCGTGCTCTAATCAAGACCAGACAGCTTACTGCGCTGTAACATATTACCAGCCAAGTTTTGCCGCGTCAGTGTGCGTGGTGATGCCCCTCTCAGGAAGTGTGTTTGATGATCGGAAGTTATTCCCCTTTCTCACAACGACCCAGAACAGATGAAGAGATAACGGAACAGGTCAATCGCTATACGACTATTTTGTCCGCGATGTGGCTGACAGTGGTCGGGACTCTGGGGATTTTGTTCTTGCCGTTGATTGTCAGCGGACTAATCGACGATCTGGCCTTCACGAAGCAACAGGCTGGTTATGTTGCGGCTGCAGAAATGGCCGGAGTAGCAATTCTATCTGGCAGCGGCGTTTTCTGGGTTCGTCGACTCGACTGGGTTGATGCTGCCGTTTTGGCGACACTCATTTTTACGGCAGCAAGCTTGTGCTCTGCGTTCGGTGGATCATTTGCTGGGCTGTTTTTTTTCAGATTTCTAGTGGGTGCAGCCAGTGGCGCCTTGCTTGCCATCGGGCTTGCCTGCCAGAGTGATGGCAAAAATGCCGGCCGAATATTTGGCTACTGGGTCGCCTGCCAAATGACGGTGTCTAGTGTTGGTTACCTCTCTCTCCCCCTTGTCAGGTCCTCGTGGGGAACCAGCGGCATGCTCGTTGCTTTGGCGCTTGTAGGCGTGACCGCGGTTGTTTCCATTTTCTTTCTTCCACGGCGCGGTGTGACGCGAATATCTGTGAATGCTGGCCCTGCGCTAATGAATACGAAAAATATGTTTGCTCTCATCGGGGCGCTACTTTTTTTCATGGTGCAAGGCGGGATATGGGCTTTCGTTGAGCGACTGGGCATCTCCTCAAGGTTGTCCACCACTGAGATCAGTGTCGCGCTAGCCGTTTCCTCTTACTGTGGCATTGTTGGTGGGCTAGCGCGAAATTGGATTGCCAACTTTATCGGCAGCGCAGGGCCCTTCTATTTTGTTGTCGCAGGCGAAATTGTCATGCTGTTTATGTTTGGGCTGCAGCACGGTTACGCTCTGTATGCACTTGCCGTATGCATGTTGCAGTTTTTCTGGGCTATGGGTATGGCGTCCCTCCTCGCGGGCCTTAACATCATCGACGACTCGGGCCGACTGATTTTGCTGATGATGGCAACTGCAAAGGTCGGCTACTCGCTTGGCCCGGCTGTGATGGGTTGGTTGATATTTGATGATAACTACTTCGTTATGTTGGCAGCGTCTGGCGCTTGCGTTGCTACCGGCATGATTATCTGTGTTGTGCTGGTCAATCAGAAAGCCAGCACGTCAGCTACCGCCTCGCCTGCTGGTTAGAAATAGCGTTTACCCGCTATCGTTGATGACATTATCTGAGAATCAACAGGCAGGGGCCTTTCGAGGACCTGCAACACCTTTTTTCGATATAGCGAAACATCATTATCAGCAATCTTGCTGATGGCCTCGCAATCCCGTGTTTCCAATGCTGCGATAATCTCCGCGTGATCCGATTTCAATAGGGCAAAATGCGAGTTCCAGTCATCGTCAATCAGAGATTTATGAACGAGGGCTGAGAGGCGTGAGCCGAATTCACGCAGCTTGATATAGGAGTCGTAGAGAAATTTGTTTGAGCACCCGGCGGCGACCAGGCCGTAGAATGTATCGTTCAGCTTTTTGATGGCTGTTATATCCTGCGCTTGATAGGCGGACGCAATATCGTCCTCCACCCCAACAATGGTTTCAATCTGCTTTTTGTCAATCCGATTGGCGCTGAGAATAAAGATGGTCCTTTGAATAATCTGGTACGCCTCAAAAAATGCGCTGATTTCGTCTAGTTTCAGCGTGCTGACATAAGCGCTCCGCCGCGGCTCTAAGGTGACAAGTTTGTCACCGGAGAGCCTTCGAAGAGCCTCGCGAATGGGAGTTCTGCTGACCTCAAAGCGTTTCATCAAGTCGCTTTCTTCCAGCAAGGATTCTGGCGGAATCTCGGCGTTCAAGATGTCCTCCTTGAGTGACGAATAGATTAGCTCCGCGAGGATTCTGTTGTTGCCGTCAGCTGATTTAGTCATTACGAGGCTACTGTTGAGTTACGGCATCGAATGCCTGAATACGATACCCATCTGGATCTAAGAGATAAACCGCTCGGGCGCCGGTGAATGGCTCCGGATCTGACGCTTCTGTCGAGACCCCCATTGCTTGCGCTCTCGATACAACCTCGTCGAGGCTTTCACAGGCAATCGCCAGTCTTTCAAACCCTGACTGCTCATCGATGTGATAGCGGAAATCTGCGTCGCTTTCTGTTCCCCAGACGTGCTGTAGCTCCAGAACGGTATAGGGCCGACGCCAGAGCCACTCTCGGTTGGCAATATGATCGACGTCAGGTTCTGGCGACGATTCATCTGTAACCGCAAAAAAATACAGCGTGAACTGCTTAAAACCTACGGCCTGTCTCGATAGGAGACGCATGCCAAGCAGGTTTTCATAGAAGTTTCTGCTCCCATCAATATCTTTGACGCGCAACGTGATCAACGAGAAAGTCGGTTTCGTACCCAGTGGAAAATCTGGGGAAATTTGCCCCGCGGTATGATGATGTGCAAAGTCGTGCTGTATCAGTTCGATGCAGTACCCATCAGGGTCATAAAAATGGCACAGGTAAGCGATATCCGCTACCTGTCGCGGGGTATCGACATCGACACCGAGCGTCATTAAACAGTCTCTGGCGATGTCAAGATCTCTCACAGCAATTGCGATCTTCCAATAACCTTCCGACAGGTCGGGCTGCTTCGCAATGAGGGGTGGAGGTCGCGATGGCTGGTGTGCCAATACCAAAACGCAGTTGTTGTTGCACATTAGCGGCACGACCCCTTTCGGGGTTTTGGTTTGTTCTTCGCAATCGAAGGCCAGCATATAGTAAGTGACATTGCCTTCGTAATGTTGGCTCTTCAGCGTGAAACCCAGCGTGTCTCTATAGAAAGGAAGGCTTTTGGACGGTTCAGCAATTCGCAGTACATGTTGCGCTAGGCTTATACGAGGATATCGATCTGCGTCCAATTTTTATTTTCGCCTTAATCGTCAATAGCGACGCAGGTAATGATGGTATTCCCAATCTGAGACGTGGTTCTGATAGCTGAGCCACTCCGCACGCTTCGCTTCTGTCCAAGCAGAAAACATATCGTCCCCGAAGACAGTTCGGCCAAGTGGATCACTTTCGAACTCGGCAATGGCTTCTGCTAGGGTCCTCGGCAGCCACCTTATACCTGCGGTTGCTCGTTCATGATCTGATTTAAGGTATAGGTTTTCCCGGTGTGGTAAGCCTGGGTCGATTCCCTCTGATATTCCCTCAAGGCCTGCGGCAACCATCATGGCAATGCCGAGGTAAGGATTACAGGCGCTGTCGGCAGATCGTAATTCGATGCGCCCACCACCTGCAGGAATGCGAATCGTGTTGGTCCGGTTGTTATTCCCGTAAGAAACAAAGCAGGGTGCCCAGGTGTAGCCCGAGCTACTGCCCTTCATTATCAGGCGTTTGTAGCTGTTAACGGTTGGGGCAACAACAGCCTGAATGGCCGGTAAGTGCTTCATGACCCCACCAACGAACTGGTAGCCCAGTTCGGTAAGACCACAGCCCCTCGGATCTTCTGTTTGTCCTATGTCAAACAGATTTTCGCCGTCTTTGCTGGCGAGTGACACGTTATAGTGCGCACCACTACCTGCTTTATCAGCAAATGGTTTTGGCATGAATGTCGAGTAGGCGCCGTACTTGCGCGCGATTTCGTGGGTCATCACTCTCAGGAAGACGAATCGGTCTGCCATGGTCAGCGCATTGGCGTAGTCGAAGTCGATTTCGAACTGCCCTATGCCATCCTCATGATCGAAAGAGTAAACGTCCCACCCGAGGCCATTCATTGCATCGACAGTGTCACCCATCCACCGGTCGAGATTGTCCATGAGTCGCACTGCATCGTAAGCTGGTTTCTCTAAATTTTGCAGCGCGCTGACCGGGCAGAGTGATGTCTCGTCGTCCTGGAAAACAAAGAATTCAGCTTCGATCCCGCAGTTGACCTCAAAGCCCATTTCGCGGGCTTTTTTTAATACTCTCTTCAGTATCCCGCGGCTGCACGGTGTAAACGGCTGTTTCTGGTAGTACAAATCGCTGGCGAACCAAGCACTATCGTTTCGCCACGGTACGATCATGCACGACTCAGGATCGGGATGTGCCGCTACCTCGTCGTCCGAGACATCCTGTGGCACGCCGTCCAATGCTGCGCCAGTGAACAGCTCGGAGCCCGATAGCATGCGTTGCAAGTGCGCAATGGGCACCATTTTAGTTTTCGGTATTCCATGCATATCGACGAAAGCCGGGATAAGGTACTTGACCTCATGTCTCGCCAGTTTTTCAGCTAGGTTCTCTAATTTTTCGTCACGCACACCACATTCCCTTTATTTATCGGCGCCTCGCGTTTGCCGGCACCTCGTTTCGATGGGTTGATAGTGGATGCCGAATCGCACCCCTCATGATCGCACCCCTCATGATAGCGGCGCCTCCTCAATAAGCGCCTTTTCGAGCAATGCGGACAGCGAGAGTACGCAGCGTTCTAGGATGAATTGCCCTTGCTCCTCAGTACCCTTGCTCGCGTCACCCACGCCGCCACAGTGGCTCTCCTTGTCAACAGTGTAGGAAAAGAAACAGTCTGCTGAGCGATTTGGTTCGTCAGTAGCCTTCGCCATGTTTACGAGGTCAGGGCGCAAATGCATCATTAAAGACGTCTCTGCATTATTGGCATGCCAATTGTCTCCGGCATCTGCGGTATAAAAAGCCTCTACTTCCTCGGTGATTTCCCAAATCGAACGCAATGCAATTTTCATCTCGGGAAGATCGGCCCGGATGTTTTCCAACGCGCATCGTAATGGCGCAAAGTTGGTGACGTGCCCATTGAGAATGAGCAGGCGGTTATAACCCGCCGAACTGACCCATTCAGCAAGCTCGCTGACAACGGCGGCAAGTGTTTGCGGGCGGAGCGGGAGGGTGCCGGGCCATTTTTTTGAATGTCCGAGCGAGCAACCATAAGCGATTGGGGGCAGCATGGGTATGCCTGTTTTGGCTGATGCCCCCGCCGCAATGGCGGTAGCGGAGAGCGTATCAACACCGGTTGGGAGGTGAAGCCCGTGCTGTTCAGTGGCGCCAACCGGGAGAATGACCATATCCGTTCCCGCGTCTCGAATGGCAGCTATTTGTTCCCAGCTCAATTCTTCCCAAAGCACCGGTTCGTCTTGTTTTACCATTGTTCTCTCCAGGTGGCGGTAGCGTTGGGCATTAACGCGTGCCCAGGTACTTGCGCCGCTGTGTCAATCCCTATACGTTCCGTATACGTTAAGTATATACAAGTCCACACCGTTTTATAGCTGAGGTACCCATGACGATGAAACAGCGGCTCTCTGAACCTTATCAAGGTTATTTCAGTCAGCGTGACCTTCAACCGGATCTGGAAATAACGCAGACAGGCCCACAGACGCCCGGCGGGGAATATTTGCGCCGCGCCTGGCAGCCCGTCGCATTATCCGAGGAAGTTGGCGAGCATCCACTATTGGTGGAGGTCATGGGCGAGGAATTGGTGCTGTTCAAAACCACGAAGGGCGTTTACGGGCTTGTCGAAAAGCATTGCGCCCATCGCGGCGCGTCGTTGGAGTACGGGATTGCTACCGATAAGGGTATAAGGTGCTGTTATCACAGTTGGCTGTTTGCCCCGGATGGCAGAATACTCGAAACGCCTAATGCACCCTGTGGCGTCACGCTTGAGGATCGGTTTCATGGCGCCTATCCTGTTGAGGAGTACAAGGGCATTGTGTTCGCCTACATGGGGCCGCCGGATAAGAAGCCAGACTTTCCCGTGCTTGATACCTATAACGACTATCACGGCGAAGACAGTCAAATGGTGCCCTATTCGCTGCATTTCCCGTGTAATTGGCTACAGATCGCAGAAAATACGCAGGATCCGATTCACAGTTGCTTTTTGCATACCTCAGTGAGTGGTACACAATTTGACGATTCCTGGGGCGTAATACCGGCCATTGAATGGGTTGATACACCCTTGGGAATGATGAACGTCAATCTCCGTCGCTGGCAGGACAATATCTGGTTGCGCACGACTGAGACAATATTGCCAAATTACAATCAGACCGGGGCCTTTTGGGAGCGACCTGATCAAGAAAAGGCCTTCCAGCGAGTCGCAATGACCCGTTTTTTCAGGCCGATTAACGATACTGAAACTCAGGTCATGGGGTGGCGTTTTTTTAACGATGTTGTAGATCCGCAGCACAAGGGTGATCCGGACGCCGTAGGCAAAGAAAAAATGGACGCGATCGGTCAATTGGATGACCGGGATTACTTGAGTAAGCAAAAAGAACCGGGAGACTTCGAGGCCATCACATCGCAGGGAAGCATCAATATCCATGATAGAGAGACACTAATGGTGTCAGATCGTGGCGTGTCAATGATGCGAAAACTGGTTCGAAAAGGCGTTCAAGCTGTTCGCGATGGTGGGGACTTTGTGTCATTGCCCCGTCATTTCTCAGGGGTTATTCCTACGTTTACACAAGACTCGGTGGTCACGCGGCCGGCGTTGGAAGGGGTCGATGACGACAAGCTGATACGAGAATACGGCCTGCGCTATGCACAACTCGTTATTGAGTCAGCTAAGACAAGCCCAGCAGAGCGCCGGGACTACTTGCAGGAAAAGCTTAAAGAGCTCGATATCCAGAGTGTCGAATAAAAACGATCCGTCCATTCTCTAACAGGGATTCAAGCATGCTCCGATGTGCAATTGTTGGTTTAGGAAGGTGGGGCCAGCAGCTGGTCGACTCTTGCATGGAGCAGGGCAAACCAATCAGCGAGACCTTGCTCTTTACTCACGCAGTCGTTAGGTCGAAAGGGAAATATGATGAGTTCTGTAAACGACAGTCATTAACCGCGGTAACCGATTATCAATGTCTGGTTGAGGGTAATGATATTGACGCTGTTGTACTGGCAACGCCGCACAGTCAGCACTTCGAGCAAATCATGTTGGCAACGGCTAATAACAAGCACGTGTTTGTAGAGAAGCCATTCACCATGGGCGCAGAGAATGCACGTAATGCTGCCGAAAGCGCGCGGAATGCCGGCATCATCGTGGCTGTTGGGCATAACCGGCGTTTTCTTCCAGCACTTCAGGATCTAAAGGCCATGATTGACACCGGAAAGCTGGGAACGATTACGCATATGGAGGGAAATTTTTCGGGGCCCTTCGCACTTGGATATGACTCAACGATGTGGCGTGCGAATTCTCAGGAGAGTCCGGCCGGGGGGATGACGGCGATGGGGATACATATCGTAGACGCATTCATCTATCTTGGCGGTCCGATTGTTGGCGTCTATGCGCAGAGCCAAAAGTCAGTGCTCGACGTCGAAATAGACGATACAACTTCAGTGTTGATGCGATTTGAGAATGGGGTGTCGGCCTATCTGAGCACATTGTGTGCGACGGCCAGGCAGTGGCGGTTACAGGTCTTCGGAACCAGTGGTTGGGCACAGTTGCGCGATCATCACATTCTTGATTTCTGTCCCGTGGGTCAGCAAGAAGCGAAGACCAGTCCCTATGCGCGAGTCGATATTGAGCGTGCTGAGCTGGAGGCCTTTGCGGATGCGTGTCGGGGCGGCGAGCCCTATCCAATAACGTTGGAAGAGGCTGTTCACGGTATTGCCGTGCAAGATTCGATCATTGCGTCCGCCGCTGCATCCTCACCCCTGTATCCGGTCGAGCAGCAGGGTAACTTTCAACCGCCTTCAAGAAGCGATCGACCGTTCGCGCGAGACTAAACCACTGAAGAGCCCGTTTTTGGCGCTCCGTCGCCCCAGCATACGTCTTTGGAGATTAGCAGAATGACAGATCATCGCGCCGGTTCTGCATGGGA
Organism: Halieaceae bacterium; assembly: GCA_038102985.1. Classification (GTDB taxonomy): domain Bacteria; phylum Pseudomonadota; class Gammaproteobacteria; order Pseudomonadales; family Halieaceae; genus Luminiphilus. Next base: position 32,669 of record JAYNYK010000016.1, read on the forward strand.
GTTCTGGATTGACCGGGGAGGCACCTTTACCGATATCGTCGCCCGACGTCCAGACGGTACGACTGCTATTCACAAGTTGTTGTCTGATAATCCCGAGCAGTATCGTGATTCAGCGGTGCAGGGGATTCGAGATATTCTTGGAATCGAACAGTCCGATAAGGTGCCGATTGAAAAAATTCGCGCGATCAAGATGGGAACTACCGTTGCGACAAATGCGCTTCTGGAGCGGAAGGGCGAACCAACTTTATTGCTGACGACCAAAGGTTTTCGTGATGCGCTCCGTATTGGTTATCAAAATCGCCCTGATCTATTTGCACTAAACATCTCGCTCCCGGAGCAGCTTTACGACGCAGTGCAGGAAGTCGATGAGCGTATCACCGCAAGTGGTGAAGTTTTGGTCCCACTGGATGAGGCCGAGGCTAGAAGGGGTCTGCAAAACTTCTATGATCAGGGGCTTCGTAGCGTAGCGATTGTCCTTATGCATGGATACCGTCATCACGACCATGAAATTCGGCTTCTTGAGCTGGCGCAGTCCGTTGGCTTCTCACAGATATCTGCGAGCCATCGCGTCAGTCCGCTCATGAAATTTGTCTCGCGAGGCGATACGACCGTCGTCGATGCCTATCTATCACCTATATTGCATCGTTATGTTGAGCAAATCTCTTCCGAGTTTGATGGGCTTGCTCGGCACAGCGGACGTCTTAAATTCATGCAGTCAAATGGCGGACTCACGGACGCTCGCTACTTTGATGGCAAAGACGCCATTTTATCTGGCCCGGCAGGCGGTGTCGTGGGCATGGCGCGAGTCTGCGAAATTGCCGGTTTTAATAGGGTTATTGGTTTCGATATGGGAGGCACATCCACAGACGTCAGCCACTATGGTGGCGAGTTCGAGAGAGTTTTCCATGCCAATGTGGCGGGTGTTCGGATCCGAGCACCCATGATGCTCATTCATACGGTGGCCGCAGGTGGTGGTTCGAAATTGCATTTCGATGGTGCGAGATATCGGGTTGGCCCTGATTCTGCGGGCGCCCATCCTGGGCCAGCGAGTTACCGCAACGGAGGACCGCTTACCGTAACTGACTGCAATGTCATGCTGGGCAAGCTGCAGCCCCAGCTTTTCCCAAGTATCTTCGGTCCGCAGGCAAACCAGGCGCTCGATAAAGATACATGCGTTAGAAAGTTTGGCGAACTTGCCGAAGCCATCAGAATTCAAACGGGGGATGATCGCTCTGCGGAACAGGTCGCTGCGGGATTTCTCGAGATTGCGGTGCAGAACATGGCCAACGCGATTAAAACTATCTCGGTTCAGCGAGGTTACGACGTGACCACCTACACGCTCTGCTGCTTTGGCGGAGCCGGTGGCCAGCACGCTTGCTTGGTGGCTGATGCACTGGGCATCAGGCGGATATTTTTACATTCGTATGCCGGCGTTTTATCAGCGTATGGCATGGGTTTGGCGGACACTATTGTTAGCCGTCATCGGGCGGTGGAAGCCATTCTTGAGAGCGATCTCATGAACGAGATTGAGGTTATTTTTGAGGACCTTGAGAGGCAGGGTAGGAAGGAGCTGGCTGACCAAGGAGAGGCGGGCGAAGCGATCTCCGTGAAGCGCCATGTGCATCTCCGTTACCAGGGGTCGGATACGGCAATTATTGTTAAAGCTGACGATTTCGACGATCTTGTTTGTGAGTTTGAAAAGCTGCATAAAATGCGCTTTGGATTCATTTCGCCCAACAAGGACCTCATTGTCGAATCTGTGGAGGTTGAAGCGATCGCACTTGCCAGTTCTGCTCGTATCGAAGGCTATGGCGAAACCCGGGATACCTCGGTAGAGAGGATCAAAAGTATTGAGTGCTTTATGGATGACCGGTGGCGCACGACACCGGTATACGATCGAGGCTCGCTATTGCCAGAGTCATTGATTGATGGGCCGGCAGTGATCCTAGATCCTGTCAGTACGATTGTCGTAGAGCCCGGTTGGCGGTGCAGCATGACAAAGGGTAACGACATCATTCTCGAGCGCTTCCGGGAAAAAGAGGACGAAGCGTCGAAAGATGAGAAGGTCGATCCAGTCATGCTGGAGGTATTCAATAATCTTTTCATGTCCATTGCAGAGCAAATGGGAGTCGTCCTAGAAAATACGGCCGCGTCAGTCAACATAAAAGAGCGCTTAGATTTCTCCTGCGCGATCTTCGCTTCTGACGGCGCTCTGATTGCAAATGCGCCGCATATGCCCTCGCATCTGGGATCGATGGGGGAGACGATCAAGACCGTCATCCGCGACCGCGCGGGAGAGATACATGAGGGCGATGCCTACATTCTTAATGCGCCCTACAACGGCGGCACGCACTTGCCCGATATCACAATAGTGAGGCCAATTTTCTCTGTTGACGGTGAGTTGCTGTTCTATGTCGCGTCGCGAGGTCACCACACTGACATAGGCGGTACGGTGCCGGGGTCAGCGCCGGCGAACTCCACGAGTATCGAGCAAGAGGGTGTCCTGATTGATAACTTTTTGCTCGTTGAAGGTAATCACTTTCGTGAAGATGAAATTTACAACTTACTGACCGCTGGCGAGTGGCCGTCCCGTAATCCGGCGATGAATATTGCAGATTTCAAGGCTCAGCTGGCGGCCTGTGAAAAAGGAGCTTATGAGCTCGGCCTGATGGTAGAACATTATGGCGCTGATACCGTCCACGCCTATATGGGTCATGTACAAGACAATGCCGAAGAAGCGGTCCGCCAGGTGCTGGAAACACTCGAGGGGGGGAGCTTTGAGTACGAAATGGACTGCGGTAGCAAAATCAGCGTGTCCATAACGGTCGATCAAGAAAAGCGCGAGGCAACGGTCGATTTTTCTGGGACCAGTCCTCAGCATTCCGGCAATTTGAACGCGCCCAGAGCGGTCGTTTACGCTGCAGTGTTGTACACATTTCGCTGCCTTGCGCGAGACAAGATTCCACTCAATGAGGGTTGCCTCCGACCCTTGAGCGTTCTCATTCCGGATCGCAGCATGATCAGTCCTGAGTATCCTGGCGCTGTTATTTCGGGGAATACTGAAACCGCTCAGGCTCTGGTGGGCGCCTTATTTGGAGCCTTGGGAATTGCCGCCTCGTCGCAAGGCACTATGAACAACTTTATCTGGGGTAATGAGAAATTTCAGTACTACGAGACAATCTGCGGCGGATCGGGCGCGATGCCGAATCACGATGGTGTAGACGCCGTGCAAACGCACATGACTAATTCCCGACTCACTGACCCTGAAATCTTAGAGTGGCGATTTCCTGTTTTGCTGGAATCTTTTGAAATTCGCGATGGTTCCGGCGGTGACGGGAGGTGGAAGGGCGGAAACGGTGTTGTACGACGTGTCAAATTTCTATCTGATTTTAAGGCGAACGTTCTGTCTGGACATCGGCGCATTGCGCCATATGGGTTAGAAGGTGGGGAGAGTGGGGAGGTCGGCGTGAACTTAGTTGAGCATCGCGACGGATCGGTAACTGAACTATCGGGGATGGATCAGGTCACGCTACAACCCGGGGATGTCTTTGTGATAAAGACGCCCGGCGGAGGGGGTTATGGTGCGAAAAACTAGTGATTAGAAGTAGACCCACCAATTTGAGCGATAGTAGGCAGCGTTGATAGGACCGTGAATTGCGTAACCATGCAGGTGCGCCCCTCTCGCGCTACCGCGTTTGGAAATATCTGCAAAAGCGGCTCACCGAGGCTTTCCTGCTTCTGTTGGATCTTGGAGGATTGCGTCCACTTCAACATCAAAATCGATGAAGCTTGATTGTACTAGTGCGCGAGCCGCGCTGGGTTCTTTAAAGTATTCGCGGTACACGCGATCGAATTCCGCACGATCCTCGTGGCGACGCAGGTAGACGTTGACTTTAACGGCGTCGTCAAGGGTTAGTCCGCTGGCCGTGGCAACGGCTTTCAGGTTTTTAAGGGTCTGGTGTGCCTGCATCTCGAAGGACGCATCGCTAAGACGTTGACCGTCAGTTTGCCGTGGCGTCTGTCCAGAGATAAAAACGAAGCTTCCTGACGCGCGGACGGCCTGGCAGTAGTGGCCCGCAGGTGGCGGCGCGTCACTGGTCTTGATAATTTTACTTTTCATTTCTGAAGCGCACCTGAAAGACCGGCTTGGGCGCCCAGTTCGTTGAGAACCTCGATCATTGCATCGAGCGCTTTTTCCCACTGCGCCTCGTCGCGTGCGTAGCAAACGCGAAAATGGCCGCCGCTCGTGGGGCCAAATTGGTACCCTGGACTGACCAACACGCCGGAGCGGGTTAGTAACGCCTCCGCGACAACTGGGCCGGGTAGGCCCAGCTGACTCACGTCTACCCACATATAGGCTGTGCCCTGCTGCGGATATATCTGGAGCCAGGGAACTTGGCGTAGTTTAGTCGTTGTCAGTTCGCGCAGAGCGGTGAACTGTTCAATGCGTTGAGCTAGCCATGCATGATCATCGCGCATCCACGGCACCAGCACGTGTTGTGCATAAGCGGGAGCCCTGAGGGATGTAATCGAGAGCACATTTTCCATGCGTGCGATCAAACGCGGGGGCGCGACAACCACGCCGAGCCTGTAGCCGCTTAAAGATTCTGTCTTACTCGGACCTAAAAGTGTGACCGTTCGCTCGGCCATTTCGGGGATGGCTGCAAGATGATGGAAGGCCGCGCCATCGTGAACAAGTCGAGCATACAGCTCGTCTACAAGAACGGTCACGTCGTACGCTTTCGCTAGCGCTGCGATCCTCTCCAGTAATTCCTTCGGATAAATAGCGCCGGTCGGGTTATTAGGGTGAGAAAATACGAGGATGCGTGCGTTTCGTTCAGCGAACTCGGCCTCGAGATTCTCTAGATCCAGTGTTGGGCCAGAGTCAGAAAGCGTCAATCGGATATGACCGACATTGGCACCAAGGAAGCCGAGTATGCGATCGCTGAATAGATATTCAGGGTCGACCAGTGCTACACGCTCATCTGCCTCAACCAGAGAAGATAGCGCGCAAAACAGTCCCGCCTGGGTCCCCGGCGTTAATATGAGATTACGCCCTGCGTCGACGTTGATACCGAGAAGTTGACTTGTCGTCTCCGCGACCATATCGAGTACGCCACCGTTACCCCGATAACCTGTATACGCAAGCGATCCATCCCTCGCGGCGCTCGAAAAACAGTCCACTGCCCAATCGGGTGGTGGAAACCGCACCGTATCGAAATGAGTGGTGTCCAAGTACCCGGGGGGCGCCTTGTTTAGCAGAGTTAGGTCAGCCTGCCTTGCGCTGATTCCAGGCTCCGCCCGGTCAGGCATTTCGAGACGAGACAAGCGACGCGATTGACTACTTCCCATCATGGTATTACTCGTGATAATCGTTGTTTTTCCGGCTTCATGGACAGGGTGAAGAGACGTCTCTCCTGACCGCGTGGATGATAAAAGTTATTCAGCAAGAAAACCATCCGCGCCCTGATTTTAGGCGCGCGTCCAAACTTACCCTGCCTTGGGGGGTGCTGTGGACGGACACAGAGAGTGAGCTATCGGGAAAAATAACAACAGGGGTGCCATATTCAGAGACTCCTAAGACGATTGACAGGGATGGTCCTGAACACTGCCTGCTACCGTGAGCCCATCCACCGATTCGGCTGCGGCGACTACATTTTTCTATAGTCCCCGGGCAAGGTGACGGTGTAAACCACCGCGCACGGCGCAAAACATTTTAGCGTTGAGGTCAAATAAATTAGGGCGATAGGCTCGCGGAACATTCAGTCATAGAAAAACCCCTGTGGAGGATAGGCAATACTAGCGGCCCGTTCAGAGTAGACATCCTCGCGGATTGTGTCGGCTGAAGTTGCTGACCTGCCGAAATTGCTGTCTATTGACCCGAAAATCTTGTTCGAGGCGCACTAATTCGGTGAGAACTTCTATATGGCGCCCTAATTCGTTGAGTGCATCGCCGAAGTGGATTGACGCGATTATTTTAGTTCGGATCCACATTGCCAACTCGGTGGACCAGGCCAACGAGGATTGACGCAGCAAACCTTTTTTGAGGCCTGCCGACTGTATTGAACCGTAAGGCCTTTCTCAAGAGCCGGTGGGAGCTCATCGACCCTTGGGAGCCCATCTGGAATATGATGAGACAACTGGGCGTGTTTGTTAAAAAGCGCCGTGTTCTGGCGAAAGAAATCGGCATTGTCGATCGTGCCGACTGATATGACGAACACACCGGGGCGGCAGCCGTTGTTTTACCAACGGCCGTGTCGCAACTCGGGCGAAAGCAATGGCCTTTCCGCTATTCTCTATATCGCCGTCCAGCCACCGTCTACCGAGAACAGCATGCCGGTCACGAAGCTCGAGGCGTCGCTCGCCAACCACATAGCGGCCTTGGCCACATCCTCGGGTGTGCCCAGGCGATTCATGGGGTGACGGCTGGCCAAATGTGCGCGGTCTTCCTCTGGGATCGACTCCCTCAGCA
>JAYNYK010000017.1:0-38581 GCA_038102985.1 Halieaceae bacterium
AGACGAAGGGGACAGTGATCCTAACAACAGCAGGCGCGCATGTTAGTGACCCCCTACAGGCCCGTCAAGGGCGAATTTAGCTTCCTTCTGATGCAAGGCGGGATTGGTTACACTACGCCGCTTTCTGAACCCCCCTCGGAGTAATACTTAACCTATGTCCCCCGCCCTCGAGATTATCGGACTGGAAAAAACCTACGCCTCGGGTCTGCAGGCGCTAAAGGGCATCGACTTAAAGGTTGAAGAGGGCGATTTCTTTGCGCTTCTGGGGCCCAATGGTGCGGGAAAATCCACCACCATTGGGGTGATTTGCTCTCTGGTCAATAAGTCGGCGGGTACGGTACGGGTGAAAGGGATCGATATCGACGACAATTTTCCGGCTGCAAAACGCCACCTTGGTATTGTGCCTCAGGAGTTCAACTTCAATGTTTTTGAGACCGTTGAGGATATTCTGATTCATCAGGCCGGTTATTACGGCATACCGCTAAAGACGGCGTTGGAGCGCATTGACGTCTATCTTGAAAAACTGGGGTTGGAAGATAAGCGACAAACCCGGGCAAGAATGCTCTCTGGAGGAATGAAAAGGCGGTTGATGATCGCTCGGGCCCTGATTCATGAGCCAAGCGTGCTAATTCTTGATGAGCCCACCGCGGGTGTCGATATCGAGATGCGACGCTCGATGTACGATTTTCTTCGCGAGATTAATGCCTCTGGGACGACGATCATCCTGACCACACACTACCTCGAGGAAGCCGAGTCCTTATGTCGTAATATTGCGATTATCAATCACGGCACAATTGTGACGAATACCTCGATCAAAAACCTGCTCAGAGAACTGCATCGGGAAATCTTCATCCTCGATTCCCGAGAGGTGCTGCCCAAGGACCTCTCGATGGACGGATTCACTCTGAGTAGAAAAGATGACTATTGTATTGAAGCCCAGATTGATCAGGGGCAGGATCTGGCGGAGCTCATGTCACGCCTGCACGAGAGGGGCGTGAGCATCATCAGCATGCGCAATCGTGAAAATCGTCTCGAGCAAATGTTTGTGTCCTTGCTGGAGCAGGCATCATGACCGTCTATGAACAATGTGTGGCCCTGCTTACGCTGATGCGTAAAGAATTTCGGCGCTATACGAGAATTTGGTCACAAACCTTGTTGCCATCGGCAATAACGATGTCGCTGTACTTTCTGATTTTTGGAAATTTGATCGGGTCTCGCATTGGTGAGATGGGTGGCGTCAGCTACATGGAGTTTGTCGTCCCCGGGCTCATTATGATGGCCATTGTGACTAACTCCTACGCCAACGTGGTGTCCTCGTTTTTTGGTTCAAAATTTAATAACAGTATTGAGGAACTGCTGGTCTCGCCTACACCCAATCACATCATTTTGTTGGGTTTTGTCTCCGGCGGTGTGAGTCGCGGGATGCTGGTGGCGGTTATCGTGACGGTGGTGGCGTCTCTTTTTGTGGATCTCAATATTCATAGCTACGGCGTTGTGGTGGCCGTTGTGGCGATGACCGCAATCCTGTTTTCGTTGTGTGGATTAATTAATGCCGTATTCGCCAACACCTTCGATGACATCAATATTGTTCCCACTTTTGTGCTGACACCGCTGACCTACCTCGGAGGGGTGTTTTACTCTCTAGAATTGTTGCCAGAATTTTGGGCAACCGTCTCACAAGCGAACCCACTGGTTTATGTGGTCAACGCGTTTCGCTACGGCATGCTTGGCGTGAGCGATGTCAGCGTTGGCTTTGCCTTCATCATGATTGCCGCATTCACGCTCGTGGCTTATTGGTATGCAGCGCATCTACTGAGAACCGGTAGAAGGTTGCGCACCTAGTATCGATGGAAGGGGTTCTTGGCCAAACCGTCCCCGCACCGCTCTCTTATGCCCCAGATGTGCTCGAGCGAATTGAGCGCCGTCGCGGGTTTCCAAACGTCGGTTTCGGGTGGGATGTTTGGCATTGTTACGAGTTGTCTTGGTGTGTCGGGCACGAGATCGAAAATTGGGTGGGCATACTGGCTATTCCGGCCCATTCCTCAGCAACGGTTGAGTCGAAGTCGCTCAAGCTTTATCTCAACTCCCTCAATCATCACGTATTCGAAAGTCACGAGGCGGCGAGGCGGGTTGTTGAGCGAGATATTACTGCCTGCGTGGGCGCCTCGGTTTCGTTGTCCTGCCTGCCGGTTGACGAGGTGGGGACGATTACGCGTGAGTTGACGGGCGTGAATCTGCCCGCTTGCAAGGTGAACAAAGAGCTTGCCATAATCGACCCCGCAGAGTTGATCATTTCACCAAGGAAGGGGAATGTCGTGTCTGAACACCTAGTGAGCCACAGCCTCAGATCGCTGTGTCCAGTTACCTCCCAGCCCGATTGGGGCACTTTGTCAGTCCGCTACTCGGGACCTCAGATAGAGCATGCCAGTCTCGCGACTTACCTTGATGCTTATCGCACCCATCAGGGTTTTCACGAGCAATGTGTTGAGCAGATTTATTCAGACCTGAAGGGTTTGGGCCTCGATTCTCTGGAAGTGGTTGGCTTCTATCAGCGGAGAGGGGGGATCGATATCACTCCTTGGCGGAGCAACGTGGAGAGTTCCATCGATACCCAACGCATTGGGCGTCAGTAGTCGTCATGATCCCTAAGCTAATGCGCTCTGGCGTTCTTTTGAGCGCGGCATTGGCTATTGTCTCGCTGGTGCCCTCGGTGCCTTCGCAGAGTGCTCCCGGGTTGACCGAGAGCGAGTTAAAAGCAGTTTTTCTTTTGCGATTACCACAGTTTGTCAGCTGGCCGGATGAGCAATCCGGAACGATCTTTTGTATCGCGCCGGCAACCGAGCTGTCGTCGCTATTGCAAGAAATTGTCGCGTCAGAACCCAAAGGTCGCGAGGTGCGGCCGCTGCTACCGGGCCAAATCAATAACTGTGACATTGTATTTGGGTCTCTCAGTGACACGGTCGAAGACCTCGCCGCCGTCAGGGGCGTGTTGTGGGTGAGCGATCAACCCGGTTTCGCCCGAGACGGCGGCATGGTCGAGCTCAAGCGCAATGGCGCGCGGATGAGGATGCTCATCAATCTCAAGGTTCTAGAGTCGGCCGGGCTCCGAGCCAGTAGCAAATTGCTGCAGTTATCGGAAGTGGTGGGAGACCTTCCCGAAGATGCTTAGTCGAGTCCGTCAGCAGTCGATCCATCGACACCTTGCAAAAGTGGGTGCGTTCATCACCAGCCTGGTGGGTGGCATATTTCTCGTTGTGTTATTGGGTGTCTCTTTGGTGAGTTCCCGGGAGGAGCTGCTTGAGAGTACCTCCGCTCTCACCAGCGTTTTGGCATCTAACCTGACCGCGTCCGTTGCGTTTCGTGACCCGGCCACCGCTGCCGAGCTGCTGAGTGGTTTGGATGCGGTACCCGACGTGTTGGAAGCCATGCTTTTTCTGCCGGATGGAACCGCCTTTGCTTATTACCGACCAGGCAACTTACCGTCCACCAATCTTCCAGATCAGGGGTATCTGGAGACCCTGACGATCCCCGTTCAGCTCGAGCGAGAGCAAATTGCGACCTTGCGGGTGAAGGTAGATCTTTGGCCCGTTTATCAGCGGTTGATATGGGTCTCCCTTTTGGCCGCGTTGCTGTGGTTGGTTGGTATCTTAGCCGCTTACATACTGTCCAGAACCCTCAATGCGCGTATCACTCAGCCCCTCTCGGCGCTTGCGGGGATGATGTCTGAGGTGACAGACCGAGAGGACTACAGCCGGCGATTCAGTTATGAGCAAAACAACGAATTGGGTCTGGTTGTGGATGCCTTCAACGAGTTGATGGAACGCACGGAAGATCGCGAGCAACGACTGAAAGCAATGATTACTGCGCTGGTTAAGGCCAGAGATGAGGCTGAGGCCGCCGCGCGATCCAAAACAAGCTTTTTAGCCAACATGTCCCACGAAATTAGAACGCCCATGAACGGCATAATGGGGATGATTGCCTTACTCCAGCGTGGCGAGCTGAGTACGCAGCAAAGGGCCTATTTTGAAACGATCGAACGGTCCTCAGAGGCGTTGCTGACCATCATTGACGACATCCTTGATTTCACCAAGATTGAGGCGGGCCGATTGGTGCTCATACGGGAACCTTTTGACCTCTTCGATAGCATTGCCTCTATCGAGGCGCTGTTTGTAGAGACCGCCAAGCAAAAAGGATTAGCGCTTAAGGTCGACATCAGTCAGGCCGTCCCGCAACGCATAGTAGGTGACCCAGGCCGTATCCGACAGGTGCTGCTCAATTTGATTGGCAATGCCATTAAATTCACGGATCAGGGATCTGTATCGCTATCTGTTCGTGTGCTCGATAACCAGACGCTACCGGCATTAAAGTTCACCGTTGCAGACACGGGGCCCGGTATTCTGCCAGAGGACGAGGAGCGTATCTTCGGTGAATTTTTTCAGGCAGACGTTAGCTTGACCCGAGCCCATGGCGGCACCGGTTTGGGGCTGGCGATCGCCCAACAACTGGTGACGTTGATGCAAGGCTCCATTGGCTACGCTCCCAATCCGGTGGGGGGCAGTCATTTTTGGTTCGACATTCCGCTGATGGAGGCGCCCTCTAATGAAGTGCTTGGACCTGCTATTTCTGCGCTGACCGCGAGTCAGGCGCGCGCGGAAATGGCACGGCTGGGCCGACTGACCAATACGGATTCAGCTGATGCCGCCCCCGAAGTTTCGGAAAAAAAGCAGATAGGTTCCTCGGCCTACGAGCTTAATGTTCTGGTGGCGGAGGACTCAGAAGTTAATCAATTCATCATTCGCGAGTTGCTGGTTGAGTGGGGTGTGAACGTTTCCGTGGTGGCAGACGGAGCGGCTGCGGTTGAAGCGTTCAAATCCGAGGGGTTTGATTTGATACTGATGGATATTCAGATGCCCAAAATGGATGGGCTGGAGGCGACGCGGCTGATTCGGTCACTGCAGCGCAAGGAATCAATTAACACTGATTGCATTGTTGTTGGGTTGTCGGCGCATGCCATGAGTGGAGATCGCGAGAAATACATGGCTGAAGGTATGGCTGACTACCTCACCAAGCCGATCCGTCCAGCAGCCCTCCAGGCGATTTTGGATGCCTGCCTCAAGCATCAGGTTGAGTAGGCAAATTGAACAGTGCGGTACTTAGCAAGAGGTATTACTGAAATGGAATTTAGGCCTTTTAATCGGAGCGGCATGGGTGCCGTTCGTATTGTCGGGATTCTGAGTGTCTTTTTTGGCTCATCAGCCCTAGCGCAAAAAGTGCCCACTGATTTATTGGATCTCTCTATAGAAGAGCTTTTCGACGCGAACGTCATTAGCGAATCGGAAAAAGCGGCTTCTGATAACCGCTGGCATATCGCTTATACCTATGCGGTATCGGACTACGACGAGTACTACATTGGAACGAGCAGCGTGTCATATGATGACGTGCTTTTTACGCCCGGTGGTGAGCCGCGCACGGAAAACAACTACCCAGTGGTTCCCACGGAGATCAAACAGGAAGTTCATGCCCTAAGGGTGGCTTATGATTTGAACGATGCCCTCACATTGAGGGCTCAGCTCCCGATGGTGAAGCAAAGCACGGATCATATTTCCATCATTCCGGGTTATGACGCGTTCAACATTAGTTCCGATGGCGTGGGCGATCTGGCAATGGTGTTGGATAGCACCCTAAAGCAATCTCTGAACAGCGTGTGGAGGGCGGGATTGGGGGTGAGCGTGCCCACCGGCAGCATTGATGAAGAGGGGGACACGCCACGGGCTCCCGGTAATCAGCAGTTGCCTTACACCATGCAGTTGGGCTCGGGCACTTGGGATTTTCCCTTGTTTTTGAGTTTTCGCAAATACGAGGCGCGCTGGAATTGGGGTCTGGACGCCAGTTTTACGGTTCGCACCGGTAAGAACGATCGAGACTATCGCCTGGGCAATAAAGCGAGCCTCGGTGGCTGGCTGATGTGGAATAGATGGTCGGCAGTGAAGACGGGTATCCGTCTGGATTATCGTTGGCGCGACGATATCGACGGCGAGGATCTTTCCTTGAGAGTGCCGATCCCCGCGTTTCCGTATCCCGCCCCGGTGACCAACCCTTCCGCATTCGGTGGAGAGCAGCTCGATTTCACCGTCTTTTTGCGGGTGCCCTTGGCAGAACAGTGGTATGGGGAACTGTCCTACGCCCGGCCGCTGTTCCTTGACCTCAATGGCCCTCAGTCGTCGGAGAAATATCACTTTAGTTTGGAGCTGGGGACCTCTTTTTAGCCGCGGAGATCGATTCAGTGGTAGTGCCACTGTGCTAGAATCCGCGCCCACGGAGAGGTGGCCGAGTGGTCGAAGGCGCACGCCTGGAAAGTGTGTATACGGCAACGTATCGAGGGTTCGAATCCCTCCCTCTCCGCCATTAATCAATCCCAAGCGCGAACGTTCACTATCAAAAGTGTCTCCCACTGGGCGCCTCGGTGCCCACAGGACCCCAACATGCTGCCCTTTCTTTATTTGATCATTGATTTGTTTATTGTCCTGGCATACATCGCCGGGCCTTGGGTAGTGCTGACAAAGCTGAACTTTCAATGGCCCGATTGGCTGAAGGATGGCGTTATCGGAGTCATCGTTTTCGTGCTGTGGGCCGGGGTCGCGCTATATCTGGCTACCCAGACCATACTCTGGCTGGAGTTGCTGCCCTGAGGCAGCCTATTTGGCTCCACGGCCTTGCTATGATGCCCCGACGCTGAAAATCTTAAGGACAGGGGAGATGAGGTCAATGGTCAAGTTGCTGATATCCGGGCTATTGGCTTGGTGGGCTTTTCTTCACGTTTGCTGGATGCTGATTACGTTTTTACTCTGGGGGGTGATCGGCATCTCAGATGAAAACCTACTGACAATGCTATCTGAGCGGATCTACGATCTGTATGCGTTTGGCGTATTCAAAATGCAGGGCTGGATGATTCTGGGGTTCGCCCCTGTGTGTTACTTCATCAACTTTGTAGCGACGGGCAGCCTCAGGGTGCTACCTTGGAAAGGTCTGGCTCAAGCCGAGAGCGAAGGGGAGTGAGCGCAGGTGTTTGCCACTATGCCTGTCCAAGTGGGGTGGCAACAGGATATAGGATTCAATCCTCCCAGCAGGTAAACCGGTAATCTTTGAGTTGCGACCACAGCTTTTCGTGAAGTTCAGCGCCCCTGCCGGAGAGACGGGTCATATAGTTTACTGCGGCCTCAAGCTGCTCAAGCGAGTCAAAGGACATCGTAAAAAAAATCGAGATCGGCGTCGTCAGTGTCCATGATGGGATGTCGATGCCGTCTTCCAAGAGGACTCGCCGTGGCAATCAATTTTTCTTGACTCAAGTATTCCGAGAGTGCGTCGACAGTGTCGCCGAATCTTTGCGAGGACGTTGATGACTGAAGCGTGATGGCGCTGAGCATGTGGAACATGGCAATTTCCAAACAGGTCTGGGCACCATAATCCTATACCCATTTCTAATTCGAGAGAGGCATTGGCACCGCGCTTGCCTGAAAACCCGCCGTCGCTGGCGTTCAGGATTAATGGTCCTTTGAGTTGATGGTTTCTGGCCGAGATGAGCCCGACGTCAATTGACGCAGCATCTCGATTTCTTGGTTGTCGAATGCCGAACCGTCCGCTCGGAGAAGATCGTGATGCCAAATCTCGGGTATCGCAGTGCCGGGTGGGTCGCGCCACCCATGAATGGTCTGGGTTTTGCCAGACACCAGCCCCCAGCAAAAGCACGCCACATTTTTTTCCTTAAAGATGGGGAGATGGGTCTTAATTCGACTGCCTGTGGGCCGCGCCATCCACTCTGTGCAGAGAATGGGTCGCTGATGTTTGTTGTTTAGGTCATCAATAGTGCGACTTAAGTGTCGCGCTCCAAGGTAATGATGGAAGGAGATAACATCTGACATCGCAAGTTGCAGGCGATTCAAGCGCGGAATGGGGGCCCAAATGCCTGCTGTCAAGGGTTGTATCGGGTCAACTGAGCGGGCCCAGTCAAAGCAGGCGCGAAGCAAGGGCAGAGTCGGGCTTGGCAGCACAAAATGGCGAAAAAGACGTCCCAGGGCTTTCGGGGCGGCTCGGTAATTCGGGAGCGCCGCCAAGGGCAACAATGCGTTGCCAGGCTCATTGTAGAGGTCCCAGACGCACACGCGCTCGTCCCGGCCAAAGGCGTCGATGATGTCGCACACATAGTGCTCCAGGCGTTGCCATTCTTCAGGGTTCTTGACCACTGCGTGCCCCGGCGATTGGGCCCATCGGGAGTTATGAACGCCGGGGATAGGGTCGGGCTGTGGCCCTGCGCGGGGCGGGAACCAGCAGTCGTCGAAAAGCACCAGCATGGTGCGAATATCGACTTTGTTTGCGAGTTGAAGAAAGGTCTCTATGCGAGACTTGAATCCGTCAGGGTCATCCCGCCACACAAGATCATGCAGGAAAACACGAACGGCATTCACGCCGATTTCTGAAGCCCAGCGGAGTTCCCGAGCAATGGTCTCAGGGTCGAAGGTTTCGGCCTGCCACATTTCGAGTTGATTGCAGGCCGAACTTGGGGTGAAGTTGCAGCCTACAAACCAGGGATTATTAAGCGCCCAGCGCTGAGCGCGCTCTACCGTCCACGGTTGTCTCGTGTTACCCATCTTTGCTGTCTGTTCGCGGCGGTGGAGGAGAGTTATTGCATTCTGTTAAAAAAAAGCGTCGCGGTGCATGGGGCAAATACGCGTGGTTGCGGTAGCGTCCTATCAATGTGGACGACGTGAATCTCAGGAACTCCAGATCGGTTGTTTCCCTTTGTTGCTGAAACAGGAAAAGGATCTTCTCAAGAGGATGCCCTCGCACTTGGGTTTTCACCGGCGGGTTCGCTTTTCTTAGACGGCATTCGAGACTACCATGCCCACCGTAGCGATGCTGTACAAGCAACAGTCCCGCCCGCCAGCAGCGAGCACGTCAGCAGCATTTACGACAGCAGAGCGCGCTGATGCTGCTGCAAAGGTTTTTAATACTCGAGTTATCTCAATCATGACCCGGATCAATGGCCGATAAGGTGATAGAAAAATTGCTAGTCCGGCTGGCATTGGCAGCCGCAGCTCTGCTGCCAATCGCTCATCTCACTTCACTCGGAGTCATGGAGATGTGCGGTTTGATGTTGTTCACGGCAAGCACCTTGCTTTTTATACGTGAGGTGACGAGAGATCCCGCGGCCGCTCTGAACAGAATGCGAGCTGGGGCAGTCATGCCCATCGCAGGCTATACCGTGTTTAGCCTGCTCAGCATCGGGGTGATGTTGAGTCAAGCGGATGATCAGATCGAAGCGCTTCGTGAACTTAAGTGGGTGCTCTATTTTTTTGCTTTTCTCTACTTCTTTGAACAAGTTTGGAATGACTCTTGGCGGCGCTTTATCCCGGCGCTCGCGACCACTGTGTCGCTAATGGGGCTCTTTGCGCTGGGTCAATTTGTGCAGGGATGGGAATGGCCGCGGCCAGAGTCGGTTTTGGCGCCATGGGGAAATTATTTTCGCGTTACTGGCTTTTTTAATACCCCCCAATCCTTTGCTGGAAATATGGGAATGGCAACATTCTTTTTACTGGGCTACGGCTTGGCTGTGTTTGTTGGTGCTTCGAGAGTGATTCATCATCTTCCCCTCTACTTGCCGGTCGCTGCAGTGATGGGCGCGCTGGGGGTGGTGCTGACACTGACACGGTCAGCCTGGTTCGCCGGCGCCACGATCGCTGTTCTTGCTCTTGGTCGATTCAAAAAAAGTTGGGGGGCGCTGGCATTTCTGGTGTTGATGTGTCTCTCTGTTTTGACCGTTTATTCAGGTTCTATTTTCAGTGACCGATTATCGGGCGAGGTAGACCTGAACATCCAAAGCATTGAGATTCGCCAAGAGCTATGGAGCGCCAACTGGCGCATGTTCTCTGACTACCCGATTTTGGGGGCAGGGCCCGGTCAAAACGTAAAGCAGCTCGAAAAATATTATGAGGAAGGCGCGGTTAAATACGCGATTATCGATCGAGCACACAACAACATGCTCGAGCACTTAGCGGGTCAAGGTATTGTTGCCGCCATTTTCTATCTCATTTTCTCAGGCTACTTTATCTGGATTGCCTATTGGCTCTCGACGCAGCAGCGTATCGGCGATTTTGCGAGAGGTGTTGGCTCAGGGAGCCTGTTCGCCCAAATCTATTTTCAAGCCCTCGGATTAGTTGATAGTAATTTTTTTGACCAAGAGGTAAAAAACAGTGTCGTCTATCTTTGGGCGCTCACGGCGGCAGTGTTTGGCCGCATAAAATACGGGGGAGTGGCCGAGAGGTCTCAGTAGCCTTATCGCTGAACTCAAACCGATAACGCGAGAAGGTCGGGTAAATAGGCTGGCCAGCGGGATTGCGACCTCGGCGAGGCGTTGAGATGCACAAGGCAGGGGGCTCCGCGGCTACTGGATGTAGGAGTCGGAGGCCAGTTCAGACAAAGTGAAAACGGTATCTTTGAGTGCGAAGGCGTTCAAAGCATCTTGGGCGGCATAATAATTAAATATCCGGTCGGCCTGCAGCCGCACGGGACTTTGATAGGCCACAAATTTCTCTGCCGCCGATGCGGATACTGCATAGGCATGTGTACCCAGTACCTTGCCCATACGATAGAGATCGGGTGAGTATGCTCCCATACAAATGTTGTCGATCCAGCGTCGACTGACTTTGTGCCAGTTAGCGATGTGCAGGAAATGGAACGCCCGATAAATCTGCTGTTGGATTCGGTAGCGCGGTGACGGTAACTTATGACCATAGTAGCCCAGCATCAATAGCTCCCAATCCTCTGGTAGTTGCGCAATAACCTGATCAAAATGCCGAAGTTGCTCGGGTTGTGGCAGCACGTCATCTTCCAATATGAGTATCCGCCGGTGCCCTTCATCCAGCATGTTCTGGTAAATGTTGCGATGAGACAGGGCGCAGGCGATTTCCCCCAGATTCATAGAGCGAGAGGTTCTTTTCGTGCTTTTGTGTGTCACATCGTCATAAATACGCTCCGCCAAGACTTGACTGGCAGAGTAGTCCTTCTTGTCTGCGCCCCAGAAATAAGACCAATCGAGGCCGTCGAGCACTTTGACGATATTGGCTTGACGCGTGGTGGCGTGGGGCAGGGTCAACACGTAAATCTTGTCGAAGTAGCGATTAAGCGGTTGAAATAGATCGGGTTTCATTGTGTAAGGCGAGACCTCAGTCAGTCCACGGCTGATTTTTTTGGGTCAGTAGTCTGATTCAATGACCATAGCGCCGCATACTTATGAAAGGCGTACTGACCCAGAATTACAGCCATCAATAGGCCTCGTTGGCCGTCCAGAAAACCGCCGCGGACCACATACTGATGCAGAAAATCGACAATGCTTCGTAAAAAGGCATAGACAATCGAACTCTTTTTCCCCGCTTTTTCTTTCTCACCTGCACCCAACACGCCGTATTTAAGATGTTTTTCGATAACATGTTCATAATTACGCCAGCTGTGATGAATCAGCGGCGATTTGAGGGTCCTGGTGCGGTAGTCGGGGAGGAGAAGCGTCTCGTGAACACTCCGATCCTTGAATTGCGCGCCGGTCTTTTCGAACAACTTGCCCTGGGGGGTCGCATAGCGGCCATGCCTGAGCGGCGCCCCAAACAAATAAGTGTGCCAGGGAAATTTTAGAAAGTTGGCGCTGAGGTTGGGCTCACTCAGCACGCTATCAATTTCGCGTTTGAGGGCGTCAGTGACCACTTCGTCCGCGTCCAAAGAAAGCACCCAGTCATGCTGGCACCAGCCGAGGGCGCGATTACGCTGCGGGCCAAATCCTGGCCAATCGGTCTCGTAAACGCGGTCGGTGTGCCGCCGTGCGATCTCCAGCGTGCCGTCTGTGCTACCCGAGTCGATCACCAGCAATTCGTCAACCCAGCCGGCCACTGACTGCAGACACTGCTCTATGCGATCAACCTCGTTGCAAGTAATGACAAAGCAAGAGATAGGTCTTCTCATAAGCGAAGTATATGGTATTTCAATCATGTGATTTGCCTCTTCGACACCGGTATCCACGGGTCGGATTGGAGCGGGAAAAATAGAATCTCGCGCCTTAAAAACGCTACTATCCCCTCTCGTTGAGAGGCAGTGGGCGAGAAATGTTGGCACCAAAACTAGACGCTATCCTGCCGCTGAAGATCGATGGCAGCTATGGGGTGGAGGACCTTCGCCGTACCGACATCCTGTTGGCGTCCCTGAGCGCGTTTTTTCAGCCAGGTACGCTCAACACCTTTTTGGTGGTCAGCCCCGCTGACGAGGTTGCGATCGTCAGGGAGCATTTGTCTAACTGGCCCAACTTGCCAATAGAGGTAATGGCGGAAGAAAAGTTGGTGCCAGAACTGATGCGGTTCCCGGGCCTTCGCGGGTGGCGCAAGCAGCAGCTGGTTAAATTAGCCTCGGGTCGAGCGCTTAACGCTGAATTTTGCCTAACCTTTGATGCCGACGTATTCAGCACGCGAGCCACGACTCTGGATGACCTTTTGCCGGGTGGAAAGGCGTTGATGCAGTATGAGAGCAGGGCGCTTCACCCTCGCTGGTGGGCCTCCTCAGCGCGGTTACTGTCAGTCAGTCAAGGAGTGGGTGACCCGCAACGCGGCATGTCGATAACCCCTGCGATTCTCTCTAAAAACATTCTCGACTCACTCACTGAACAGCTTTCCAGCCCCCGCTATTCCTGGGCAGAGGTGCTTTGCAGGCTGCATCAGCCCGGACACCCCAGCAATTGGACACCCGGACGTTTTTTGAGATCAAAATGGACCGAATATTCGCTGTATTACCTCCACGCCGCCGCAATTGATGCGTTGGATGACTACCACGTTGAGGGGGGTACCGAGCAGACCCCGCAACTGCTACTCGGGCACGAGGGCCATCCATTTGAATCATGGCAGCCGGCGTTTACTTTTGGCCCCGATAATCCGGCGTTGTTTTGCCTCGTAGGCAGTAAAAGCGGGCTGACACCCGCCGAGGTCTGGGATGCCATCGGCGACTTTATTCCCAAAAGAGATATCTCAGTTTAGTGGGAAAGGACGGGTCGTGTGGGGATGGGCGAGGGCCTCTTCAACGAGTGATTTGACCTGCTCTAAAGTTATTTCTTCCATCAACGCCGCGCCCTTAAGCCGATAACCCCACTGGTGCAGCTTACTGTGCAGTCCGCGGGCGGATATGATTTTAGCGTAGGCATTGGCAACAGAGCTCAACCCCCCGTAGGGACCCGTACGTAACGGGTTACTGTGCGCATAAAGGCCGATCACCGGGGTTTGCTGCGTGGTCGCCATGTGTAAAGTGCCTGAGTCGGGTCCAATCACGAGGCGAGCGTGTTTACAGAGTGCTAGTAGCGCTTTGAGAGTCGTTTTACCCGCTACGTTGACGATTGGAGCGTCCACCATTTCGCCGATCTGACTGGCGAGATCAATTTCACGCTGCGCTGGGCTGCCGGTCACTACCACCTTTATTCCTTTGGATCGGCAATAGTTAACCAGTGCCGCATAGCGCTCGGGGAGCCAAACGCGCTCGCTGTGGCTTGCGCTGGGTGCCAATAAAATGTACTCCGACTCCCCGTCAACCAGTTCGCTGGCTGCCCTGAGATCAGTGTCGGGTATCGGTATTCGCCACGCCACATTAAATATGGGGACACCAATAGTGTGAGCAAACTCCTTGAAGACATCGAGCACATGAAAAGCGCTAGAGGGAGCGATACGCTCGGTAACCACAAGGCTATGAAGTTCTCTGCCGAATCCACTGGGAAGGCCAATTTTGCGTCTGGCGTTAAGCATTTTTCCTAGCAGATTTGCCCGGAGTGATGTCTGCATTTGCAACAGCACATCAAAGGCCGGCCGTGCCCCTAGCTGTTGCCTGACATTTTTGTAAGCTCCTAGGCCTTTTGCCTTGTCGAAGACGATAAACTCAATGCCGGGTAGGTCGCTGACCAACGTATGCTCGATACTGCCGATAATCCATGTGATTGCCGCGTCGGGATGGTATGCCTGAATAGCTTGCACAACCGCCGTAACATGACAGACATCGCCGATGGCGGAGAGGCGTACAATACAGATTGAAAGCGGTTGCCCGGAGGGGTGAGGCATACAAAATGCGACCAATTATTGGGCGTGTGGTTAGCACGGCCCGCAGACTTGCTGATTAGCCTACATGACGCCTGTGAACCAAACAATTCTTAGCGAATCCGACCAATTCATTATCTACGACAGAGAATTGCTGAGTGAGCCCCGTGCGCGGTTGTTCGACCCCGGGGACTGGGGTGACAGGGCGCGTGCGCACAGCGAAGGGCGAGGGACCGTATGGTTCGTTGATTCGGCCGGAGGCCATTGGGTGTTAAAGGCCTTTCGGCGAGGCGGGCTGATTGGCCGATGGGTAAAACGGCGCTATGTTTTTTTGGGGTATCAGCGAGCCAGAATGGTTCGGGAATATCACTTATTGGGTCAATTACACCAAATGGGATTGCCCGTGCCCCAGCCCGTGGCAGCGTTTACCAAAAGAGAGGCTCTGTTCTGGTATTCGGGCAGCCTAATAACGCAACGACTGGAAAACGTCCGATCGCTAGCTTCCTGTCTGTCTAAGAATCAATTGGTGAATGATCACAGGTGGCACGAGATAGGGCGCACTATCCGGCGGTTTCACGATTGCAATGTCTATCACAGTGACCTGAATGCCAGCAATATTCTGCTCGATGATCATTCGGTCTACGTAATCGATTTTGATCGGAGTCAGATCAGATCGGGTTGGTTCCCAACCAATTGGCGGCGGGCCAATCTTAAGCGCCTGAGGCGATCGCTGGATAAATGCGGTGCCACCACTGGGTTCAATTGTGCGCAATCCTGGGAGGCGTTGTGCGCAGGCTATGAGAATCTGCTAATAAGTTAGGGTCGGTTGTCGCTTTGGCGCAACACTGTGGTGGCATTGATGTGGCCATTTGTCAGGTATGGATGCTCACCGCCGCGTCGACAAGACCGATATAGTCATTGATCCTGTCGGGTAGCGCCGCGTGGGCATCCCGCGCGTTGGTCTCACAGTGTGTTCTGAAGGCGAGATCATGGGTCAGCCGGTGCCAGGTTTCGTTTAGCGCCTCGGTTGTTTGGACAATGTTGATTGCCCCGTGTGCAGAGAGATAATCGACCTCTGCAGAAAAATTTTGCGTGTGAGGGCCGACAATCATCGCTTTACCCCAACTTGCAGGCTCGAAGACGTTGTGGCCGCCAGCGTCGACCAGGGATCCGCCCACGAAGACAAAACTTGCGTGGGCACAATACGCATCCACCTGGCCGATCGCGTCTACTACGAGGACCTGTTCGGCGAGCGAGAGATCACCCGAGACTGACTTTTGCGCCGCGACGATACCGCGAGACGCCAAAGACCTGGCCACGCCTGAGGCCCGAGGAGGGTGCCTGGGAATGAGAACCAAAAGGTTGTTGCCGGCCGCACTTCGCCAAGCGTCTGCAATCGCGGTCTCCTCTCCAGAGTGCGTTGAAATCGCCAAGGCAAACTGGCGGTGGGGAAGGGGGTTCTCAGGTACAGAGCTGTGAAGACGGCGCGTCATTTTAATGCTGCCCGTCGTACAGATTTTATCGGGCGGGCAGCCCATGGCGGCGAATCTGCTCGCGTCTTCATCTTCCCGGGCCCAGACGCCGCTAATCCGTCTCAGCGCCATTGGATACAACCACGCCCTTGCAAGTCTTGATCTGAGCGTCTTATCGCTGATCCGCCCGTTTACGATATAGATCGCAATATTCTGTTGGTGACATTGTTCATAAAGCTCAGGCCAAATTTCGGTTTCGATGATGAAAACGACCGACGGTGTGTATCGCCCGATGAACCTTTTTACGAAAGATCGATAGTCGAGGGGGCAGTAGCGTAGGGTGACTGAGTTACCCCAGGTCGATGCAGCCAATCGGTAGGCTTCGGGCGTATTGCAGGTAATGAGCAAGCCGCGTTCAAGCACGGCAGTGATCATTGGTGTTGCCAGTCGCATCTCACCGACGGAGGCAACGTGAAACCATACTGGCGTGGCGTGCTCGTTGCGCTGCGTTAGCCCTGATCGCTCCAGCAGATAGCCTAGGCCGCCGCGCCGGGCGATCATCTGGTGTACCGACCATGTAAACACCAGCGGGCTGAGGAGTAGCCAGATGATTCGATAGATAAGAAGCGCCACGTACTTTTATTCCCTTGTTGCCCGCCGCGAGCCTCGCCCAGCTTAGGGATTTCGTTGTTCCCGCGAGCTGCGAAGTCACTGTTTTCTTGGATTAACGGCTACTCCAAAGTGCGAAATCCCGCCAGCCGGCAGTGAAAAATGGGCACGGTATCACGCTAGCGGTGTTCTTCAGGTAGCGCGCTTTTGGGGGCAGCGTAGTGGGTCTTTACCCATTTCTTGTAAGCGGTCGCACTGCGCACAAACCAAATCACGGTCAAAATGATGAGCAGGCTGAACAAAGGAAAAAACAGTTCATTGGACAGGGTCATTATCGTTATTCCTCGGCAACACCAACGTCATCTAACCACGATGTAGGCAATCGTTCAAAGTGTATGACTGTGCTCATCACCGGGAGGCTAAAATTCGTCCCTTACAGTTGGTGCCCAAGGACATTGTTCTCGGCCTTGTGAAACTACCACGTAATCTCGTCACGGGGATTCAGGAGCGATCTGCTTCAAACCATATTGGGGCAGTCCACGCCCGCTCCTGAATCGTTTTCGGTATGCGCGGATTTTCGCAGGCGTCGGGCTGATTCTCCTTATCGAAGCCAAGACACATGCGCGTCGACCAACGGCAGCTGGGGTTCTCAACCACTCGCGCGTAGTACACGGCATCTTGATCTGCTTCAAAGTCGCGGTCTTCCCAGACGCCGCACAGGGTGGAGAAGCCGTTCCCGAAGGCAGCGCATGTTTGCAAATCGACTCCCGCATCGTTATCAGCATCACCCGCAACATCTACAATCGATTGCTGGAAGTGTCCTTCAGTGTCGACCCAGCCCTTGATAATTTGCAGTCGCTGCAGCAGATGTCCGGGCGCTTCCCGGGTGCCGGGGTCGGCAGCCGCAGAAACAACAAACCTTGGCTTTGCAGATGCACTCGGAGCTGTCGGTAATACTCCCCCCATCGGCACTCCTGTCTGGTAGCCCGCGCTGGCCAGATGAGCGGCGTTACAGATCGTTTCGGGCAGCTCCCAACCGGCAAAAAATCGCGGCGCAATTCTGGGGCCACTGGTGGCGAATGTCTCCCGTCGTTTCAGTGCTGCGAAAATTGAATCTCGGTTATTTGCCTCAGCCCACACTCCGGCCAGACCACCGGGATTCTGGAAGGCCACTGCCCGTGGTTTGCCTGCAACAGTGAGCGCCTGAACATCCGAAACGCCATATTTGTAGGGTTGGTGATACTCACTTACTGCGCCTGGCGCCGAGGTGTGGGCGTCGGTGCTGCCGATGAAGCCAAATTGATAGGGGTTAACGCCGAGTCGTTGTCGTTCTCGGATGCCGTCGAGCAGCGCATATCGAACGTAGTCATTGCGACTCGTGCAGCCTTTGCCCGCCTGCGCCCCCTTACCCAAGGCGTCGCCGCAGTCCTGCAGTTCGGGCTGTCCAAAGTCACGAATCTTTTCAAAATCGCAAAGCTCATCGGGGGTTCCCCCCACGTTGAACATGCCATTTCTGCATTCACTCTCGCCCTTGATTTGCATCATTTCTACAACGGGTTCGAGGCGTGCCCGGATTTTTGCCTGCGTCTTTTGTTCGGCAGTCGGCAGGCCCGCGTACTCTGCTCGAAACAGCTGGCCATTGGACAGATTCGGGTTGTGGGGGATGGCAATAGCCTCACAACCCGAACCCGAATCATTGCATTGTTCAAGTAACTGTCGGCGAAAATCGATTTCAAAGGAGGTTTCAAGTGAAGAAATCGGGAGCTCGGGCACGATTTCATTGCGCAAAATAACGTTGCGATGCACTTTGGTCGATTGTGGGGAGCGGCTGTACTCCCACGCATGAAAGGTAGTGAAGGAACAATCGGCTGACCGGTCGTACCATGCCTCAGCGGCTGCCTGTACCGTTTGCCATGTGGTCTTTAGCTCGCGCCGGCAGAGGTTATCTGCGTCCCCACAAATATCGCTGCGGCGTCCTCCCAATGTAACAAATCCACCCAGCCGTGCCCTGAAGCCTTTTGCGCCCAATAGTTTGGCCAGTATCGAGTCGTTCTCCCCGCGGTAAATCGCACAACCTGCGCTGTCGTAGGAGGAGGAGCCTGGGTGAGTGCACAGCGCCACCTCGGCCATCCACTCTGCGTGGTCCGTAACTGCAGCAAAGTCCAGTGGACGCTCAATTTTTAGAGTGACTGGATCGACGTCTGGAGCGCCGCCGTAGAGAGTAATGGGTTCGCCCTTGGCAAAAGCGTAGGCGTCATTTGGGAGCGTTCTGGTCCCCAGCGCGTTTGCGTCCATTGACAGGGCTGTATGAAGATGCAGATCGCCAAAGAGCGCTTGTCGTTCACTGACGATTTGATTGCAGGTTGCCCGGGGGAGGGCTTCCCGTTTTTCTGCAGGCGATGGTGGTGGCTGCCAGGGCTCCGTGGTGAGTATCAATTTGCCAATGTCACACCCGTTCAATGACAGTGTCACAAACACGAGTATCATCGCCCGTAATCGACAGATGATTGGCGCCCCCTTAAAAATGCGAAACGCCGAGTCCGATTCCACCGTCCACCTCGAGCGCTACCCCTGTTACCCATTCGGCCCTAATCAAATATTCCACGCCTTCGGCAACCTCGGTGCCGGTGCCGATCCTGCCTAAAGCGTGCAAGCCCGCAACAGCGGCATAGCGTTCACCCGCCTCATCTGCAGTGAACAGTCCGGCCCTCAGGTTTAATTCGGTCGATACTGCACCTGGAAGAATACACCCGACTCGAATTTGTCTCGTGCCCAACTCGGCAGCCATCACTTTGGTCAACCCTTCGAGAGCGGCTTTGGTGGTGGCGTAAGGGGAGGCCCCCGGGAATGCCCGCTTTGTATGGGTCGAACCAATAAAAACAATGGCGCCAGCGGTCTTTTCAAGATGGGGTATGGCTGCGCTGGAGAGCATCATTGCAGAGATCACATTGGTCTCGAACGCTTCTCTGAGAAAGGCTTCGCTGTATTGGTCAACCGGCTGCCGGTACATATTGGCGGCATTGTTGACTAAGGCATCCAGCCTGCCGCCACCGTGGGAGAGGGAGGCCTGGAGCATTTGGCTACGATCTTCCTCCCGCGTCACGTCGCCCTGTGCTATGTGGCAAGACTCGCCGATTTTTTCTTGCACCTGCTGTAGTTTTTCCAGTCGGCGACCCGTGATAGTGACTCGGGCGCCCAGTTCGCAGAAGCGCGCTGCGCAGTCTGCACCAATACCTGACCCACCCCCGGTGACCAAAATAGACATGCCTTCGATGGATTTCATGCGCGCAGGCCTGCTTGTCGCATCAGGGGAAGAAGGGTGTCCTGAAACTGGAGGAGTCCCTCTTCATAGTTTACCCAGCTGAGCGTAATGCCATCGAGACCCGCTTCGGAGAAGGCCAGCATGCCATCGATCACCTGCTCTGGTGTGCCCACCAGTGGTATCGCGCCATAGCCTGCAATGAGATTCGCCGCCATCGCTTCCCATCCGTCGCCCAACGCGCTTTGGGAGTTGGGTACCAGTACATCCAATAAGTTACGGACACCCGCCCAGTCCCCTCGGTCGTAGACGTACTCCCGCACAAAGTCTTGTGCTTCTTTTTCAGTCTCTCTGCAAACAATGTAAGCCTGACCAAATATCTGCATATCGCGTCCATTGGCTTTTGCCATTGCTCTGCCGTTGGCGGCGACCTCGCCCGCAGCTTTGACATCTTTAGCCACCACAAAGTTGAAATCGGCGTGAGCTGCGGCAAAAGCTTGTCCTCGTGGGCTATTGCCTGCACTCATCAGGGCGGGCCATGGGTTTTGCAGCGGTTTGGGCTCCGAATAACACCCGGGGGAGTGAAAGTGAGGTCCGGCATAGTCGAATTCACCTTCAACCGTCCAGAGCTCCTTACACAAGCTGATCCAGTCGTCGGCGACGTCGTAGCGAACGTCGTGCTCTTTCTGGGGCACCCCGAACATTGCGATTTCTCTCTCATTCCAGCCAGCGACGATGTTGAGGCCGAAACGGCCCCCCGAAATGTGATCGATAGTGGCGACCTCCTTGGCGGCTCTTACCGGATGAACCGTGGGTACGTGAAACGTCGCAAAGACACCGATCTCCTCGGTTTTTGCAGCAAGACCCGCGGCCCAAGTAAACGTTTCAAAATTGCGGTGATTAAAATTGACCTTGCCTCCCATACCTTTCCAGCGGGCTACGGGAATAACCGCCTCGATCCCGGCCTGTTCAGCGAGTTGGGTGACTTGCACAGACTCTTGCCACTCCGCCTTAAGTGTGTCCGGTCGGTCGGTCATCGAGCATCCGTGACTGACATTGAGGCCGAAGACACCGAGTTTCAGCTTGTGTGGGCTGCGTTTGAGGGGGTGGGTGCTCTCTTTTGTCGTCATGGCGCGGGGCCTGTCAGTCTTATCAGCCGCAGTGTCTCAGACTGCCTCTCGTTTGAATAGGGACGTATAGAATTGATTATAAGTCATATAAAACATATGTTTAAGCTATTTACATCGAATTTTAATGAAGTTATTTGAGGCGGGGGGAGGGCAATCCGATCAACAACTATAGTTTTGAGAAAACCACTCCACGCCATGGGCCGTAAATTTCTGAGAATGGAGTATGGAGTAGCCCATGTCTGAACTGAGACACCTAGAAAACGTCATCCCTAGCGATCTTTGTAGTCGCAGTCAGTTTAAGGAGCAGTGTGACAAGCTGGAGGCTATGCTCCGCGCTGCGGCAGCGCACCCACAGGGGGCGGCTCAGGTGAATCGAGCGATTTCTCGAGGAGAACTGGAGATTGAGCAGATCCTCCAACGCCTGATTGTGCGGGCAAAGGGGATGGTGTCCGAGGAGATGTTGGTTCGGCATCAGCGTGAAATCCCCGTAGATGAGATTCCGGACTACGCCGTTACACATTTACTCGCGGAGTTGGGTGAACAGGAGTTGCAGAGCTTTACGCGTTAGCTCAACGCTTGTTGGACCATCCCGCTAACCACTCGATTGAGTTCAAAAAAATAGGGCTATGGGGTCCCAGCCCTCAAGCGTTGTCGCTTCAAGCGATTGACTCCCACGCGGCCCCTCCCGAGGATGTCGTGACCCCTTCTCACTCGGGCAGTTCTTGATATGTATGTAGGTCTGGCGTGCTTCGCCTCTCTGGTATTCCTCTACAGTCTGGTTTCAGAAAAGGTCGAACACCTCTCGTTGTCGGGTCCTATCGTATTTGTTGCGACCGGCACTTTGCTAGGTCCCTTGGGTCTAAATTGGTTCAGCCTCACTGCCGACTCAGTGAATGGTAAAGCGCTAATCGACATCACGTTGGCACTTTTTTTGTTCGTAGATGCCGCCAGTGCCGATCTCGGTGTGCTGCGCCAAAATTGGAGGATTCCTGGGCGGATGCTGCTATTCGGCTTGCCCCTGAGCATTGGTTTGGGCGCTGCAGCAGCGCTGTGGTTGTTCCCTTCGCTGTCTCTTTACCAGGCAGCAATTTTGGGAACCATGCTGGCAGCGACTGACGCTGCATTGGGCAAGGCTGTGGTGACTAACCAAGCAGTGCCCCATCATTTGCGCGAGGGATTGAGCGCGGAGAGCGGTTTAAATGATGGCCTTTGCGTACCCTTTTTATTGCTGTTTATCGCGTTGGAGCAAGGTTCAGCCGTCCGTGGCGAGGGCCTGGCAATGGAACTGCTTCTGGCGGAGCTTGGCATTGGTCTTTTGGTGGGCGCCGTTATCGCGGCTGTTGCAGCACGAGCGCTGGTGACGGCGCGTGCTGCAGGATGGCTCGGGCATGTATGGCAACGCATGAGTGTCCCGGCTCTGGCGCTGGTGGTATTTGCTATTGCACAGTCGTTACACGGGAGCGGCTATATTGCCGCATTTGTCGGCGGCCTGTGTTTCAGAGCCGCAATGAGAGAGGATGTGCACGCTCTTGTTGTGCCCGCAGAGGGGGTGGGCGAGGTCATGGCAATGCTGGCCTGGTTGCTGTTTGGCCTGATGCTGGTGCCGGCAGCCTTGCCCTTCATTACTTGGAACGAAGTCCTCTACGCCACCTTGAGTTTAACCGTGATCCGTATCTTGCCAATTATGTTGTCGTTGTCGGGGACCGGTGAAAAACTTCAGAGCAAAGTGTTTCTAGCGTGGTTTGGGCCCCGAGGTCTGGCCAGTCTGGCGTTTGCGACGATGGTGTGGGCAGAAGGCATTCCTTCGGCCGGTACTCTGGTGTCAGTGACCATCTTGACGGTGGTGATCAGCCTGGTGGTGCATGGGTTGAGTGCGAGACCCTTTGCTCTGCGGTTTGATAATTCCGGCATGCCGTGATCGGGCGCGCTGTCTGGGAGTGCCATAACCGCCTTTTTCGTTGCTATGATGTGATTAGTCGCCTCAACGCAAGCAGCGCGTAGGTCTGAGGATCGGAGGTCCTTTGCAGCAGTTTATTGAGAGCTATATTTCAAAGCACCAGGCGGCGCTGACTCAACTGTCGGCTCATGCTGCAGATATCGAAGCGCTCGCGGGATGCTGCGTCGCGGCGCTGGCTCGGGGCAATAAACTGCTGATATGCGGAAACGGCGGCTCTGCCGCTGATGCCCAACATATGGCGGCTGAGCTGGTCGGACGCTTTGTTTCTGACAGGGTAGCGCTGGCGGCGGTTGCGCTAACGACAGATACCTCTGCCTTGACGGCGATCGCCAACGACTACGGTTACGACGCTGTATTTAGTCGCCAAGTGGCGGCACTGGCCAATCGCGGTGATGTCTTGCTTGCAATTTCAACTTCGGGCAACAGCGAGAGCATTATTGCCGCGTGTCGCGAGGCTCACATGCAAGGCTGCGAGGTGCTTGGCCTGACCGGACGTGATGGGGGCGCACTTAAAGATCACTGTGATGCACTGCTCGTGGCGCCTTCTGATGAGACGGCTCACATTCAGGAATGTCATATTGTTGTGATTCACCTGCTCTGTGGCCTGATCGAGACGGGTCTGGGGCTGACGTAGAGGAAAAGCGGGCGTCTCTTTGAGGAACTTGAGTAAGGCGGCCTTTCTGGATCGAGACGGTGTGATCAACGTTGATCACGGTTATGTCAGTACCTGGAAAGACTTTGAATTTTTGCCCGGTGCGGAGAGGGCGCTGCAATCCCTGCATGGGGCAGGCTACCAACTGGTTATTGTCTCCAACCAATCGGGTATCGGACGCGGTTTTTATACCGAGCAAAACTTAATAGCCCTAAATCGGGCGCTGTCTGCTCATTTGGAGCATGAGTTCGAAACGCGGATAAGCGGTTTTTATCATTGCCCGCATCATCCGACCGAGGCCTTGGGCGCCTTTAGAAAGACTTGCGACTGCCGGAAGCCAGCGCCGGGGATGATCTTGCGCGCGGCAGAGGAATTAGGGCTTGATTTGCCGCAATCACTATTGGTGGGGGACAAGACGTCCGATATCCTCGCGGGCCAGGCCGCGGGTGTGGGCAGAATGTTCAGGGTGGGTAGTCCATCTGCTGCGCCCGAGAATTCTCCGGCGGTGGTGACTGTTGCTGGATTACGGGAAGTGCCGGCGAAATTGGTAGCGTCTGACAAATGATTCTGCCTAGTACTCTCACAACGTCTTATGGTGATCATGCGCGCGAATCAATACACTAGAGGCTCGGTGGCAACAAGGTGCCGACTCAAGTACGCGAGCGGTGGAGGGTGTAATGCAGAAATTTTCTGACATCTCTCCCGCCGTAATTTGGGTGTTCCTGTTTTTTACACTGTCGCTGTCCTCTGCGACACGTCAGTTCATCTGGTTGATGTCCCTGGTGGGGATCGCGATTTGTGCGCGAGACCCAAAAGCATTTTTCGGTACCGATGGCATTCGTCGCTTCTGGGTTGTGCTCAGTTGTTTTCTGATTCCCGCTGTTTTTTCTCTATTCGACGCCATCAATTTTGAACGTGCGCTGTCGGGGGTGGTTCGCTTTCTGGCTTACGGCTTCGCTGTTTGGGTGATGCTGCAAATCAAGCTCGATCGGCATGAGAGTCATCGAATGATGTCGCTTTTAGGCGCGGTATTGATGATCTGGGTTGTGGATGGGTTGGTTCAGCTCCTGACGGGGTTGAGTGTGTTTGGTAACCCCCTAATAGAGCTGGATTCTGGTCATACGTTGGTGACCGGTAGCTTCAGGACAGGTTATGGATCTACCTTAGCCATTTTGTCTCCTTTTTATTTGGAGGCATTAAGAAGGACGGGAAGTACGGTAGCGACGAGCATTCTTTCTTTGCCGCTTTTTGCGACTATCGTTATGAGCGGGAATGAAGCGTCGATAATGCACGCCCTATTTGCGCTCTGTGGTTATGCGCTGGTGCTCTACAGAGTCGAGCGAGGAGCGAGCACTGCGCCTTGGCTAATCTCCCTGTCGCTCTGTTTTTGCCTGGCTGTTGTTGCCGGCTCTGTGTTGACCGAGACGTTCAGAGCGTCGGCCTCCGGGCAGGCAGCGACCGATACCTACAGAGCGCTTGAATACCTGCCCGATTTTTGGATCTCAGCCTGGTCCGGGTTTATGGAACACTGGATTAATGGCGTCGGGATTCGGGGTTGGGGGTCTTTGGCGGTGTCACTGGACAACCTCAGCAGTTTGCCGGTGACGGACCGATGGCATCCGCACTTGTTTTTGCTGGAGGTGGCGGTTGACACCGGCGTTCCGGGATTGCTCGGCTACCTTCTCTTTTTTGTTTTTCTTGGGCGTCGCCTGTTTGATAAGAGAATTGAGGTCGCGCTCTGTTCGCTAGTGGTCATGCTCGCTTTGTTTCCGCTAAACAGCGCTGTCTCTTTTTATTCCTACTTCAGCGGCAACTTTTTGTTTCTCACGCTTGCACTGCTGATTGCACTGGACAGGGATCTTCCAATGCCTACAGAGACTGATCCTGCCCTGGCGATAGCGAATTCTGCTGCGGCGCACGATGGCGGATAGCCTTATTGCCCGCTGATCCAAAATTTCACATGGCGCTGACAGTGCGATTTGTTCACATTCGCCTGGCTTCGGCCCGTGATAGCATTTTTTCTTCATCTTAAGAGGGATTAACCATGACAACGTTGCCGGATATGGCCAGTGGCAATGTCACCGTAATTGGTGATGTCATGTTGGATCGGTTCTGGAGTGGAGGCAGTCGCCGTATCAGCCCTGAGGCGCCGGTTCCGGTTGTGAAGGTGATGAGCCAGGAGGATCGCGCCGGTGGAGCGGGCAATGTTGCCGTTAACCTCGCCCACCTGGGGCTGAATGTCTCTTTGGTTGGGTTGTGTGGTGAGGATGACCACGCCCGTGCGCTGAGGGCCTGCGTTGAGGCCGCTGGGGTTCGCTGGAACGTGATGCCCTGCGGCGGGGAGACCATCGTTAAGTTGCGTGTGCTGAGTCGCAATCAGCAGTTATTGCGCATGGACTTTGAAAGCCCGCTCGCCAGTTATGGCAATGACTTATTTGTGGGCTACGCCCGACAGCATTTGGCGGATGCCGATCTTGTGGTGTTTAGCGACTACGCCAAGGGTTCGCTTTCCATGGTGGGTCGGCTGCTCGAATTATGCAGAGAGATGGATAAACCGACTCTAGTAGACCCAAAGGGGCTCGATTTTGACCGCTATCGTGGGGCGACGGTATTAACGCCTAATCTCAATGAGCTCGAGGCCATTGTAGGCCCCTGCCACAGCGAGGCGGTATTGGTCGAAAAGGCAGAGGCGCTGCGCGCTTCTCTAGATTTACAGGCGATTCTGGTAACCCGAAGTGAAGCCGGTATGACGCTGGTGCGATCTGACGGGCCGCCGGAGCATTTAACGGCGAGCGCCCGTGAGGTTTACGATGTGACGGGGGCCGGGGATACCGTCATTGCCGTTCTGGCGGGATGCCTGAGCGCGGGCCTGTCACTCTCGGAGTCCGCTCAATTTGCCAATCAGGCTGCGGGTATTGTTGTTGCCAAGCTCGGTACTGCAAGCGTCACGCCGGCAGAACTCGAGTCAGTGGCGGCGTCCGGTGAGGAGTCAGTTAATAAAAAAGGCGTGGTGACAGAGGCCGATTTATTGGTTGAATTAGAGCGAATTAAGTCTGTGGGGCAGCGGGTAGTAATGACCAATGGCTGTTTTGACATTCTGCATCCCGGACACGTCGCCTATTTGCAGCAAGCTTCCGCCGAGGGCGACGTGCTGGTTGTTGCGGTAAATGATGATGATTCAGTGCGTCGACTCAAGGGCTCCTCGAGGCCAGTCAACCCGGTGGAGGATCGAATGTCGATTCTCGAGGCGTTGAGCTGTGTCGATTTTGTTGTGCCGTTCTCAGAGGACACGCCTGCTCGCTTGATCGAGGCCGTTTCACCCAGCGTGCTCGTTAAAGGTGGGGACTATCAGGTGGAGGAGATCGCCGGTCACGAGTCGGTTCTCGCGAGTGGTGGCCGAGTGATCACTTTGGATTTTGTTCCCGGGCACTCCACCTCGAATGTGTTGGCGCGTCTGGGTCAGGAGAAGGCTAACCTCGGTTAGCGCTTCACTGCGCCGATAGCGCCAGTATTATTGAGGGTTAATGTAGGCACGCCCCTGTCCCGGCTCCTCGGGCAGGTAGCGTCGTAACAGATAAGTTTGCCGACTCTGCATCGAATCCACCTTGCCCCCGATAATCACGGTGTCAGCGGCTGAGTTGACGTCCAGGGGGTCACCCGACCAAATGACCAAATCAGCCCGCGATCCGCTTTGCACTGACCGATCGAGACCGCCAAACAGGGCCGCTGGCAGGGAGGTCATCGCGGCCATTGCTGTTTTATGTGGCAGGCCATGAGCCACCGCGTTGCCCGCCACCTGCCTGAGTTTTCTGGCATTGTGAGTCTCTCCGCTGGTAAATAAGACGGTGACACCGGCATCATGAAGCAGAGCAGCGTTATCGAGGCGAGCACCCAGTGCGTCGAAACTGCCGGGCAGGTTATCCAGCGCATTGATGATCACCGGAACCTCTGCTGCGGCGAGTTCTTCGCGCACCATCCAGGCTTCTTGTCCGCCACTGATCACTCCTTTTAGTCCTCGCTCGGCGATGAATTCTAGGGTCCTCACGATGTCACTCGCACGATGAGCGCTAAAAATAAAAATGCCATTCTTTTTGGCATCTACGAGTGCTGATTTACCTTGAGCTGTTATCAGCTTGAGGTCCTTATCAGCAATTGCAAGTTCAGAAAAAATTGCATTGAGCAACATCCAGCTGGCGGCGCGAGATCCGCCAAGCCTGTCGCCAGACGCGCCGCTGACATCGGCATACATGACTGGTTTACCTTCGAAGCTGTTAAAGCCGCCGTCGAGGCGAACGAGCGAGCCATGTCCCGAGAGGGGTCGGTCGCCCGGCGAGGCTGCCAGCAAGGTATAGCCATAGCCCTCGACGCGGGTCACAGGAATCGCGCTCGAGTGAGGATTATAAGCTTCGCGTACATCGAACTCCGGATGTATCAGACCGGTGTATAAGTCGGCAAGTCGAGAATCGACGGTGTCAGACACCATCCCAATTTCATTGAGGCCCAATGCGGTAATGCCGGCAAAAAAAGCGCCGGTAACGGGGCGGCCGGTAGCGTCGATCACTGCATTTGCAGCCACCTCACTCAGATCTTCGCCGATGCGATTAATAACACCACCAGAGACGAGAATGTCGTAGTTGACGTCGGTGGGTAGCCCTTGCCCCATCAAGCGGGCGTCAGTAATGAGTAACGATTCGGCTAGAGCGCTGGCGTTGCCGAGCAGGAGAATGGCTGAGAGCAGAAGATGTTTCATGGTGCTACCCCAACAAGCTGACCCAGCTCAAAATCCGACTGGGGCTCGAGCTCGGGATTGCCCTGTTCATAAGTGAGCACGCCATCGATATAGACTTGCAGCGCTTGGGCGTACACGCTGAAGGGATTTTGGTTCCATAGGACGATATCCGCCATCATGCCGGGCCTGAGTGAGCCAGTTTGATCATCAATGCCCAAAGATTTGGCCGCGTTCGATGTAATCCAGCGGATCGCACGCTCTGGTGGTATCTCAAGCCCCGCTCTATTACCCCGAAGCATGGCCTTTGCCGCTTCTTGATTTAAACGCTGAATACCCTCGCCAGAGTCGGAGTGCACGATGGCGCATCCACCCTCTGGCCGGTCCACCAGTGCAATATTCTCTTGAATGCCGTCATAGGCCTCAATTTTAAAGCCCCACCAGTCAGCCCAGAGCGCCCCACATACGCCTGCCTCGGCAAGTTCATTGGCGATTTTGTAGGCCTCGACACCGTGATGAAAGGTGCCAACTTGGTAACCAAACTCGTTCGCCATGTCTAAAATAGTGAGCATCTCGTCGGCACGATAGCAATGCATGTGAACTAAAATATCACCGCGAAGTGCCCCCGCTAATGTTTCGAGTTCGAGGTCCCGTTTTGGAGGGGCCGTCGTCAACAGTGCCGAGGCGACGGAGGTCGCATTTTCTTCAGTTTCATCAGCCGCTTCAGCTTGCGCCTGCTCATAACGATCCCAATCGTCAACATACCGTTGCGCTTTGATCCACGCGCTACGATAGGCCGCGACATTTCCCATTCTGGTCGACGGGGCTTGTTTGCGATTGCCATACACCCGCTTCGGATTTTCGCCGCAAGCCATTTTGAGTCCATGGGGCGCCCCAGGAAATTTCATCCCTTGATAGCTCAACGACGGCACGTTTTTAAGCGTGACGCCGCGACCGCCGAACAAGTTGGCGGAGCCGGGCAGGATTTGCATGGCGGTAACGCCCCCAGCCAGTGCGCGGCTGAAACCGGGATCCTGTGGCCAAACGCTGTGTTCCGCCCAAACTTCTGCGGTGACGGGCGCTGTGGCCTCGTTGCCGTCGCTGTGAGCGGCTACCCCCGGAGAGGGATAAACGCCCAGATGAGAATGAACGTCAATGAGGCCTGGCGTGATCCATTTTCCCTCGGCGTTGATGACGGCGGTGTCTGACGGTGTGCTGCCTTCACCCACCCATTCAATGCGCCCATCGCTGATGAAGAGGCTAGCGTTGTTCACCCGCTTGCCATCGCCAGTAAGGATTGTTGCGTTCTGAAACAGTAAGGATTGACCGTCTCGTGGGGTATAAGTCGACGGAAACACCTCGGCTGTAGCCGCGGGGGTCATGAACACTGCAAGCATTGCGAGAAGCCGACATTTGTTACGCATAACTTATTCCCTGGTCACATGGGAGGAGGGTAACCCCAAGGCATTAATTTGCCAATTGCGCTTCCGCCTGCGCTAATCTGTGCGTTTACGCTCAAGCAGACGGATGGTTGATGGTGCGGCGCTTTGTAGATTTGTCTATCTTTTTGGAAAACGACGTGGTGAGTGATCCCCCGGCGATGAAACCCAATATCGACTACATCAAGCATGATACTGGCGCTCAGCAAATGGCCAGTTTTTTTGAGGGTTTAACGACAGCAGAACTGCCAGACGGCGAAGGTTGGGCGATCGAATTTGTTCAGCTGTGTACACATAATGGCACCCATTTGGATGCGCCATATCATTTCCATCCCACCATGAATGAACACTCAGGGGGTAAGGAACCCGCCATTACCATCGACGAGGTGCCGCTGGAGTGGTGCTTCCAACCAGGTGTAAAGCTCGATTTTCGACATTTTGAAGACGGCTACGTGGTGACAGCGGCCGATGTAGAGGCGGAGTTGAAGCGTATCGATCATGAGCTGTCGCCACTGGAAATTGTTGTGGTAAATACTGCGGCGGGCGCCGCATATGGACAGGAAGACTTCGTCAGTAAAGGTTGTGGGATGGGTTATGAGGCGACGATGTTTCTCCTTGAGCAGGGTATTCGCGTGACCGGAACGGATGCCTGGAGTTGGGATGCACCTTTTGACAAAACCGCGGAGCGATACGCTGAGACCGGCGACGCGAGCGTGATTTGGGAGGGGCACAAAGCGGGCCGCCACATCGGTTACTGCCATCTCGAGAAGCTACACAATCTCGAGAGCGTGCCTTCCACCGGTTTCATGATGAGCTGCTTTCCTCACAAAATCCGAGGAGCGTCTGCGGGATGGACCCGCGCGGTAGCGATTATCGAAGAGTAGCAGCCAGGGCTAGAGATTTTTGAGAGTCCCGTAAGCACTCAGTGCCGCTTCCCGCGCAGCCTTGTGATCAACGATGGGCTGTGGGTAGTGTTCTCCTAGGATCACGTTTGCCTCAGCCAATACAGAGACAGGGGCCTCCCAGGGCTTGTGTAAAAATTTGTCAGGTAGGTTTGCCAGCTCGGGTACCCAATGCCTTGTATAAAGGCCCGCTTTATCGAATTTTTCACCCTGCGTTACCGGGTTAAAGATTCGAAAATAGGGGGAGGCATCCGCGCCGGAGCCCCCAACCCACTGCCAACTGCAAGCGTTGGATGCGATGTCTGCGTCGAGTAGGCAATCCCAGAACCACGCTTCTCCTGCTCGCCAATGAAGCAGGAGGTGTTTGGTCAGAAAAGATGCCACAACCATGCGCACGCGGTTGTGCATGAAGCCTGTTTGCCACAGCTCCCGCATGCCCGCATCGACGATCGGATAACCGGTCTGTCCTGTCTGCCACGCTTTCAGCCGTTCTGGATCTTCGTCCCACGGAAAAAAAGCGAACTTAGGGTTGAATGCCTCATCGGGCATGGTGGGAAAATGAAACAGCAGGTGGTAACAAAACTCCCGCCATCCGATCTCACTCGAAAATTTGTCCACAGCCTCACCGAGGTCCGGATCATGTAGTCTGGCATTTTGTGCGGCATGCCATACCTGTCTTGGAGAAATATTGCCAAATCGTAGGTAAGGGGAAAGACGCGACGTATTGGGCTCTGAGGGGATATCCCGACCGGAACCATAATTTTGAACATGGCTTTGCAGAAATTGTGCCAGGGCTCGACTGGCTGAAACCTCTCCCGGCTCCCACAATGTTTCCCAACCAGCGGCCCAATTTGGCGATTGCGGCAGTAGCGCCCACTCCGCCAGTGATTCGGAAGGAAGCTCATTTGTGGACGGGGCCAGGCTCGGGATGGGAAGCGGGGGTTGTGGTAACGGTGCTCGGTTGCAGGCGCGCCAAAAGGGAGTGAAAACTTTGAAGGGCGTGCCCGACCCTGTGGCGATACTCTCCGGCTCATGGAGTAGGGTGCCCGGATAGCGTTTTAGCTTGACCCCCTGCGCCCCTAGATCAGTATGAAGATCGGTTTCCAGCGTGGCGGCCCACGGCTGATATTGACGACTGCAGTAAACATGCGTTGCATCTACCTCTCTCGCCAGCCGACACAAAGTCGTTTTCGTATCGCCAGTTCTGAGGATGAGCGGCACCCCCAGTGTTTCAAGCGCTTGTTGCAGTTGAGCCAGACTGTGATGCAACCACCATTGGCTTGCGCTACCCAGCTTCCACTCATTACCCAGCTCGATGTCTCTTACATAGACCGGGACGACAGTGCCTCGAGCAGCGGCAGCGGCGAGCCCTGGCAGGTCAGAGAGGCGCAGGTCGTCCCTGAACCAATAGAGTGAGACATCAGGCATAGGTTTGCTCCGTTGACCGGTCCACTAACTCGTTAGTGCACATGGCGAGTAGCGAAAAGGCATCGGCCTCAAATTTTGTGTGGCAAAGCCCATCTGCCCGGGTTGGACCTTGATTCAAAATGATCAGGCGTTTTTTCTCTGCGGCGGCATACCGACAAAATCGCAAGCCCGAAAATACAGAGAGGGAGGTTCCTATCACCATCAACCCGTTTGCGGCGTCGATGAGATCGAAGCACGCCTGCGTGATATTGCTGGGTACGGTACCTCCAAAAAAAACGACATCTGGCATCAGCGTTCCGCCGCATGCTGTACAGGTGGGCACGGCAAAGCCGTCCACAAAAGCCCCGGGCAGATCAGCGTCGCCATCGGGCCTCAGTGTGACCGATTGGATGTCGGGGAGTCTGTTGTGCGCTTCCAGCCAGTCTTGAATCGAGGCGCGGGCGAAGGACGCATCGCAATCGAGGCAACGGACTTGATCCAGTCGGCCATGGAGATCGATGACGTTCTCGGTGCCCGCTGCTTGATGCAGTCTGTCCACGTTTTGTGTAATGACCCCATGCAATAGGTTTATTTGCTGAAGGCGCGTCAGCGCGCCATGAGTCTGGTTAGGAATGGCTCTCCCTACGCGGGGCCATCCCAGCACGGAGCGACTCCAGTAGCGGCGACGTTTCTCTTCATCGTCAATGAACTCCTGGTGTTGGATGGGTGCACTTCCCAGCCAGCGACCGTCGTGGTCACGATACGTAGGAATGCCAGAAGCCGCGCTCACGCCGGCGCCTGTCAGCGCCGCCCAGGGCCCATGTGCGAGCAATTCCTGTTTCAATGACTCAACCGATACATTCATAGTGCGTATACGTTAACAATGAGAAGCGGATTCCCATCATAGGTGAGCGGCATGCATATTCTGATTACTGGAGGTACGGGTCTTATTGGCTCCGCCTTATGTGAGCGGCTCTGCCAAAAAGGGCATCAAGTTACCGTATGGACTCGGCGACCGCGGGATAACTCTGGCGGGGTGACGTACGTCACTGCGCTGGAAGCGTGTCCAGCCCCCGTAGATATGGTGGTGAATTTGGCCGGCGCCAATCTGGCAGAGCGACGTTGGAGTCGCGCTTATAAGGCTGAAATACGGCGTAGCCGTATTGATTTAACGCAGCGTTTGGTTGCTTGGATGCACAGCAACGACATTCCCCCACGGCGTCTCATTAGTGCCAGTGCGATCGGATACTACGGCGCCTCGGATGAAGCCACCTTCGATGAAGCGTCGCCTATCGGCTCTGGTTTTGCTGCCTCTCTTTGCGGGGACTGGGAGACGGCAGCGCGCGCTGCTGCGGCAGAGGGTGTTGAGGTAGTGATACTGCGTTTGGGAGTGGTTTTGGCAGGGCAGGGCAGTGCTCTGCAAAAAATGACCCAATCTTTTCGGTTCGGAATAGAGTCTTGGCTGGGCTCTGGGCGGCAGTGGTTGAGTTGGATCCACCTTAACGATGCGCTTCGTATTATCGAGCACGCAGTGACGGCTGAAGCGCCAGCGTCCCTCTATAACGCGGTAGCACCGGAGCCAGTGCGTCACCGGGTATTCGCCCGTGAAGTGGGCATGCAAAGCCGCTCCATTGTACGCCTGTCCGTGCCGGGGCTTCTAGTTGGCGCGCTCGCCGGCGAGATGGCTGAGGAGCTCCTGCTCAATGGGCAGCGAGTTCTTCCCGTGGCCCTTGAACAGGAGGCGTTTCAGTTTGACTATGCCTCGCTTTCGGCCGCAATTAAAAGCTGTCTAGCCACCGCTTCTGACTAGGCCGAAGTGCCCACGGTTTGGTAGTCGACAAAGGCCTGCTGAATACCATCTTGATTCTTGAGCTTTTTCAGCGCAGACCGCTCGAGCTGGCGCACCCACTCGCGACTGACGCCGAGACGATCGGCAATCTCAGAGCGAGACAGCGGCGGCCCTTGATGTAAGCCCCACCGCGCTACCACCACTGCCTGTTCGTTGGCCTCTAACTGCTCTACTGCTTCTCCCAAGAACCGGTGCAAGGAATTAAGCTCCGCGTTGCTGGTGGTGTCGCCAAATTGATCCGTGGTAAGGGTGTCGACCATAGCACCCTCGTCGTCGTCATAGCGTGGCGCGTCCAATGAGACAGCGAGATTTCTTACCTCCAGTATTTCTTTGGTCTTTTGCTTGTCCATTCCCAGCTTTGTCGCCAACTGTCCAGCATCCGGCTCGATGCCCGTTTTGGCCTGCTCGATGGCGCGCTCACGATACACTTTGTTGACTTGGTCCTGCACGTGGGTCGGGAGGCGAATGAGACTGCCGGTATCGCCCACGTAACGGCGAACGGCTTGAGTAATCCAGTTAAAGCAATAAGTACTAAAGCGATAACCCTTTTCAAACTCAAACTTTTCGGCCGCCCGAATCAACCCCAGGGTGCCCTCCTGCACGAGATCTAAATAGCCGACCCCGCGACCACGATTCCGCCCTGCTATCGAGTGCACCAACCTCAAGTTGTGCATGACCAGGGCATCGCGTGCCTCGGTGTATTCCCGAAGAGAACCCCGGATTGCTGAGAGCACCTCTCGCTCCAATGCGAGGCCGGGTGCGGGCCGCACCCAATGTCGAGACCAATGCCCGATGGCATCGGCAACGGCGTCGGGGAACTGGCCCCCTGCGCGTCGGAGCATAAAAACGACGATCCCCACCGTGAGGCTTGCCGGTATGTTGAGGCTGGTTATCACCTCGCGGTAACGCTTTTTGCTTCCTCGTTTCGTCAGGGCGGCAATAGATTCTCGCGCCAAACCCGCAAGGTTACCGTCAGTGAAGTAGGGGGCTAATTCGCGCCGAAGGGTAAAATGCTGCTCTCTACTGGGAAACCGCTTCACCTCAGGAGGGCAATCCAAGGCATTAAGTAATAGCTCAGCCAGCGTTGTACGGAGGTCGGGGGTATCGGCGACGATTTCCGACAGACGACGCACGGCACACCACTTCTTGCCGTCTATTTCCTGCTCCTGCTCAGCGGTGAGCAGCGGATAGCGCCGAATCTCGGCGAACATCAGCTCAAGATCAGCGTCTTCACTACTGTCCATGGTTTGCATTGAGTCTCCCCCATAAGACTTTGTCGTGGGGTATACGGCCCGGGGATGGGGTGAGGTTTGCTGAAAACCGGCTTTTGTTCAGGTTTGAGTTAGACAAAACATAGACAAAATACCGCTAAATGAACCAAAGCTTAAAAAAGGACGTAAACCTAGACAAATAGTGAACAGGACAAGTTCGATGAATGCGCCCGCCGCCAACACTCGCTTGCTGGAACCCCGACCCCTCTATGGCATTGGAACGGTAGCAAGGCTCACCGGACTCAAGTCGGATACCTTAAGGGTGTGGGAGCGGCGTTATGGCTTGGGGGCAAGCTATAAGTCCCCGACTGGCCGGCGACAATACACCCAATCTGATCTCGATCACCTTCAGCTGGTCGCGGCGTTGGTTCAGCAGGGAGTACGGATTGGCGAAATCGCGAGCTCAGACCGCAAGACCCTGGAGGTGATGCTGGAGCGGCAGACCGATGGCAGAGGATTGCGGTCCATACCGCCAAGAAAGTCAAAGGTGGTTTTTATTGGTGTTGAGTTGTGCCAGTGGCTGGATGCTCATCAGGGTTGTATCTCGGGTGTGTCAGCCCTATTTGCGAGAAGCCCCGTAGAGGTAGCGGTGAAAGAATTGGCTGCCGACGACGAGGCGGATTTACTGGTGGTGCACTGCCCATCGTTGACCCTGCAGCAAATCCGAGGGGTCGAGGTTTTAGTGGACCGCTTCAAGGTCGACCGCGCGATAGTGCTGTACCAATTTGCGAATGAGCAGTGGCTGACAGAGCTGGAGCGAGCTGGCCATTCGGCGCTGTCCTACCCCGTGGAGCCTTCGCGCCTGGCATTCGAAATCGGACGGGCACAAATAGCGCGCGATACAGCCCCGGGGATCGCTAACTTGTCAGAGCTGATCCCCGCCAAGCCCCGCGTTTTCTCCGACGACGCGCTGCGGGCTGCGGCTGAGGAGAAAATTGTCATCGATTGCGAATGCCCGAGGCATTTATCCGAACTGATCCGATCGCTGAACGACTTTGAGAACTACTCCAGCGCCTGCTCGGTAGACAATTGGAAAGATGCAGCGGTTCACGCCAGCATCTACGCGTATACCTGTCAGGCGAGGCATTTGCTGGAAAAGGCCCTGCAGTCTGCGCTGGAGGGAAGAACGCTGCAATCAGGCGCTATGCCCGACCCGATGCGCGGGTGATGTCTGCTGCAAGTTGCTCCCAAAGTGGAGACCCCTGTAACTGCCAGAACCATACGAATACAGGTGCAAGTGTTGGCATCAGGAGCACATTGAACTGGTAGGTTAATGCGATAACGTCCGCCGGCGGTACCAGTTCGGTATTCAAGAACGGTTCCCCGATCAACATTAGCAGGTCTTTGCCCGCGATAGACGCGAGCCCTATGGCCATGATGAGCCATAACCAAAAGAGCCCGGCACAAAATTTATAAAGGCTGTCTTGTACGTTGGAAGCCAACAAAAGTGCGCCGTAGAACGCGATAGAGTAAGACACCAGCCGGGTGTTAATTTCCAGCGCAAATTGGTTGCCAGCCTCTTTGGCAGGCAGGATTTGGCCTGCCAATTCTCCAAATTGGGTGGTGAGTTGCAGTTCTGCTCCCCGCAACCCAGCGCTGTCGACGACGGTGGGGTAAAGGTGTCCGAGAGCAATGTCGCACAGCCACACCGCCGGCCCTGCAAAAAGTGGGCCTGCGGCGTACCACAAGCCAAAGGTGATTGGCATTAATGCCAGCGTCAGGACGATTTGCCGACGCATTAACATTAAATGGTTTCGGCAGCAGGCGCGTTTTTGCCCAGCCAGTTTAGATAAATGGCAAAGACCACCAGCACATCAAGCATGATGAGCACCGGCCAAAGATACAGGTGGAACCATTCGAATACGGTGTAGTTCCACTGACCCAGATAGAAGAGAGAAATGATGCGTACGATATTTAAGGCTTGAACAAATAAAAAGCCCGCCACGATCGCGACACACTTTTGAATCAGCGCGGCAGGAAACGCCGCAATGCCAGCGACCAGCACGATCGCCGCTTCAACACCATTGCAGCCGGACTCTATGGAGACGGCGAAGCCGGAAGTGCCGTCTCGAAGAACACGGCCCTGCGCGATGACATCCTGATCAAAGGGTAGGATCAGCGCGGTACTCAGCGAAGCAAGCAAGCCGGTAAAGGGTTGAATGACGGCGTGTTGAACAGGATTCAGCATCTCCACCGAGAAGAGCGTTATTAGAACGCCAATGAAAAGGAGCAGGAATCGCAACATGGTTGTTTAAAGCACGGATCGCACGAGAATGATGCCAATGATAACGGGGCAGAACCATTTCACATATAGCGGCCACACTCGCCAAAAAAGCTGATGCTCTGCCATGACGTCGCTTTTTTTAAGCTCCGACAGCAGCGCATCTCTTTGCCAAAGCCAGCCGGCAAAAATGCATACCAACAAGCCAAGCAAAGGCTGGCTGTATCGTGTCGATAACGTGATCACGGC
Organism: Halieaceae bacterium; assembly: GCA_038102985.1. GTDB lineage: Bacteria > Pseudomonadota > Gammaproteobacteria > Pseudomonadales > Halieaceae > Luminiphilus. The sequence goes on from JAYNYK010000017.1 coordinate 37,249, forward strand.
CCCAAAGAGCGCTTCAAAATTGATCACGATCAAAGTGCTCATCATGGCGATGACACAGCCAGCTGCCAGCGTGGCGGAGCGGCGGCTCAATTGGTGGCGTTCGATGAGGTAGGCGACGGGCACCTCCAACATCGAGATTGATGAGGTCAACGCGGCAATGCTCATCAGGAGAAAAAATGCGGTAGCGAGCACCACGCCGGCGGTTTCCATGGTTTCGAAGAGCGCTGGCAGCACGCTGAAAATGAGCGTGTCCTCCGATAGCAAGCCGCCTGCGTCATTGAAAATCGCTACGCCTCGGGCCTCTGCAACATACATCGCTGGCAAGATAAGAAATCCAGCGAGCACCGCGATGCCAACATCAAGAAGCGCTACTTGTGCACCAGTGGTGGGCAGGTGCTCCTGGTCTCCAAGGTAGGAGCCATAAATCAACATCGTGCCAACCCCCAGCGATAAAGAGAAAAACGCGCTACCCATGGCGTTGAGGAGCAAGTTGCTTGAAAGAATTTTGCTGAAATCAGGGAGCAAATAGACTTTTAAGCCAGTGAGAGCGCCATCGAGGGTCAGTACATAAAGCGCCAGACTGATGAGGGTGATAATGAGTACTGGCATCAGACGTCGCGACCAGCGTTCGATTCCATCTTCTACACCGCCCACAACAACACCCATGGTCAGCGCCATGAACAGCAACATGAGGAGCAGGTTGCGGGTGCTGCCAAAGCTGACAAGCCATTCCGACTCGGCTGACAGCCCCACAGCATTGAGCGGATATGAGGCGGCAAAGCCCACCAACCACACGGATACGATGCCATAGAAGCTCAATATCAGGCTGGCTGTCACAAGGCCGCCAATACCCGTCAACGTCCCCAGACGTCGCCAAAACTGGGTTTTGGGCAGAGAAGACAAAGCCGTCACCATGTTCTGATGGGTATGTCGACCGATCAGTAGCTCGGCCATCAAAGCGGGGTAGGCGAGCACAAACGCCAGGGCTAAATAGGCAATGAGGAAAGCGGCGCCACCGTTGCTGGCGGCCTGCGTGGGAAACCCCCAGATATTTCCGAGGCCGACCGCTGAACCGGCCGCCGCGAAAAGAAACCCGAGCCGAGACTTGAATTCGCCGCGCGAAGATGCCAAATGTCACCTGCAACGATTTTTTAATAATGAAAAATCATGGTACCCAAAAGAGGCGCTAGCGTGTGGATAATTACGCCCCGAGTCTCGTCGGCGCGGTTTGGATACGGGCGTCGCATGTTATGCTTCGCGCCCGCGTATAGCTCCCCCTGCCCGGGTGGTGAAATTGGTAGACACAGGGGACTTAAAATCCCCCGGCCATTGC
>JAYNYK010000018.1:0-37764 GCA_038102985.1 Halieaceae bacterium
GACGGAGACGAGTGGGTCCTGAACGGGACCAAGACGTGGATATCCAATGCCGGCATCGCCGATTTCTATACGGTTTTTGCCCGCACTGATGACACCGGGGGTGCCAAAGGGATCAGCTGCTTTATCGTGGAAGCAGACTCCCCCGGATTTGAGGTCACAGAACGGATCGACCTAATCGCTCCACACCCCCTCGGTACGCTGACCTTCAGCGATTGCCGAGTCGCCAAATCTCAGCTGGTAGGCCAAGAAGGCAAAGGCTTTGGCATCGCAATGGCCACACTGGATGTGTTTCGCTCCACGGTCGCTGCCGCGGCCCTGGGGATGGCACGGCGGGCACTGGACGAGACACTGGACTACACCGCCGAGCGCAACATCTTTGGCGGCAAGCTGGGAGATTTGCAGCTCGTTCAGGCCAAAATCGGCGAAATGGCGCTCGGCGTCGACAGTAGCGCGCTGCTGGTTTATCGCGCGGCGTGGACTAAAGATTGCGCTGCGGAGCGTGTGACTCGCGAGGCGGCGATGGCCAAATACCACGCCACCGAGACCGCGCAGCAAGTTATTGATGCTGCGGTGCAGCTGCATGGCGGCAAAGGCGTCACCAGAGGCTACATTGTCGAAGCCCTTTATCGGGATATCCGCGCGCTGCGAATTTACGAGGGCGCCAGCGAAGTTCAAACCACGATCATCGCAAGGCAGACGGTCGCCAATCACACCTAACGAAGCAAGCCCGCGACGGTCAGCGGGTCGCCGGATGCGACTTCGGGTTAGAATGTGCGGCTTTCGTTATAGCAGAGCATCATTTTGGCGACTCCCCCTTCCCCCGACGGCACATTGTGTAGCGATACTATTGCCCTGGATAAAAATGCGATCGTGGCCTTCGCCGCTCGCTTTGATCCCCAGCCCTATCATTTGGATGCGGATGCGGCAGCGCAATCGATATTTGGTGGCCTATGCGCGAGCGGCTGGCACATCGCCGCCCTGGCAACGCGACTGGTGAGCGAGACCCTGTTGCGCAATGGCGTGCCCTTTGTGCAGATGACCTCGGTCAGCCATTTGAAGTGGCATCAGCCCACCCTCGTTAACGAGCAAATCAGCGTTCGTATTGCGTTCGGCGCAATGGAGGAGGAAAGCCCCATTGCCGGAACCCATAGTCAAGCCATTGAGGTCGATGTCTGTAACGAAGACGGCGCCGTAGTGGCCACGATGACAGCAACAGCCGCCATCGCTCGAGATACCAAGCGGGCAGTGGCATCATGACAACGCTGTATCTCCGCGACCGATGGTTTGAGGATCTCCCGGTGGGTGAGTTCCATGTCTTTGGCTCCCATACCTTTAGCGAGCTGGAAATTGTCGAGTTCGCGCAAACCTTTGATCCCAGGCCCGAATCCACCGACCCTGAACACGCGCGGGGCAACCACAGTCAAGGTCTTGTGGCCAGCCCGTGGCTCATCACGGCAATGTGGATGCGAAAAATGGTCGACTACATGGAGGTGTACGCGCAGGGTGTAAACGACGGCCGCCGCAATGGCGCAGGCGTCGCCATCAACGACCTGCACTGGTTCGAACCCGTGCGGCCCGGACATACCCTGACCTATACCTACGAAATCATTGCCAAGCCCGACCGCGTGATCCGGGAAAAATGGGGCCTGATTCGGTCTCGGAATGAAGCGTTTAACCAATACAGCAATAAGGTGATGCAGTTCGAAATCGACATTCTCGCGGAGCGCAGCCCCCTAAATTCAAACGACGCCTAACAACAGCAGGCTGGCAATTACGGCTGCCAGAAAAACGGTCTCTCCTCCGAGCAAAGCTATCGGTCGCCAGCCAATCGAGGCCACTTCGCGCAGCGAGGTGCGGACACCCAGTGCCGTCACCGCCAACAGCAGTAGGCCCGTGGCAAGGTGTGACGCCCACTGCGTTAACGCCGCGGGTAGCGAAACCGAATTGTTCAACAGGAACAGGGCAATAAACCCGAGTAAGAACAGCGGAAAAGAGGGCTTTACAGACTCGCTGGCGCCTTGCGCTGGCGCAGCGCTGCGACATAAAAATGCGATGCCCATCACCACCGGCACCAGCATGGCGACGCGCAATAACTTCACAAAGGTCGCAAGATCGCCGGTCTCTGGTGAGACGCTGTACCCCGCCCCCACTACCTGGGCTACATCATGAATCGTCGCTCCAATGAAAAACCCCATGTCTGTTGACGAAAAGCCAAGGAAATCACCGAACATGGGGTAGAACACCATGGCCGCCGTACTAAAGGTAGTCACTCCGATGACGGTGAACAGGGTGAGCCGCTGCTTGGCTTCTGACTCCGGGAGTGCCGCGCTGATGGCCATCGCCGCCGAAGCGCCACAGATGCCCACGGCACCTCCGGTGAGCAACCCTAAATCGCGGCCACAACTGAGCAAGCGTGACCACAACAAGCCAAAAGCGAGCGTCATCACTACCGCAGTGCAAACGGCCATCACTGCCGGCCAGCCCAGTAGGGCAACATCCCCAAGGCTGAGCCTGAGCCCCAATAACGCCACGCCGAATCGAAGGCAGGGGCCCGACGCCCATATCAAACCCGGCGCGAAGCGATCAGACTCACTGAGAAAATGGCAAGACAGGCCCAATAGCAGCCCCATTAACATCGCCGGGGCGCCGTAACGATAGGAGATGGCGTAGGCCGCCAATGCCAGTACGCCACTGAGCGCAGCGCCAGCCATAATGCTCTGCGCCCTGAATTCGTTAATCAATATCAGGCAGGCTCCGGATGCAAAACGGGAAGGCGCTCGATCTCAAAGTTTGAGTCAGGAGTCATGGCGGCACTTTGAAGCGCGGCAATAGTTTCCCCATTGATCTCGGGCGCCTGCTCAAGATAATCCAGGATCTGCATCAGTCGCGATGTAGTGCGATGCCGGGTCTCACCATACCCCTTCACCATGCCGCCCAGCGCCGCAATCGACATCGCAGTGTCAGATGCTCCAGCAGACAGCACGGCATCAAACCATCGGTCGATCATATCTCGTTCGTGGACATACCCCAGAGTAGCCCTTCTAAAGCGTCGAAGACCTGCCAAACAGCGCAGAATTAACTGCATGCTAATCCGGTCTGTTCTTAACGTTCTGGGCCCAAGGAATCGAGTACACCACCGCCGCAAACGCTCCGACTTCAACAATGCCGACCCCCAACTCACCGGGAGCAGGGCCGCTACCTCCTCAACCCGCGGGTGAAAAAATTCCGCTACTGCCAGGGGCTGATCGTCGGTCGCTTTAACCTCTGACCGAATCATGCCCTCTCTGTCCGGTCGGACCTTGAGCTGCGCCACTCGTGGAATATCCTCGAACGCCATCCAGAGCGCCAAATTTCGCCCGGCCTCATAGGAGAGGGAATAGTTTTCTCGATCTGAATCGCGATCGATCAATGGGACTAAACGGGCCAACCACGCCTCCGCGTAGGCCTCATCCTGATAATCAATTAATCGGTTCACGCTGTGGTAGGCCATTTCCTGCAGTGCCCCGGGCAAATTCCCAATGCGCGGTAACCAGCGCTCCCCAAGCGCGTTACTCGCTACAGGCAGCGAGAAAGGTGCGGCTTGAGGAGGCACATACTCGCCCACGCCGCCAGACTCGGCCCGGCGAAAGCTCTCATCGAAAGCCGCGAGATTGGCTGCCGCACCAGCGCCCTGTGAAAGCAGATCGCGAAAGCAGTTCCGTTCGAAGGGCAATGCGCCACTCCCCGCGATCGCACCCAGCAGCGCCGCCGAAATCACAGTGCCGTGCCGTTGCACGATCTCTGACATATCAAAGTGAATAAAGGCGCTCGCATAGCGCTTACCCATCTCGAGGATGAGATCTCTGTCGACCGAGCCATCGCCCGCTGCACTTTTTTCCGTGATGCCAAAAACCCGATGATCAGACGCAATCAATACGCTCTGATCAGGCGAAATAAAGCCACGGCTGATCATTCTGCCCGCCTCGGCAATTTCCGAGGCCACCGCAATGTCGATATCGCCCTGCGCCGGAAACAGTGACATCACGGGCCGGCGCATAGCGTCTTGTCGGGGCATAAACTCAAGGTAGTAAATGGTAGCGCCAGTCCGCTGCGCCACCCCTGCGAGCGACGTGCTCTGACACCACCAGCCGCTGCGCTCAGCGGCCGCGATCAGCCAATTGGTGAGCACTCCACCACCCTCCCCACCGAGGGCAGCGATCACCATATTGATAGTCCTATCGTCTCGGGACATCAGAACTGCCGTTGCGCCATACGCTTCCGATCACGTGCCCGCCACCATTTACGAACGCGTGCCCGAGCTGTATTGAGCAGGCGATCCCAGCCACTGGGATTATCGATCAGCTCGATCCGGGAAAACGAGGGACAGAGCACCGCAGAATGCGCATTGGTGCCGCAGACACCGCAACCCACACAGCTGTTGTCAACGTAGGACACCGGATCCGAGCGCAAGGGATCGGGATTTTCCCGGATCGTCAAAGAAGGACAGCCCGATAAGCGGATACAGCCATGATCACCCGTACACGTCTCGGGGTCGATGTAAAATCGCGCGCGCTTCACCCGCCGGCCTTCTGAGACGGCCTGCCGGATCATCGGCTTGATCCGGCGCTGACGGTTTAACATGCATTCGCCTTCCGCCACCACCACCTTAAGCCCCGGAGCATCGGTCGTCAGGGCCGAGCGCAGGGTCTCCTTCATGGCGGCAATATTGTAGGTACTCACGGTACGGATCCACTTCACTCCCGCGCCGCGACAGGCATCCTCGATCGTCTGCCAGCTGTCACGTTTAGGTTGACTGGAATCCAGGGTGGTAGCGATGAGATTAGGCTCCACCAATGAAGGAATGTCCTGCCCACCGGTAGCAGCCGAGTAACCGTTGTCGATCACAATCAGTAGGCCATCATGCTCATTGAATACCGCACTGGTCACGCCGCTGGTCAGGCCGTTGTGCCAGAAACCGCCGTCCCCCATGATGCTGATCGCCTTGTGCGGCAGCGCGTGGCGCATCCCCGACGAACTGGCCAAAGAGAGGCCGTAGCCCATAATGGTATTACCCAGATTAAAGGGTGCAGCCGTGGCAAAAGAATGACAGCCAATGTCAGAGGAAATGTGAAAAGGCCCCATCTCTTCTTGCAGCTGTTTGATAGCAGAGAAGAGCGGACGTTCGGGACACCCCGTGCAAAGACCGGCGGGTCGAGGCGGCAACTCTGCCATCAGCCGACTGATATCCTCATTTGACACCGGGGTCTCGGTGCCCAGCACCGCCTCCAGCGACAACCGCAGAGGAATGTCTTCTCGCGATGCCTCGCCAATAAATCGGGTAATACCCTCCAACATGACCTGGCCCGTGTACTCCCCCGCCATGGGCATGATGTCCTTGCCATATATTCGCGTTTGCACGTCCTGCCGCCGCAAAACCGTCTGAATCCCTTGCTCGATGTACTCCGGCTGCCCCTCCTCCAGCACCAGCACCCGCTCTTTACCCGCGCAGAATTGCACGAGCTCATTTGGAATCAGGGGGTAAGCGACGTTAAGGCAGTAAATGGGGATATCGGTCTCGCCGTAAACGTCGGCCAGTCCCTGCCGCTGCAAGGCGCGAATCACCGTGTTGTAGGAACCCCCACAGGTAATAATCCCCACCGAATCGAATCGCCCGGGAAAAACCTCATTGAGCCCATGCTCCTCGACAAAGCGAATAGCCGCCGGCAGCCGTTTAGCAATTTTTTCCCGCTCCTGCTGATATACAAAAGGCGGCAAAATGATTTTTTCTGGCTCGCGATTCGGGGTTACCGGAGCCTGACTGTGGTAGGCGGGAGCCACATTATCCCGCGCAACAAACTCGCCCGTCACATGACAACCGCGAATACGCATCATATAGAAAATCGGCGTGTTCGAGGCTTCAGACAGCTCGAAGCCCTTCCCCACCATGTCAACAATACTGGGCAAATTGGGTCGCGGGTCCAGGAGCCACATCTGCGCTTTCATGGCAAATGCATAGCTGCGCTCTTGCATGATGCTCGAGCCCTCACCGTAATCCTCACCCACGATCACCATGGCACCACCGGTTACCCCGGAGGACGCGAGATTGGACAGCGCATCAGACGCGACATTGGTCCCCACCGTCGACTTCCAGGTCACGGCGCCGCGAAGTGGATAATTAATAGAGGCCGATAGCATTGCTGCCGCTGTTGCCTCTGAGCCATTGGCTTCGAAGTGGACGCCTAAATCACCGAGGATGTCCTGGGCATCGTTGAGCACATCCATCAAGTGCGAGATCGGAGAGCCCTGATAGCCCCCCACATAGGAAACGCCGGACTGCAGGAGTGCCTTGGTAATGGCGAGAATACCCTCGCCCTTAAACACTTCACCCTCCCCGGCGCGGAGCTTTTTGACTTCCTCTGCGAAGGAACGTTCAGCCAAAAGGAGCGCCCCGCGTCAGCTCTGGGGCACCAGCGCGATGACGCGACAGGGACTGCCAGACCCCTGCTCTATCTTCAGTGGTGCTGCAATCAGAATGGCGCCCGTGGTGGGAAGCTGATCGAGATTACGCAAACTCGCCAAGCCGCACTTATTCGCGCCGTGCATCAGGTTATGGCAGGGGAACATGGGATCCTGACCTGCCGCCTGTCCGGAATCGGTACCCACGGTCTCGACCCCCACCCCAATAATGTTCCGCTCTTGGGCCAAGAAAGCGACTGTTTCGGGATCCCAGCCCGGTGTGTGACCGCCGGTCTCATCCTTATTGAGATAGGCCTCTTTGGACTCCTTTTTTGACCAATCGGTGCGGTATAGCACCCAAGCGCCGTCAGGAATTGTGCCGTTTTCTGACTCCCAAAATTTCAAAAATTCGAGCGACATTAAGAAATCGGGGTCATTCTCTGCCTCGGCAACAGCATCGATGACCACAGCGGGGCCGATAAACCGTTCCGGAGGGAGCGTATCGGTTGCGTTGTCGGGAAGATCCTGACCCGTTACCCAATGCACCGGCGCATCGAAGTGAGTACCCGTATGTTCCCCACACTTGATATTGTTCCAATACCACGCGGGTCCACGGTCGTCGTAACGAGAGATTTCCTCTTTCGAAAACGGCCACGACTTGCCCCAACCGAATTCTTCAGGCAACTCCAGAATAGGCGTATCGGGTGAGAGGGTCACGCTCAGGTCCACCACTTTGACCGCACCGCTGGCCAGCCCCACCGCCAAATCCATCAACACCGCATTTGTCATCTGTCCCCTCCTAATTGTTGGCCCGCTTCAAACCCCATTGAAGCTGTTACGACGCTGTCGCGTCCGGTTGTCGCCATCTGGTTAATATTTTAAGTATAAAATATAATGCCGAGTTCGTCATTACATACCGGGAATTCGGCATGCACAAGACCTTGTTGCCCGAGGGCTGGACACGTCCCAAGGGATACGCCAACGGCGTGATCGCCGAGGGCAAATCCATGATCTTCTGTGGCGGACAGATTGGCTGGAATAAAGACGAATGTTTCGAGCATCACGACTTTATTGGCCAGTTTCGGCAGGCCCTTGAAAATGTCGTTGCCATTCTGAGGAGCGCTGGCGCTGGCCCTGAACACGTGACCCGAATGACCTGGTATGTCACCGACCGGCAACAGTACCTGGCCGACCTTGGCGCAGTGGGGCGCACTTACCGAGAGGTTATGGGCAAACACTTTCCGGCGATGTCGGTCGTGGAAATCTCAGCACTCATCGAGGACGAGGCCTTAGTGGAGATTGAAGCGACTGCCGTCGTGTAAGCAATGACCCCATGAGACGCCGGCCTTCGCGCCACAGGCTTGCTCAAGTATTACGGTTTGGCCCGCACAAAAGCGTGGGTCCTCATCTTAAGCACATCAACTTCCTGCTGGTTCCATAAGCGCACACTTGTCGTCAGTATCCCGCGATCGGGCTTTGATTCAGACAATCTGGCCTCCTCGACAGTTGCCTCACCGCTAATAACGTCTCCCGTTCGCACCGGCGCCAGCCAGCGCAAGTTATCTACACCGGGAGACGTCAGTACCGCGGCGTTCGCAAGGTAAGCATCTACCGCAAGGCGCATAAAAATCGCCGTCGTGTGCCAGCCACTGGCCATAATGCCCCCCAGCTCTGCGGTCAGTGGATGATCTGCATCAACGTGAAACACCTGGGGATCGTATTGCGCTGCAAATCCAATGATTTCGTCCTGAGTCACAGTGTGCCGACCAAAGGGAATCCGCTGACCGACGGTAAAATCCTCAAAGTAATGCATTGCCACCTCCCAACACTTTTGCGGCTTTTACTCCAGCAGCGCGGTCTCATGGCAGGTATTCACCATGTCGATCACGTTGTCGACGATAACGCCCAATTTCTCGAGTCGCCCTATCCTACCGGTAAATTTTAAGCTTAAAATGTTAACATCTGAGTCGCCCAGTAACTGTTGGCAGAAAGGAAAGATCATGGACCGACCCCCAGCCCCGATGTTCAACAAAAATAAACTTAAGCTCGGAACATTTTCTGCCAATTGCTCAGGGGGCATGGCCGTGACCAAGGTAGAAGAGCGATGGAATAACGACTGGCCAAACAACCTCGATCTGGTGAAGCAATGCGATGAGGCTGGTATCGAATTTATGTTGCCGATCGCCCGATGGATTGGCTACGGCGGCGACACTGATTTTCACGGAAACGTTCTAGAGACCGTGACTTGGGCTGCGGGTCTCGCTGCTCACTCACAGCACATTCAGATTTTTGCCACCATTCATACGGCCTTCAATCACCCTATTGTTGTTGCCAAGCAGCTGGCCACTCTGGACCAACTCTCCAATGGCAGGATTGGTCTTAACGTTGTCGCCGGGTGGAACAAACCAGAATATGACGCCTTTGGCGTTGATCTGCCCAGCGACCACAGCGACCGATACGCAATGGCCCAAGAGTGGTTCGACTACGTCACGCGACTCTGGAAAGAGGACAGCGCTTTCGACTGGGACGGCGCATTCTTCAGAGGAAAGGGAGTCTATGGCCAGCCCCACCCGGTGCAAGCGAGGATCCCCATCATCAATGCGGCTGCCTCTGAAGAGGGTCGGGCATTCGCCATGCGCAATGCCGACTTCCTTTTTACGCCGGTTTTCGACTTTGACCAAGCTCGTGAAACAGTCGCAGACATTAAAAACAAAGCACAGTCAGTGGGACGCAATGTCGAGGTTCTCACCTTCTGCACCGTTGTCTGTCGACCAACTCAGAAAGAGGCTGAGGATTACCTCGACTGGTACGCCAACGAGAACGCCGATTGGGATGCGGTAGACAACCTGATGACCTTGCAGGGCATGCATGCTCAATCGTTTACCAAAGAGGCGCTGGCGATGTTTCGTGACCGATTCGCCGCGGGCCACGGCGGGTTTCCCCTCGTTGGCACGCCGGATCATATTGCTGACCAACTGGAACAGCTCAGCGCAACGGGAGTGGCAGGTTCCACACTCGCCTTCGTTGACTACGCCAAGGAATTCCCCTACTTCCGCCAGGAGGTCCTGCCGCGTCTCGAAGCGAGAGGCCTGAGAGCACCCAGTGATTGATACTAACCCGAAGAAAATGTCTTATGATGTCCGGACATCTCTAGCGAGCCACCATGGAGAACTTAAATGAATAAGCCCGCCCTACGAGCCACCCTTGCCACCGCAGTGACCAGCGCCCTCCTCACCAGTGCTGTGCAAGCACAAAATGTTCTGGAAGAGGTAGTGGTCGTCGCACAGAAACGCGAACAGAACCTTCAGGAGGTACCGATCGCGATCAATGCCTTTACCGGTCGGCAAATGAACGCCCTTGGCGTGTCGGAAAGTTTTGATATTGCCGCCTTTTCCCCAGGAGTTCATATCTCGGGAAACCTGGCAGGGCAAAACACACAGTTTTCGATCCGTGGGGTCACCCAGAATGATTTCAATGACATTATTGAGGCACCCAATGCGGTGTACCTTGACGAGGGTTACATCGCGGTAGCCCAAGCCCAGACCTTCGCTGTATTTGACATCAACCGGGTGGAAATCCTTAAGGGTCCACAGGGCACGCTTTTCGGAAGAAACGCCACGGGCGGTTTGGTGCACTTTATTTCCAATGCGCCCTCCTTCGATGGGCTGGAAGGCTATGTCGATGTTGAGTTCGGGCAGTTTGATGTGCCGAATAATGCCAATCGGACGGTGGTAGAGGCCGCGATTGGCGGCCCGCTGTCAGAGACCTTCGCCGCGCGCGCAGCCATTCGCTACAGCGATCAAGACCCTTATCTCGAGAACCTTTACAGCAACGCCGATCAACTCTTTTTCCTTGGGGATCCCGGCCCGGGCTCGGGCGCCGATCTCGGCGATGACGACACCATGGCGGCGCGCATTCGTTTGGCATTTGAGCCGAATGATCGACTGCGCATGGATTTGAGCTTTAACTACTCAGACAGCGAAGTCGCCACGGGGCCGTATCAAAGCAAATCCACCTTTGCGATTGCTCAGGACCACGATAACAATCCCGACACGCCACCGGAGCTGATAAACGTGATCAACACCCCCGCGGGTGAGGGCCGCCTGTCGGCGCTTTATGATGCCAATGGCAACGACACCGGGCTCGATGCAGGGGCCGACATCGAGGATGGGGACCAGTGGTTACCCGGCGGCGGCGGCAACCTGCCGGGAAGACTGGCGCCGGGAGCAGACTTTTTCGGCTATCTGGACCCTGACGGGGATGACTTTACGTTCTCGGGGGATTTTGCGTTCGCAGACCAAGGTAGCACGGAGAATTCCGGTATTAATTTCAAGATCAGTTACGAGCTGTCGAACGGCATGAATTTCGTATCGATTACCGATCACAAAGACTACGAAAAGCTACTGTTCATTGACGTCGATTCTGCACCAGTCAACCAGCTAGCCAACTATGCCGCAGTTGATGCCACCAGCTTCACGCAGGAATTCCGCCTAAGTGGCGAAACTGACCGCTCTCGTTGGGTTGCCGGCGTTTACTATCTCAATATTGACTCTGAGTCCGACAATGGCCTCAAAGGACCGCAAGCATCTTTCGCCGACGTGTTTGGTGGTATTCCGATTGATATCGGCACGGTGGCGGGCCTCGAGACCGACTCCTACAGCGTCTTTGGGCAAATAGAATTCGATCTTACTGACCGAGTGACCTTGATCGGTGGCCTGCGCGCTATGCGCGAGGAGAAAGACTTTGAGTTGAACATCGGCATAGCACCTTCAGAGTCCTCGTTTGTCGTGAACACGCACCCCTGCTTCAGCGATGCAAGTCAGTGCTTCCCTGAAACCGGTGTGGAGTACAGCGATGACGTCTCTGAAAACTATTGGGCAGGTAAGCTGCAGGTCACCTTCGACATGTCAGACGACCTGATGTTGTACGGCGGCGTGAATCGAGGCGTGAAAGCGGGCAGCTACAACGCGCCTCTTCTCGGTTCTTTCTACGGGGCAGGCGGCCCTGGCTCGCTGCCCTACGACGAAGAGGTATTGACGTCTTATGAGGGTGGTTTCAAGGCAACGCTTGGAGACGGCCTGACCCGGATTAATGGCTCTGTCTTTTACTACGACTATGCGGACTATCAGGCGTTCCTCTTTGTGGGTGTTGGCGGCGTCGTGATTAATCGAGATGCAGACAACTACGGTGCGGAGCTCGAGATCCAGAGCTCACCCATGCCCGGACTCGACCTCCTGTTTAATGCCGCCTACTTTGACGCTACCGTGAAGGATGTCAGCCTCCGCAATGGCTCACCTTTACCTTCGGTGGATGTGGACCCGACTTATGCGCCAGAGTTTCAGGCAACAGGCCTGATCCGCTACGCCTTCGATGCACTGGGCGGAGAGATCGCCTTGCAAGCGGATGTCAGTTACTCGGATGAGTACTACTACAACCTGAGAAACTTCGACGCGGATAAGTTCGACAGCTACACGGTGGCCAATGCGCTGATCAGCTACGAAACCAACGGCTGGACAGCCACACTCGCCGCCCGCAATTTGGGTGACGAGCGCCCCGGCGTGCAGGGTTTTGACCTTGCTACCCTCTGTGGCTGTAACGAGGTGGCCTACCGAGCGCCGCGTTACTATTCCCTGAGCGTACGCAAGGACTTCTGATGCCTGCATCGCTGAGTCGGCGACATCTTCTGGCCCGCAGCAGTGCTGCGGGCTTTTTTATGATTGCCGGACAGTGGTTATGGCTCACACCGCGAGAAGCCGAGGCCCGCGCCTTTGCGCCACAGATTCTCTCCCCAGAACAAAGCAAAGCATTATCGATACTGGGAGACGCGCTGGTGCCTGGTGCCGCCACCGCAGGGCTTGCCGCGTACATCGATCTGCAGCTGCAAGCGGGCGATCAGTCGCTCTTGATCGGCAAATATCTGGGTGTAGATACCGCTACTCAAGCCAGCTTCTATCGCGCCGCAGCGGACAACGTGATTGCCATGACTGACGAGAATACGTCGATGCAAACACTTATTAGCGGCATGGCCGCTGACGCACTCTCAGAGTGGGTTGGCCCTCCCGCGAGCTACGTGCTGTTTGTGCTGCGTGCCGATGCCCTCGACGTGGCCTACGGCACCCCCGAGGGCTTTGAGAAACTGGGTATCCCGTACATGGCCCACATCATGCCGGAGCAACCCTGGTGAGCGAGATGCAAGACATCGTCATTGTCGGCGCAGGCGCCGCTGGGCTCATGTTAGCGGCACGATTAGCTGAGGGCGGGCAATCGGTCACCGTGTTGGAGGCGGGACCTGAAAGGAAGCTCAGCGACCTGATCAGCTCGCAAATCTGGGCTCGCAAACTGAAGTGGTCGGAACCCGCCGTATCGGAATCCGGTGACCACAAAATTGGGCATGCGTTTAATGCCGGCAGTGGCACTGGCGGTTCGGCGATCCACCATTACGGTGTTTGGCTGCGGATGCACGAGGGCGATTTTTCTCTGAAAAGCGACCACGGAGTGGGGCTCGATTGGCCGCTCAGCTACGCTGATCTGGCACCCCATTATGATCGCGTGCAAGCCGAGGTGGGACTGAGTGGTGACGCCGATCAGGAGCGCTGGCGACCCCAGGGGGCGCCCTACCCTATGCCCCCCCTGCCGCTATTTGCCCAGTCTCGCGTGCTTGCGCGGGGTTTTGCGAAAACGGGGCGTCATACCTCACCATTGCCATTGGCGATCAATAGCGAGCCGTATCAGGGGCGACGCAGCTGCCAATATGATGGCTGGTGTGATGCGGGCTGCCCGATTGGAGCACTGGCTAATCCGCTCGTGACGTGGCTGCCTCGCGCACTCGCGGCAGGCGTTCGATTGGAGCACAACGCAAGAGTATCGCGGGTCATTCGCAGCGCCAGTCAGTCGCAGCGAATAGAATCTGTGGAGTATCTGCAAGGGGGTGAGCGTAAGACCATCCAAGCCGACCGCATCATCATCGCGGCGTTTGCCGTGCAGTCAGTGCGTATTCTGCTGAGCTCAGCATCGGAGCAATACACTGCACCGGGCAACCACTCCGGCCAACTGGGGCGCTATTTAATGACGCACCCCGCCGCCACGGTTTTTGGCCTTTTTGATGACGAAACCCATCCCCATCAGGGAGTTTCGGCGGGGCAACTACTCAACCATGATGACTATGACAAAAAAGACGCTACCGGTGGATTTGGTTCAAGCCAGTGGATGATTGGTCACGCCATCAAGCCCCATGACCTGCTCGGGTACGGCACCGGCAGGCCCGATATTTCGGGGGCGGAATTGGAGCCCTGGCTGCAGCGAGCCGCGCGACATCTGGGTAATATGACCTTGGTTTGCGAGGATATTGCATCGCCTGAAAACCGCATTACATTGAGCGATCGATTAGACAGTGACGGCATACCCTACGCTCATACGCACCATGATCTTGACCCCGAAGCCGCTGCAAGGTGGACACAACGCATGTCAGAAGGTGCGGATATTATGCGGGCAGCCGGCGCCTCAGAAGTTTGGTCTGGTCCTCGCATTGGTATGCATATCATGGGTGGCGCGGTGATGGGCAACGACCCAGCCCAATCCGTGACCGATGCTTTTGGCCGGGTGCACGATACAGACAACCTGTACATCGCAGGACCCGCCCTCTTCCCTAGCAGCGGCGCGGTTAACCCAACATTCACCTTAACGGCGATGGCCTCCCGACAGGCGGATTATCTGCTCGGCAAATCATGACCCCCCGACTCCTCTTGACCCAACCCCCAGCGCTTTAAACCCCAGCCATTTCAAACGAGGCACGCATGACAGCATCGGTGAGCTATTCCACTACTGACCGTATCGGCACCATTCTGGTGGATTCACCCCCGGTCAATGCCCTTTCTCATAGCGTCCGACAAGGTCTGGTGGACGCGCTGAACGCCGCGGCCAGTGATGACACAGACATCACGGTCTTGCGCTGCGCGGGCAGAACCTTCATCGCCGGGGCCGATATCACCGAGTTCGGCAAGCCGCCCCAAGTGCCTGCGCTCGCAACTGTGCTTGAAGCCCTGGAGTCGCACCCCAAACCGGTTATTGCCGCGATTCACGGGACTGCTTTGGGGGGGGGATTAGAGTTAGCACTGTGCTGCGATTATCGCCTCGCGCTCGAAACAGCCAAAGTCGGATTACCCGAGGTTAACTTAGGGCTCCTTCCCGGTGCCGGCGGGACTCAGCGATTGCCGCGGCTGACGGGCCTCAAGATTGCGATCGATATGATCACAAGTGGCCGCCCCCTCAGCGCCAGCGACGCCCACGCCGCCGGCATCTTAGATAAGGTCAGCGGTGAGGATCTGACGCAGGCCGCCACGCATTTTGCCGAGGAACTACTGGAGCGAGGAGCCGGCAAGCGCCTGACCAAAGACATGGCTCTGCCGCTCGACGATGCCGATACCGCGCTGCTCTCGGG
Organism: Halieaceae bacterium; assembly: GCA_038102985.1. Taxonomy (GTDB): domain Bacteria; phylum Pseudomonadota; class Gammaproteobacteria; order Pseudomonadales; family Halieaceae; genus Luminiphilus. The sequence continues at coordinate 14,873 of JAYNYK010000018.1, forward strand.
CGCCCGCGACACCGTCGCCAAACGCTTTAAAGGGCAGACTGCCCCCCAGCGGATCCTTGATTGTCTGAGTGCTGCTGGCACGGTGCCCTTTGAGGAGGGACTGAAAATTGAGAGGCAGGCCTTTGAGGCCTGCATGGCAGATCCACAATCGAGCGCGCTGCGACATCAGTTCTTCGCGGAACGCGCGGCGGCCAAAATTGAGGGCATGGCGGCAGGCACCGAGGCAAAACCGGTCAAGCGTGTTGGCATCATTGGCGCCGGCACCATGGGCGGTGGCATTGCCATGTGTTTCGCGCAGGCGGGTTTTGAGGTCACCCTGGTCGATCAGGATCAAGCGGGGCTCGATCGGGGCATGGGCATCATCCGCAAAAACTATGACATCAGCGTGCAGCGCGGCCGCCTGTCGGCAGATCAGGTCTCTGCCTTCCTGTCCAACCTCGAGGCAACTACTGATTGGGAGTGCTTGAAAGGGACGGATCTCATCATTGAAGCGGTGTTTGAGAATTTGGCATTGAAGCAGCAGGTGTTTAAGCAGCTGGATGAAATCTGCGACCCTCATACCATTCTAGCGAGCAACACCTCTTATCAAAGCATTGACGAGCTTGCCGCGGTCACGAACAGGCCAGAGCGCGTTGTCGGCATGCACTTTTTTAGCCCTGCCAACGTGATGCGCCTGCTCGAGGTGGTCCGTGGAGCTACCAGTGACGACGCTACCCTTCAGACCGCCATGTCGGTGGGCAAGCAAATCGGTAAGGTCTGCGTGTTGTCAGGGATGTGCTACGGCTTTATCGGCAACCGGATGCTTCGGCACTATGGTCGAGAGGCGGCACTCTGCGTGATGGAAGGTGCCTCCCCTGCCCAAGTAGATGGGGCCATGGAGCGCTGGGGCATGGCAATGGGCCCACTGGCAGTCGGTGACCTCGCTGGATTGGACATTGGCTACAAGGCTCGCGAACAACTCTCTGATGAAGAAAAAGGACCGCGAGTGAACTATCTGCTCGCCGATCGGTTGGTCGAGGCCGGGCGCTTGGGACAAAAGTCCGGTGCAGGCTATTACCGCTACGACGCCGCAACTCGAGCCAGAGAGGAAGACCCCCTCGTGGGTGAGATCATTGAGGCAACCCGCGCCGAGTTGGGCATTACGCCCAGAGAGCTAACAGAAGACGAAATTGTAGATCGCCTGACGCTGGCGCTGGCTAATGAAGGCGCTCGTATTCTGGAAGAAGGCATTGCCCAGCGCGCCAGTGATATCGACGTCGTTTACTGCCACGGCTATGGATTTCCGCGATTCCGCGGTGGGCCCATGCACGCCGCAGAAGCTCGGGGGCTCCAGTCGGCCGTGGATCGCATCGAGGAGTTCCAGCAAACGCTGAATCCGGAGAACTGGGTGCTCGCCCCTTTGCTCAGCCAGTTGGCCAGCACGGACGGCACTTATAACGACCGATAAAATTGATGCGCAAGCGATCATGACTTTTCGAATCCTTTTAAATATTTTAAACTTAAAATATTAACACCGCCCTACGGAGCCTTACGGCATGGCAACAAAAACCCGCTGGACACCACTCAACTGGCAAGACCCGTTTGAACTCGACTCGCAGCTCTCCGAGGAGCAGCGCATGGTGCGAGACAGCGCCAAGCAGTATGCGCAAGGCAGTCTCGCCCCCCGGGTTAAGCAGGCTTTCCGAGATGAAAGCACCGACCCCAGTATTTTTCGTGAAATGGGCGAGATGGGACTCCTCGGCGCCACCATCGATGGCTACGGCTGCCCCGGCGTTGACTATGTGTGCTACGGGCTCATCGCACGCGAGATCGAGCGCGTGGACTCAGGCTATCGCTCAATGATGAGCGTGCAATCCTCTCTGGTGATGTACCCCATCTACGTCTACGGCACAGAGGAACAGCGCGAAAAATACCTCCCCAAGCTCGCGACCGGCGAATGGATTGGTTGCTTTGGCCTCACTGAGCCAGATCATGGCTCAGACCCGGGCGGCATGGTGACCCGCGCGAAGGCGGTCGAAGGCGGCTATCGGCTGACCGGCGCCAAGATGTGGATCAGTAATAGCCCGCTGGCGGACGTGTTCATCGTTTGGGCAAAAACCGAAGATGATGTGATCCGTGGCTTTATCCTAGAGAAAGGCATGGAGGGGCTGAGCGCACCCAAGATCGAGGGCAAACTCGCGTTACGGGCCTCGATCACCGGGGAGATCGTCATGGACAATGTCTTTGTCCCCGAAGAGAACCACCTGCCGAATGTCGAAGGCCTCAAGGGCCCCTTTGGCTGCTTGAACAATGCCCGTTACGGCATCGCCTGGGGCGTCATGGGCGCGGCAGAAGAGTGCTGGCATACCGCCAGGCAATACACCCTCGATCGCACGCAATTTGGCGTGCCTTTAGCCTCTAAGCAATTGATGCAGCTGAAGTTAGCAGATATGCAAACGGAGATCGGCCTGGCCCTGCAAGGCTGCCTTCAGGCAGGCAAAATGTTGTCGGCGGGCGAGATCTCACCCGACCTTATCAGCCTCATCAAGCGCAATTCCTGCGGCAAGGCACTGGATATTGCCCGCAACGCGCGGGACATGCTCGGGGGCAACGGCATCTCGGATGACTACCCGATTATGCGCCACATGGTGAATCTGGAAGTGGTCAATACCTATGAGGGAACCCACGACGTCCACGCACTGATTCTCGGGAGAGCCCAGACAGGCCTATCAGCCTTCTAAGCCGCGGCATGCCGGAGTGAGACACAACTCAGTCGGCAGATTTGCGAAGTTTAGGATGGCTCTGGTGCCACACGGCGGTCTAGCAGACACCTTTTCACCCAATGATAATCGCCGGGCCTTACCGGCCTAATCCATTCGCGCAGCCGCTGTAACATGGAAATTCTGAGTCCCATGTCTGCGAGCAGATCATCGATTTGGCGCATTGAAAAAGGAATTATGTTGGTGCCTTTGGCATGTCGCCCGTCCGTTCTTTCTTCCATCCAGCCCAACCTCGAGCGAGTCAGCTCCTCCATCACTTCAGGCGAAGGTAAGTCAAGCCCACCATCTAAGTATGTCGCTATCCAGAGCGCAGCAATTTCCGCTGATAAAGGACTGAAAAAGCTGGAGTTATACCCGCAAAATGCCAAGCCTTGAACGTTCAGGGGCAGCACGCAGTTGTAGAGCAGAAAATTACCTTCTTCATCCAGAACCTGTTCTCTGATAGTCGGCTCGAGAAAATTGACCTCTTGTCGCCAGCCGGTTCCAAAGATGACTGTGTCCGCGGGTAAAAAAGTTTCATCACCTAGGTATACGCCTACCTCGTCATTCTTGATTCCGTACCGATGAACTCTCTGATCTCTAAACACCCTAATGTCGCCGGATTCAACATACTCAAAAAAATTATCCGTTGTGAGAGATACTGTAGAGCGAGCAATGTCTTCGAATGCACCATCGGGGATAAGGCGAAGTGCTTTTAAACGAAACTGGAGTACCGTAAGGGAGCGTAAAATAGAAATTAGTGTATTACGCAAGGGACTTCCCCACCCATGCAAAAAGCGCTCAAAACCTAGAGGTTTCCGGTGCCTAAATAATCCCTCCCCCAAACGAGTAAGAAGAAAAAATTTACAGGGGATGACTCCCAGTAATTTTTTCGGGGCCTTCCAAAGGAGCTGTCTCGCGGCCACGTAGACAGCACTGGCGTGTGGCGTCGCCGCCGCAGCGACATCACACGATGACTTTCCATAGCCCACGACGAGCACCTTCTTTCCTTCGACAATATCAGGCTCTAAGAATTGCGATGTATGGAGGACTCTGCCACCTCTTTCCTCGAATTCTTCACGACCAGCGAAATCGGGAATGTAAGGCAAAGAAAAAATTCCCGATGCAACTACGACAAAGTCGTATCGCTCTGTTCGCTTACTGGATCTCAGGGCCCAATCACCGTCCGCAAGTCGCCTAACTTCTAAAACCTCCTCTGATAAAAAGATATGTTTATTAAGTTGGAAATGATCGACGTAGGAAGCGAGATAATTTTGAACTTGATGCGCAAAGGGCCACTCTGGATACTCTGGAGGCATAGTCCAATCGGAAAAACAGTAGGTTCCTTTGTCATTTTGCGTAGTGAGTGTTGGATAGGTGCGGGAGCTAGACCAAACACCACCCACATCGGCTGCTTTTTCATATACGGTAACGAAGTGCCCGAACTCCTTGAGGGTTTTTGCAGCGACCAATCCAGCAAAGCCCGCCCCTATTATCGCGATGTTCATGCTCTAGCTAATCCAAAAGAATCAAACTAAGCACATGTAAGCAAGCCTCCAGATCACTGTCGGTGCGGGAACTGCTGAAACTGCCCGCGGTGCTTACCAATCAGATTTTGGAATGGAACTACGGCCCACAGATGATTAAACATCTCCCCGAATTTCTCTCCGGGATCACGCTTTAAATTGTAGAGCTCAAAGTTTGGGAGGCCGCCACGTGACTGCTGAGCAAGATGCATCTTCAGCTGCCCCATTCTTACTGCGGCCAAGTCACTACCGCTATAGTGAAACAAAAAGTCTCGACGGCCATGGCCCTCTCCTTGGAGGAAAAGTGGCAACTGATCGATGCCGTCTATAACGCGATCGTTCGGAATGTGCTGGGTAGCGCCGGCGACTCTTGCCAATGTGATCAACAAATCGGTAACGGAAACCATATCCAGGGCTGTTTGGTCCGGTGCAATTACACCCGGCCAAACTGCGAACCCCGGCGTCCTCACTCCACCCTCATAAACATCCCCCTTACCGCCGCGAAGCCACGAATACCCTGAATTTGGCCAGAATGCATACATTGGACCGTTGTCGCTGATCCAAATTAGTAGTGTATTCTCCTCAACACCATTGTCTCTCAATGAGGCCCGCAACTGGCCGATATAATCGTCATGCTGTGCCAGCTGAGCTGCTTGATTGTTCTGGCTGTCTACGCCTTCTGAAAAACGATACTCTATGGGTGACGAGGCCATCTGTTGAGCATAGCTCGCCCAATAGACAAAAAATGGTCGGCCAGCCTGCGCATTTTCACTGATAAAGTCCTTAATTTTTAATATTGAGTTACGTTCGATATCAGCCATTGACTGCGGACCTATTGGCGCAATCTCCCGTCGACCCTCACCTTTTCGAGCCTCCAAGATTCCTTTTATCTCTATTCCATAAGTGCTCTCGTAATCTTCCAAGCTACCGGGAAAATCATAAAAATACCCTGCGCCATCGATGGTGTCGGCCTCGTAGAACGCCTTTTGATTCGCCCAAGAGTAAATTGCTCCGTTGTAAAGGCCATAGTAAGAGTAATCAAAACCTTGGTTTTCAGGCCCCTGCTGAGGCCCGTCCCCAACATGCCATTTGCCAAACATCGCCGTTTCGTATCCCACTTCTGACAGAATCTCGGCCACGGTGACTTCATCCGGCGATAAACCCTCCCCCTGTCCTGGCCAAAGGACTGTAGTAACGCCGGTGCGAACGGGATACCGACCCGTCAATAGCGCCAGCCTAGTGGGGGTACACGATGGCTCGGAGTAGTGAGACAGTAGGGTCAGGCCATCTTCAGCCAAGTCATCTAGGTTCGGTGTAGGTGTGCCTCTCAACTTTCCTCCCAGAAAGGAACCTAACTCGCCCCAACCAATATCGTCTGCCAAGATGAGGACAACGTTAGGTACCCGACCGAACTGCCGCCTAAGTTGGGCCAGTTGCGCTGTAACTTCCGTATCTTCCTCTGACCAATTTTGCTTATTTTTTTTCATAGAATCAGCGAACACCGCATCAGGCTCATACGCACTAACCGACGAAGCACAAGAAATAGCTATAAGGAAACCAATTGCATATCTTTTCATCAGCTAAATCCTCGCGGCGCGTTGGTGGGCATCAAAACTCTAGTGAGGCTTGAATGGCGATAGTTCTGGGGGCCTCAACATGACTGAAAGTGGTCCCGAGCATGAATGGCCCACCTAGCGCGTCGTTGCCGAAGTTACGTGTTGTTTCATCTGTGAGATTGCGACCCAAAACAGCAATCTGCCAACCACCGTGAGGGGCACCGAGTGCTATTCGAGCGTCAATTTTGCTAAAGGACTCCTGATAGAGATCCCTATCCAAATCTAGCACTAATGCGAATTCGTCCAGGTAAGAGACGGATACCATCGCAAAGAATGACAAGCTGGAATTGATCGGTCGCTCATACTCAGCCCTGAAAACAGCCGTCAATTCTGGTGAAAAAGGAAGCACTTCACCGGTCAAATCAGCTGCACCCGCGCACGTCTGATTTAATATTGTTGCCGCAGAACATGGAGCATCCGGAAAGGAATCGTAGCTGGCGTCTAAATGAGCCACGGCTCCAGAAAAGATAAGCCCTTCACCGAGCGCCCACCTAAAGTCTAGCTCCACTCCCTTCGTGGTGGCTTCCGCCGCATTACCAACTTTGAAGGTGATGTTCTCCCCCAGAGTACTCACCTGCAGGTCCTCAAATTCACTCAAAAATGCGGCGATATTGAGCTCAGCCGCGCCATCGAATAATGACAATTTGGCACCCAACTCATAGCTGAGCACATCCTCGCGATCAAACTCAAATTTCTGCTCCGCTAGCACCTGTGGTCCGTCGTTTTGGAAATCGTAGCCACCGCCCTTAAACCCTCTCGCCACCTTGCCATAAAGCATCATCTGGCTGTTTGGGTACCACTGTAAAGAGCCACTAGGCGAGAAATCACTCTCCGAACGGCTACCTTTAAGAAAATGACTACCCGCGCCTGGACCCGCTGGTGGAATTAAAGCTACCGGTTCGTTAGTGAATAACAAAGTAGGGGTCTGGCTCTGGATAACGTCTTTCTTTTCGTGGGTGTATCGACCTCCGAGCACTAACTGCAACCCTTCAACGAACTGCCAAGTAAGCTGCCCAAAAACCGCCTGCGTCTCCGCCTCTTGAGAGGTAACGATCAGGTTCCCTGACGGCGTTAGCGGGGGTGGCAGGGCGACAAAATCTCTGCGAAAGTCGGTGTCTTGCTCCGTCTTGAGGAAATAAATACCCGCTAGATACTCAAAATCTCCACCAATGCCACCGGAAATTCTGAATTCCTGAGACCATTGCGAATATTCTTCCGTGGTCTCAGCTCCGGCCAGAGTGATCGGCGTCCAGTCTGCGTCAAAGTCATCTAGAAATTCATAGTCAGAAAATCCGGTAAGGGACGTTAATTCAAAATCCTGCCAATTCCACACCATGGTCAATCCGGCGATCTGGTATTCGGTATCGAAACGTTGGGGTACTGGCCCCTCACGCTGATTGACAACCGTATGTTGAAAGTTGGCAGTGCAATCCTCACCGAGGGCGATCATCTGCATATACAAAGCACCAGCCGGAGCTGGACCAGGGCCGTCGGGATCAAAGCTTTTGAGCGGGTCGCCACACTTCGAAAGCTGCCCAACGCGCCCGGTTCTGTCTGCGTCTCCGTATTGATACATAAGGGTCGCAGAGAATGAGTCACTCAAGTCAACGGCGATTGTTCCCCGGATATCAAGCTGCTCCGTGGACTGCTCCTCCTGACCGGACACAACATTTTCAACGAACCCATCTCGGTCCTCGTAACGAAGGGAGAGGCGCCCTTTCACCTGATCAGTTAAGGGTCCGGAAACAGCACCATCAAAAAGTGCGCCCTCCGAACCCTCGGCAAAATAGGTGGCCTGAGCACGAAGCATAAATTCATCAGTTGGCTTGGCGGTCGTGAGATTTATTGCTCCCGCCGTAGTATTTTTTCCAAAGAGCGCACCCTGAGGCCCCTTTAAAACCTCCACCCGCTCAAGGTCTAGAAAAGCGCCACGGCCAAACCGACTTCGCCCATAAAAAAAGCCGTCTATGACTTGACCAACCGCCTGCTCAAAACCGTAATTTATCCCTGAACCTACGCCTCTAATAAAAATATTATCGCTACCAGACGCGGCCTCAGAAAAAGTGAAGTTGGGAATACTTATTGACAGCTCATCCAAAGTATATTGGCCGGATGATCGCAACTGCTCGCCACTGACTGCGGAGATGGCAATAGGAACGTCGCTTAGCGACTGCTCTCTCTTTTGCGCAGTCACCACAACCTCTTCGAGCTGAACCGCAACGGCATGCGACGCCCCGAGCAGGCCAATGAGCAGCGCCTTGATCGTCAAATCAACCCTAATGAGAGACCAAATCTTCACTCGAAATTTATGCTTATCGCTTAACATTTCTTGACTCCCTATTACGGCCTGAATCCAGCCGATTATTTATGCTGATGCAGGTCACCAATCCACTCTCAATAGCGCTTTGGTGGCACCTCTTTTCAATTCTTAGGAATACAGCGCCAGAATCGCCGCAGTGTCGACGAACTCCTGAAAGAAAATAATCTGCCCATTTCTCACTTCGTAAACTTGCGTAACATCTAGGTTCAATTCCCTCCCACTAATCTTGTGGCGGTTCAGCTCTTTGGCACGCAGAATCACAAGATCGCCATCGACAGTGAGCGTCGGCTCAAAACTGAGGATCTCCATTTCCTCACCGAACTTCTGCAAATATGCAGCCACTCCATCAGGGCCATGGTAGGAACCCGCAAATGGGATACGGTCAGGACCAGCGTAGATCCAAGTGCAGTCGGCATGGATGATCTCCAGTGCCGTATCCAAGTCACCACCGACCACGGCCCCACCAAAAGCACCCACAGCATCCATAGGGCTTCGAGCGCCCGAATACCATTTGGTTTTGTCGTCAGCTAGGTTTCTGCGATACCACTCTGCCAAAGCTCGTCCAAAAAACTCCGGTGCGTCCTCTTGAGTAAAATGATTCGCTACACCAATAAAGGCAGCTTCGTGATTTCTCAGCCGCTCAGCCCGCCACTTAACGTCAAGTTCAGTCGTGACACACCCAGGAAAGCCGTATAAATCAAGAATCGGAATGTCCGTCGTCAACATCCACTCATTCATGACTTGCATCGCTCTATCAACCTCAGGACGGTCTCCACCCAAACCCACTGCACGGGGCCATTCCAATAATGGTTTTCGATGGCTCGGCTCTGAGAATGGAAAACGATAGGTGTCTTTTTCTCGTTGACTTAGTTTCCTGTGAAGATGAAGATCCCATACCCGCTCAAGCATTCCATTCTCATTGAATACAAGAGCCTCACCGGCATCGCTGCGGAAGCGGTTGTAATGGTCCATCGCTGCAGCTTTACCTGGATTCTGCTTGGCTTGCTCCAAATCCAGAATGGGATAAGCCGGCGCACATAATGCCTCGGAAAGACACAGTCCCCGCACCCGACCAGGATTCTGAGAGGCGTAGTAAAGAGCAATTACTGACCCCCAATCCTGAGCCACCAACGTCATGTCCGACAGCTCTAACCGATCGCAAAATGCCTCAAACAGTCTGTACGAATCAAAAAGAATATCGTCCGTATCAGACTTATCAGTGAGACCGTGGCCCAAATTGTCCATCGCAACAATGCGCCCATAACTCTCCACAAAAGGCATGATGTTGCGATAGATATATGCCTGCTCAGTGGCACCATGAACAAACACTACCGGCTTGCCCTCTCCCTCGTCGATATAGGCCGTGTTCACTCCGTCTAGCAACTCGACAAACTTGTATTCATAGTTGAAGTCAGAGGAAGGGTTTTCCAAGCGATACTGGGCTTGGCGCGACAAATCACACGGTTCAACATCCGTGTAATGAGGAAAACTTTTATTCGCTGTATATGTTTCCATGTCTATCTTCATCCCCGATCAATTGTTCTTTTCGACAGATAAATCGCGCTACTGCCAATACACACTTCTCCGGCTTCATGCCCCTTCATTTGGCGCCCAAGTCTCGGGATTCCGTGGCTGCGTGCACGCTTCTTCATTGAAAGGTATTGGCTTATGATTTGGGAGGACTGTCTCTTTGTACTCCTCGTCTGATAGCCCCGGGCCTTCACCAAAATATCCGTTGTAATAAAGCCCGTCTGAGGAATTGATGATCTCTTCGGGGGTGTATTTCATACCTAGGGCTGAAGTCCACCGAGCCATGCAACTAAACAGACCAGTTAAAAACACAATCTGGTGAAGAGTTCGGCCGTCGAATCCCGCCTCGTAACAGGCTTCTATGTCTGCTTTGCAGACACTGTGAGCATCTAATGTCAATTTACGAACAACTTTAGCGAGGGGTCGGAGCCGGGGCTCCAAACATCTGTGCTCCGGGTCCTTGATCAGATCCTGAACTTTCCATTGGTCTCCGCCACAGAGCGTTAGCACACGTCCGTGTACATTGAGCGGCTGGTGTGCGTTATTGAGCGCCAAACAATAGGTTCCCAAGAGCTCTCGTTCCGCATGAGTCAGCAAAGACGGCTCCCGGAGTAGCTTCGCAAAGACCTGAAGGATATGGTCAAGTTCCTCGCATTCGGCGTAATATAAAAAGTCTTGCATGCACGCGTTGGGCAGCTCGCGTAAATAGGACATGTCGATGCCTCTCAGTGATTCCCAGACTCAACCGTATGTCTTTTCTCTGATTAGGTTTATCACCCGCTAGGTTATAAACTAAGGAAATGCAGCGATCGGCAGGCGACATCATTAGGTTCTGGCGCAAAAAGCGGTCTATAAGCCAAGAAGCTTTGGCTGCGGCCATTAATACTTCTTATCGACACCTCAATTACATTGAGAACGGCAAAAGTTCAGCAAGCAGAGCGCTCCTCCTCCGAATTTGCGCCGAACTTGAACTTACTGTCAGAGCGAGAAATTTATTGCTAGAGGCATCAGGGCACGCCCCTGATCATGTTGAAGCGGACCTCGGCAAAGGTGAGGCAAAGCAGGCGCTTCGGATACTCCAGTCTGCAGTAATGGCAACCGAAAAATATCCTGCGATGGTGATAGATAGAAACTTGAATGTGCAGCTACGTAATCCTGCTATGGATTTCATCATTCATACTTTCGCTAAAGACCCGAAGGGCTTGCTTGCAGAGCCACTCACGATTCCTCGGCTTAATTTTCATCCGACAGGCCTACGAGATTCCATCGAGAATATCTGCAGTGTTTATGATATGCACCTCGGCAGAATCCACCGCCATGTCGAATCTTCAAACGTCGAGAAGCAATCCTTGCGTGCTTTCGAAGAAATGAAAGAACTTGCGCCCGACATCTCAGGATCAAAAGAGGCTGAAAGTCCTCACTTGATCATACCGATCGAGCTTGAGCGCGGTTGCAGCAAAGTGCGGCTGGTTACCGCCGTAGGGACTTTGGGCGAAACGCGAGACGTAACGCTTGACACTTACCATATTGATTATGGTTTTCCAGCAGATGAAGAATCCGAAGCGTTTCTCAGAAATGCAGCAGAGCTGGGCTGGCGCTAGATAATTTGTAACCCGTCGGGTTATACCCTCGGAAACGCGGCCTGCTAACCTTTAGCAGTGACCATCGGAGAAGCGCATGCGCAGGGGCTTTCATGAGCAATTTTACTGGATTGAGCAATCGGGTCGCCATCGTAACCGGAGGCGCTGACAGCATAGGCGCCGTGGTTGCAACATATCTGCATAGAGCAGGCGTAATGACGATGATCGCTGACGTTAATGTAGCGAGGGGAGAAGAGCTCTCGAGCCAACTTGGAGAGGGCGCAAAGTTCCTACCGACTGACTTAGCCTCGCAAGAACAGATCCAAAAAGTAGTTGACCAAACAGTAGATGAATTCAAAGGCATTGACTTCATAATTAACGCAGCTTGTATCTATGCCGATAGCGGTCTCGAATCCTCACAAGAAGAGTGGATGAGTAGCTTTCAAGTCAATGTCGTGGGCGGAGCATTATTAGTCAGCAAGGCGCTTCCTTACTTAAAGGAGAGCAGCGGTGCGTCAATAATCAATTTCGGCAGTATTAGCTCAGGAGTGGCGCAAGCCGGACGCTGGACATATCCAGCCACCAAGGCAGCCATTCAGCAACTAACGAAAAGTCAAGCTCTGGATCTAGCCCCGTTTAACATTCGTGTAAACACTATTCGCCCAGGCATTACATGGAGCGCACCCGTCGCAGGCTTGACTGGCGGGAATCGCGCCATCGCGGATCAAGTAGTAAGCGGTTATCAACCATTGGGCCGCGTGACTGAGGCCGATGAAGTTGCAGAATGCGTCTTATTCCTTTGTTCGGACAGCTCGTCCTTTGTCACCGGCACAGAGTTGGCGGTAGATGGTGGCTACGGGTGCCTCGGCCCAGAGGCTAAAAAATCAGCAATGACAGCGATGATTGAGGCTATCGAAAAAGCCAGCAATTAATTGGGTTACTCGCTAACAGATTGTCTGATTCACCAAGGCACCTCCACAGTAACTTTTCTTGTCTAAAACTTTAAAATAGAGGTACTGCAGATGAAGAAATTACCATTTCATGTTGTCCTCACACTCTCACTCCCCACTATATTGGCGGCCGGAGTCGCGAACCCACAGGAAGCGCCGCCTTCAACTACCGCGCGCCTGATGGAAGAGATTGTGGTGAGCGCACGCGGTATTGAAGAAGGTCTGCAGGACGCGCCGATCGCAGTATCGGCATTCACTGGTGAGACCCTCGACTACCGCGGGGTCGACAGCCTCGATCAGATCGAGCGCTTTGTGCCCAGCCTGACGCTACACAACAACCCCAGCTTCGGCGGCGCCTCTAACTCAGCGGCAATCTATCTCCGCGGTGTGGGCCAGAAAGAATTCCTGCCCACGACCGAGCCCGGTGTCGGTCTGTATGTTGACGGCGTCTATGTCGCGCGCTCTGTTGGCGCGATTCTCGACATTGTCGATATCGACCGCCTTGAGGTACTCCGCGGACCGCAGGGCACCCTATTTGGTCGCAACACCATCGGGGGCGCGATCTCGATTGCGACCCGCAAACCCCAGATCGGTGGTGATTTGGAAGGCAGCGTCGCTGTAGCGGCGGGCACCGACAGCCTCCTGCATCTCCGCGGCACGGTCCAGGTACCGATCAGCGATTCCGTAGCCATGCGCGCCACGGTGGCCTCCATGACCCAAGATGGCTACGTCGACCGCCCCGATGGCACTGACCTCGGTGACGATGACACCTTCACTGGCAGAGTGTCTTTTGCGTTCCAGCCCAGCGACAATTTTTCTGCGCTGATCACGGCGGACATGACAAGGGATCGTGAAAACGGACCTGCCATGGAGTTGATTGGTATCGACTTCACCGATCTGAGTCAGCTTCAGGGTGTAGTACTCGCACCGCCACCGCCCATGACCTTTATTCACAACGTGACCACCGCGGCCATGGGGCCCGGGCAGCCCTGCGCGGCGACGGACCCAGCCGGTAATGGCGTGACCTCAAACCCCGCCTCCCCCAGCTGTTACGACTCGCGTTACATCGGAGCAGACGGCACTAATGAGGGTACTGCACCTGCCTATTCGGAGACCGATGTGTTTGGCGTCTCCGCGACGCTCGACTTCAACCTGTCCGACAGCCTTGCGCTCAAGTCGATCACGGCATACCGGGAGCTGGAGTCTGACTTTGCCCGCGATGGCGATCACTCGCCACACCGCATCGCGCAGTTTGCGGACACACTGGATCAAGAGCAGTTCACGCAGGAGCTGCAGTTAATTGGCACCCACGATGGGCTCGACTGGATTCTCGGTCTCTATTACTTCTCTGAAGAGGGCGACAACGAGAACACTCTGGACTTCACGGTTTCAAACTTCCGATCTGGGGGCGCCTTTGACAACACCGCATGGGCCGCCTTCGCACAGGCTACTTTCGACATGACGGACCGGCTCCATCTGACACTGGGCGGGCGCTACACCGACGAGGACAAAGCCTTTACCCCCGATCAGATCATCTATCAGAACTACTACGCAGGCATCAGCAACGTTGTGCCTCCAGGGAATCCACTGGCGGCACTGGATGCACCGTTCCTGCAGGCGGGCTCGCGCATTCTGCCCTTGCTCGAGAAGGAAATTTCCATCTCTGAGTTCACGCCCATGGCCAACATCGCCTTTGACCTGACAGACAGCGTCATGCTCTACGCGACCTACTCGGAAGGGTTCAAGTCAGGCGGCTTTACCCAGCGGGTGTTCCCGCCGATCGTGCCGCCCTTTACGGCACCCCCGGGCACACCCGATATCGACCTGATCCCCACTTACGAGCCCGAGTTTGTGGAGGTATTGGAAGCGGGTGTGAAGCTCGATCTGCTTGATGGTCGACTACGTCTGAACGGCGCCATCTTCCAGACCGATTACGAAGAGCTGCAGGTGCAGGTGTTTAATAGCGCCGCCCCGGTTACCCAGAATATTGGTGAGGCCAGCATCGACGGCTTCGAGGTAGAACTGTTCGCCTCGCCGGCCGAAGGCTGGTTCATTGAGGGCAGTCTGTCGCTCCTCAATGCGGAGTACGACAGTATCGATACCGCCAACACGCTGATTCTGAAAAGCAATGACTTCGAACGCGTACCGGAAACCACTGCGAGCCTGGGGCTGTCGAAAGAGCTCGAGCTGGCGGACAGGGGCACGCTGTTACTGCGCGCCGACTGGAGCTATCGCTCAGAGACCTATAACGACGCCTACAACACGCCACTGCTGGAGACCGACACTTATAGTCTGATTGATGCGAGCCTGCGTTGGACCAATACCGGGGGTGACTGGACCGTGATTCTGGCGGGCACCAACCTTTCGGATGAGCAGTATCTGGTTACAGGTGTTTACGGTGTGGCCTTTCAATCACTGGAGGGGGTCTACAATCGCGGCCGCCAATGGCGTCTGGAGATTCGCAAGACGCTTTAATGACTTCGGCCTGCAGTGAGCCGTCGGCAAAGAGAATGTGATTTTTATGACAGAACTCGCGACGGTCCTACTGTATTCTTAGCGACCTGCTGACAGCTCGCTGCCGATTTATTAGGACCTGTCGCAAATCATCCGACACCTTAAAATCCAAGATTAAAACCTCTCTCCACTGCTACCAGAGCGATGTAAGACTGATTTAAAGATTCAGGCGCAGGTGCACATGCTGCTTGAACAGCGGCAGAAATTCGTCTTCGCGATGACTCACGAAGAGCAACGTGCTGTGTTGCCGCGCCTCGATCGCTGACATAAAGCCCAGAATCCGCTCACGATTGATCTCGTCGAGGCCCTGGGTGGGCTCGTCGAGCACCAGCAGCAACGGGGACTTCACCATGGCTCTGGCAATGAGCACCAATCGCTGCTCCCCATAACTCAGCGACTGAAAACTCACCGATGCCTTATCCGCCATTTCAATCGCCGCCAACCACTCCTGTGCGATGCGGACCTGAAATTCCGTCGGCGCGTCATAGAGACCGATAGAATCAAAAAAACCTGAGCACACCACCGCCAATACGTCACAGCGCACGTTGTAACGGCGATGCAGGTCGCTACCGACTAAACCCAGATGCCGCTTGATCTGCCACACCGACTCGCCCGTGCCGCGACGATGCCCAAAGACCGTGACATCATTACTAAAGCACTGCAGGCAATCCCCGGTAATCAGGCCTAACAGGGTCGACTTGCCGGCGCCGTTCTCACCCGTGATCAGCGTATGTTGCAAGGGGGCAATTTTCAGCGTCAGATCATCAAGCACCGGGCGCCCACCATATCTGACCGTGCACGCATTGAGTTCAGCGATATAGGGCGCGGTATAGGACGCCAACTCGATCGCATCCTCAGGTAGCCCGGGCTGTGACACCACCCGCGCTCCAATTTGCTGATCCAGTTGCGCTCGCTGTGCTGCGCCGGGCGGCGCGTCGAAGCACATCATTCGCCCCTGATCTACCCAAGCGAACTGCTCGACCCAAGGCGGAATATCCGAGCGATTACTCAATAACAAGACGACACTGATGCCCCGCGTAACCGCCTGCAGTAAGGTATCGCTTAGCGCCGAGACCGATTGTTGGTCAAGGCTGTCGAAGGGGTTATCACAGAGCAGTAATCGAGCGTCCTCCAACATCGCTTTGAGCAACAACAGCTTACGGCTCTCACCGGTACTGAGCTCGCGGTAGAAAGCCGTTAACCGATGCCGCATTTTGAGGTTATCGATAAGTGGGTCCTGCAGCTTTTCCTGAGGAAGAAAAGCCACCACCCGAGTGCCTTGCTCCTCTTCCGGCACCAGATCAGAAGCCGCCAACCGCCGCTCCTCCTCGTAGAGCGCCTGTTGGGCCTCAAATGAGATCAACGCAATGTCAGATAGCGCGACAGATCGTATGATGCTCCCCGTTCGCGGTGCTAAATCGCCCGTCAGCAGTCGATCGAGTTGCTGCTTCCCAGAGCCGTTGCGGCCAAAAACACACCAAGCCTCCCCCCCCTGCAAGTGCCACGAAGGAATAACGAGTCCATCACACTCCACATCTCGGATTTGGATCAATGCGTCAGCGGTCATTTCTGCTTATGCGCCAGGCAATAGATTAGGTGTTGCACCGACATGCAAAGCGGAATTGGGCGCCTCACAAGCCAGGGAGCGCTATATATCATCGCCGTTTATCGCTAGACTGCCCGCCGCCAACTGGAGAGACAGAGAACAGATGACAGACAGCAAGGCACGAATCGCGGACTTGAATAACATGGCCCCTGACTTCATCAAATTGCTGGGCGGCAAAGTTATTGAACTCGATTTAGATGCCCAACAAGCCGTCTTCTCTTTCACCGTCCCGCTGGATTTCTGCCACTCAGGGGATGTGGTGCAGGGCGGCTTTGTCACCGCCATGCTGGACGCCGCCATGTCCCATGCGCTGTTTGGCACTGACGAGAGCATCAGCAATGTCGCCTCCCTCGATATTGCAACCCAGTTCATCAGTGCCTGTCGAGGCAATCAACCTTTGAGAGCGGTGGGCAAGGTCAAAAAAGCCACGTTCCGCACCGCCTTTCTTGAAGCTGAAATTTCAGATGCCGACGGCACCTTGATGGCCACCGCGCAATCTGTCGCTAAATTGAGCCGCCACGCTGCCTGATCCGCTCTCCCTTGCTGGCTAGCGCAAGCGAGGCAGCACCTTCTCCGCGATGTAGGTCATTCTGCGATCACCCGATTCAACACTCTCCCCCGGGAACTGCGCCCAGAAGTGGATGTCGGAAATTTGCGGATATTGCTCAATGAGACCACTCAGTTTCTCAACCGCCGTGTCGGCATCCCAAAGCTCGTAGAGACCATTTTCAATGGCCGTGCGCGCATCGGGAAATAGCGGGGTTTGGTCAGGCGGACCAAAAGCACCCCAGCGAATATATTCGTTGGACTGGTACAGCACATAGTCCCCCACACGCTCGGCCTCGGCCTCAGGATCCTCGGCGATGATCGCCCAACAGCCGAGAATGATGTTCCCTTCTTCGGGCGCCTTGCCATTAGCCTCGAGGCACTCGACGTAAGTATCCATGCCGATGCCGCCGGTGCAGAGAAAGCCGTCGGCAATTCGCGCCGCGCGGTCTATCGCGGGGGGCGCCATCCCGCCCAACAGCACTTGCGGCGCCCGGTTGGGTTTGGGCGTAATCTTGAGATCACCCACGGCGAAGCGCTTACCCTCGAAATTGACCGCGTCACCAGACCATGCGCGGCGTAAAATTTCGATACCCTCTTCGACCAAACTCGGTCGATGGGAAATCTTCCTTCCGAACTGATCGAACTCCAGCTGCCGATAGCCAATGCCAACACCGAGGTCGAAACGACCGCCAGAGATTAAAGACAGCGTGGCGGCGTCCTCCGCCATGCGAACGGGATCAGCGAGGGGCAGTAACATCAAATTGGTACCCAGGCGCATACGCTGGGTACGGGCCGCAATGGCAGCGTGAATAACCATCGGCGATGGCGTGTACCCATCGTCACAAAAGTGATGTTCGGTTAGCCATACTGAATCGAAACCCATTCCTTCTGCACGTTCGATCTGATCGAGCCGCTCGGCATAGAACTGCTCAAAATCGATCTGCCAGGGTTCGGGGTTACGAAAGTCATACCACAGGCCAAAATCCACGCTTGATGCCATTGGTCTCCCCCTTAGAGGCCGTTGATGAAATCATTCAAGGCTGAGAGATATCCCTCGCGCTCTTCCATGAATGGCGCATGACCACTCTCGGGGAACTCTACGCCCGTGGCCCGCGGGTGGTTCTCTGCTACCCAACGAGAAATATCGGGGGCCACAAAACCGTCCTGACCGCAGATGAATGAGAGCACCGGGATATCCAACGCCATCATCATCTCCCGCTGATCCAGATGCGCGAGTTCCGCCAAAGTCACCGACGCCCGGGCGCTGGAGTTCAGAAAAGCCCCTGCCATAGAGGCCAATACGGCATCTGTCGGCGGTTTGGCACAGATCGCCGTGGCCAACATGGTCAAGAAATTCACGCGGTCATCATTCATTGCCGCGACATTGCCCTCGACATCCTCGGGCATACCCCCGATTTCCAGACCCGGCTTCTGGGTGTAGATCGGGCTCGCGCCGGCGGTCAGCACCAGTCCGGCGCAGCGGTCCCCTAGCAAGCTGGCCGCATGGGTCGCTACAGCCCCACCGAGAGACCAGCCATTGACTACCACGTCAGACAGCCCGAGATGCGCTATCAAGGAAGCAACGTCACCAGCGATGGCGGCGATACTGAGATCAGCAAAATCATGATCTGATCGGCCACAGCCGCGGTGGTCCATGGTGACTACCCGGTGGCCCGCTGCCTGCAGCGGCAGAATGACGCCGTCCCAGCATCGGTTGTCCATACCCCACCCATGAATCAGTATTATTGCGCGACCCGAACCACCCAGATCCTCAAAATAAATACTTTTACTGCCGTCGACCGCTAGTCTTGCCATGCTCAACCCTCCGTTTGGGTAATTGCCGCCAGCGTGGTCGCGGCAAAGGAATCAAAGAATGTGTCGATGTCGATGGCATCGGGCGCTACCACCCACTGGTAAATGGTGCCAAACATAGTCGAGCAATAGCCCACTGCAAAATGCTCAGGGTCGATGTCTGGTTTCACATCACCCTCGGCCTGTGCCTGCTCAATCCACTCTCTCACGTCGCGGCGATAGATCACGTGATGCCGCGCCAGACTGGCTCGAATGTCAGATTCGCGACCCAGCGACTCGTACCACAGGATGTACATGGCGCGAAGATAGCCCGACTCACGGGTAAAAATATCCCGCTGCGCCTGCACAGCCGCCTCAAGCGCAGCCAGACCCCGCTTCCCGGCCAAATACTGCGAGAGATGGGCCTTCCAAATGTCATCGAAGCGGGCGAAAAGCTCCATCCAGAGGCCATCTTTTGAACCGAAACGGTAACTGGCCAGGCCACGGCTGTAGCCTGCCCGCTCACCGATATCTTTCAGCGTGGTTTTGGCGGTACCGCGTTCATTGACCAGTTCAATAGCGACCTCAAACATCCTTTGATCCGACAGCGCACTCCGCTCTGCCTGCGTCGATACTGCCGCGGACGCAGCCTGAGATGATGACATCGCCTCCGTCAGGTCATCCATTCGCTTCTCCTTTACTGTCGTAGCGCGCTATCTTCAGCTGATTTTCGCTGAGCATCGTGCGCAACCGCTTTTTATCCATCTTGCCAACGCTGGTTTTCGGTATCTCCGCCACAAAGCACCAGTATTCGGGAATCCAGAATTTGGCGACCTTCTCGGCCAGGAACTCCCGAAGCCGCGCTATTGTCGCATGCGCATCTTCTTCCGAGGTCGGCACAACGACCGCCAGGGGGCGCTCCTGCCAGCGCGGATCTGCGATGGCAATGACCGCCACCTCACCAATATCGGGAGATTTGAGCAGCTCATCCTCGAGATCGACCGATGATATCCATTCGCCACCGGATTTGATGACGTCTTTAGTGCGGTCGGTCAGTTGCACGTACCCTTTGGCGTCAACGACACCCACGTCTCCCGTGCGCAGCCAGCCATCCTCCGTAAATGCATCGCTGTCGGTATCCAAATAGCAACCCGTTACCCACGCCCCCCGGAGCTGCAGCTCGCCGACGGATTGCCCATCCTCAGGGAGCTGGCCTCGGGATTCGTCGACTACCCGCACCTCGATTCCCGGCACCGGGCGGCCACTTTTGAGACGCCAAAAGGTTTCTGACTCGCCACCTAACGCCTTGGGCGGATGCGAAAGCACGCACATGGGACTGGTTTCAGTCATGCCCCAGCCCTGAATCACGGGCACACCCCAACGATCGCGCACCCCCTCGATCATGGACGAGGGCACGGCTGAACCACCCGACACAATAGCCCGGAAACACGTCAGATCCATCGGCATCTCTGCATCGGATCGGAGCAGGTCCCCCAAAATCGTCGGTACCATTGCTGTCAGGGTTGGCCGCGCTAGTTCAATCATGTTACGTAAGTGCGGCCCCTGAAGATGAGGCCCCGGCATCACCATATCCGCGCCAGACATCCAGCCGCTGTACGGGAAGCCCCAAGCGTTGGCATGAAACATAGAAGGTAGCATCAGAATGACATCGCGTTCCTGAACTGCAAAACTGTCAACAGCGCGCGATGCGAGCGCATGCAAATAAGTCGTTCGTTGGCTGTACGCCACTCCTTTCGGATGACCCGTAGTACCGCTGGTGTAGCAAATACCCGCAGCGGCATTCTCTTCGGCGGTGGGCCAGGGATAGTCAGGGGCGCCACCCTCTATTAGAGCGTCGTAAGCAATAACGCGACTGTCCTCCAAAGCGGCGCAATCACCTGCAACAAGGAGATACTCAACCGTCGATAGCAGCGGTAAAACAGGGACCAGGAGTTCGGCGAGCCGGCCGTCGATAACCAGAAACCGGTCTCCAGCATGATTGATGATGTAGGCGATATGCTCGGGAGACAGTCTACAGTTGACCGTGTGCAGGACCCCACCCATTGAGGGCACAGCGAGGTAAACCTCCAGGTGCTGGGTGCTATTCCACATAAAGGTGCCAACCCGGTCACCCGACTTCAGGCCAAGGCGCGCTAAACCGTGGGCGAGTCTGGCACTGCAATGATCGATGTCCTCGTAGGTTCGCCAGTGGATCCGCTCGCCATCGTAGTCGCCAACACGGCTCTCGCTAAAATGCCGCGCACCAAAGCGGTGAAGTGTCGAGACCCCCAGCGGCGTATTCATCATGGTGCTGAGCATCAGTGTCACCAATCGCCTGCAGCGGCGCGCTCTGCCTCGGCCAACAACGCCGGGACGTCATAGGCCAGTCCGCGGGCATATTCAGAGTCGAGTTTGCCGGCCACATGGAGCCCATAGGCGCCCTCAATGATCGCGGCCAACCGCCAGAATGCGAGTGCCATATAAAAATTCATGTGATGCAGCGGCCGCCCGAGTCCTTCAGCCCACCGCCCGGCCAGTTCCCGACGACTGACCACGCCTGAGCGCCGAGAGACTGCCTGCAAGGCTCTGAAGGCCGGTGGATCTTGGGTGCGGTAGTCACCCCAAAACATCAGCATAAGTGCCACGTCCATGTAAGGATCGCCCACTGTTGC
Source organism: Halieaceae bacterium (assembly GCA_038102985.1). Taxonomy (GTDB): domain Bacteria; phylum Pseudomonadota; class Gammaproteobacteria; order Pseudomonadales; family Halieaceae; genus Luminiphilus. The sequence continues at coordinate 36,265 of JAYNYK010000018.1, forward strand.
CAGCTCCCAATCGATAATTGCCAGAATCTCCGGCTTGTCGCGGGCGGCAAGCGTGTTATCGAGGTGATAATCGCCGTGGATGACCGCAGGCATCGTCCCTGACGGAATATGGCGTCCCAACCACTCTCCCAACGCAAATAGTTGCGGCAAATCCCGCACACCGTGTTCTCGGCGGACGCCTAACCAGCGCTCGATCTGACGCTCAACAAATTTTTCCGGGCGACCCAGTTTTTCCAGCCCAGGCAAATCGCTGGGAACACTGTGCAGGACCACCAGTTGATCGATCAGGTCATATCCCAGTGCATTGACGCTCTCGACGTTATCCGGATAGGCCTCGGGCATAGCGTCTGTCAGGGCGACACCATCGATCCACTCTTGAACCAAAAATGGTCTGCCGATGACCGACGCATCTTCGCACCAGGCCAGCACCGCGGGCGCCCTAACCGGATGTGCTCCGATGGCCTGAAGCATTTGCGCCTCGCGTTGAATTCCTCGCGCAGAGGTAGGGGAAATATCGTTAGCTGGCGGTGTTCTCACCACACAGGCCTTGTCACCATCTCGAAACAACCACGTTAGGTTGGAATTGCCACCACTCAGCGCCGAGACAAACGCGGGATCCTGCCAACCCAGCGACTCGCTCAACCACGCCGCAACCGTATCCGTGACCTCATGGGTCATCAGGTAACACCAAAACTCGAGAGTAAACCGCCGTCAACCGGCACGCAGGCGCCCGTCATATAACGACTGTGGCTCACCCAATAGACCACCTCCGCAATTTCCCGCTCCTCAGCAAAGCGCCGCATCGGGATCTGGCCATTCATTTTCTCGAGCGCCGCCTCACTTAGACCCGAAGTCATCTCGGTAATCACCAGCCCGGGTATCACTAGATTCACGGTAATGGCTTTGGGAGCCAGTTCAATGGCTAATGCCTTGGTCAACCCCGATAATCCGGCTTTGGAGGAGGCATACGCTGCGTCCCCCGGGAACCCGCGAAAGCCCACGACTGCGCCCACGTTGACGATTGCGGCACCTGCGTCCATGTGTGGCAGTGCGGCGCGTGTCATGCTCATCGCGCCCGTTAAATTCACCTGCAGCACCTCCTGCCAGGCCTCGTCGCTCAGTCGCTGCAACTTGCCGCCCCGGTGCACACCGGCATTATTGACCAGGGTATCGATGTGGCCATACGCCGCCACAACGGCGTCTATCGCCGCGTCAATCGACTCACGGCTACCCACGTCACACTGAAACCCTCTGGCCTGTTCGCCCAGTGACGCGGCAAGGTCCAATACGGCGTCGCTCCGTGCCAGGAGCGCTACCCGATGACCCGCCTCTACCGCAGTGCGCGCAATGGCGGCACCAATACCCCGCGACGCGCCGGTCACGACCCAGACTTGACTGCCAGACATGCCTTAACTCCCCTAAAATTGCTCCGACAGGTGTCGCAAACGGCCGGGATTCTTATCGGTTGCGTTGCTTGTTTGCGTCTAGCAAGTCTAAACT
>JAYNYK010000019.1:0-37748 GCA_038102985.1 Halieaceae bacterium
TCACATCGAAAGAGTCATCAAGATGTGGATCATTGATTAACCCTTTCCAACCCAGGGTGGTGCGCGGCTTTTCGAAGTAGACCCGCATAACAATGAGCAATTCATTAGCAAGTTGGTTTGTGATAGGTTGTAAACGACCCGCATAATCCATGGCGGCAAGGGGATCATGGATTGAGCAGGGCCCCACCACAACTACCAAGCGGTCGTCCGATTTATTCAGCACCGCCTGAATAGCACTGCGCGCGTCGGTTACGTGCTGTGCGAGTCCCTCACTGGCAGGCATCTCTGCTATCAATGCCTCGGGCGTGAGTAACTCTCGCAAGTTGCGAATACGGAGGTCGTCAATATTGGCTGGCATGAAAAATCCTATAAAAATCACTTGCTCAACAGGCGCGGAAGCATACCACTGCGTGGGCCCTAAACTGGGGCCAAGTATTCACCATCTGCCAACAGATCATCGACCAGAGCGCCGATTGCATTAGGGGTCACGAGGTGCGCGGCGTACCAAGTATGAAGGCAGCGAATTCGATGGCTCTCGCCGATGCCACCAATGCCACGCTCATCGAGGGCAGCGCGCATTCCCCGCTGTTCGAGATACTCCGCCTCCTCGACGGTGAGGAAGCGCTCCCGGGCAATTCTGTAGCGCTCGTGATCGGCGCGCATGATGCGTTGCAGTGCATCAGACTGATTGACCTGCGCTTGCAGACGCGCGATCCAGCCGGTGGCCTCGAGGCGATCGATCTGTAGCGACAGGTCACTGCCAATGAGCCAATACAGCGTGGGAAAGGGTTTGCTATCCACAACCGATGCGACGCGGATCACAATCGGCTCGCCTTCGGCATCTGCCACGGCGACGGCCCTTAAACCGCGTGGTTCCCGACCCAGCAACGCCGCAATGCGGTCGCGCTGAGCAGGGGTGGGCGGCACCTCGGTATTCGATAATTCCATAACACGAGTTTAACATTTGGCAGCATTGACCCTACCGCACAGTGGGCGTAGTGTTCTCCCCGTCAGGTGCCTGCCGATTCTGTCTGGGTAGGTTAAAAGGGAAGTCCGGTGAGATCTGATCAAGTCCGGCGCTGCCCCCGCAACGGTCATCACCTCGGTGAGAGCCCGATACCTGCCTGACCGGAATTCATCATGTGGAGCGGAGGGCTCCCACAGGATGCGAACAGCGCTCCGGTGACTACGGAGCATCTTGCATCCCGGCCCCTCCTCCTTGTGGTGATCTTTTTTCAAGGTGCCTGCGTGGCGGGTAAAGAGGGATAGCAGTGATCGCGATGCAAGGGCCCTGTCGAGGATACCGCTCCAGCACCCGGTGCCAGCCGCTTTTTGGGCAACCTGTTTCCGGCCGGGCTCCGGTGGCACACTGCGGTGCCTGCAGATTCCAATTTTTCACAATCGGCTCTCTACTGCTTCATTTTGTCTACCTGCTCAGCGCGGCCATGACGCCCACTGCCCTCGCACAAAACGCGGCACCGACCGAAACGCTGATCGAGGAAACCGTCGTTGTGGCATCCCGGACACCCGAGCTTTTGGATCAGCTCGGCGTGTCGGTCAGCGTCTTGAATCATGAGGACATCCGATCCTTTGGCTACCCTGATCTTGGCTCTTTGCTCAATACGCTTCCCGGGGTCACGGTGACAATGGATGGCGGCTATGGCAAGGCGGCAGCAGTTCGCATTCGTGGCGAGGATGGATTCCGCACCCGCATTGTGCTCGACGGTATCAATATCGCCGATCCCTCATCACCGCAGATCAGCCCACGCATCGAACACCTCCTTGGAAGCCGCCTCTCTCGCATTGAAGTGCTGAGAGGGCCTCAGGGATTACTCTGGGGCGCGGATGCGGGAGGCGTCATCATGATGTCCACTACTGACAGCGCAGCCGAAACCCACCTCGAGGGATTCTTTGAATCAGGTGGTGACGATTATCATCAGGCCGCCGTCAACGGCGCACTGACTCATGGCGGGCTGACAGGTTCACTTTCCCTGGCACAAATGAAAACGGCTGGCTTCAACGCGCGTGATATCGATGCCGTCAATCCCGACCGCGACGGTTACGAAAATACCAGCGCACACGCTGCTTTGAGGGCGCAAATCACCCCGTCATTCAGCTTCGGATTCACAGCCACGAGCATGTCTGGGGATAACGACTACGATGGCTGCTACGACACCCGCACCTTTGCACTGATTCACGCCTGCGAGGATGACTACGAGCAAGACGCCTGGCGCGCGTCGGCCAAGTGGCTGGGGGATGCACACGACCTAGAACTGAGCTTTGCCGCCAGTGATACCGAGCGCGCTTTTTATTCGGCGACGGCGCTGGCTTACCAAACACGCGGCGAAACCGATACCACGTCGCTAATCGGGGCATGGCAGGTCGGCGACGGCACCCGCGTGACTTACGGCATTGATCACGAATCCCAGTCTCTGAAAGACGGCAGCAGCGACCGATCCCGAGACAATACCGGTATCTATCTGGAAGCACGGCAACGCTTTGGGCAAGGTGTGATCACCGCCGGCTGGCGCCATGACGATAACGAGGATTTCGGCACCCATAACAGCTGGCGCGTAAGCGCCAGACATACCCTTCCGGGCATGGCACAGGACTGGTTTATCAGGGCGGCAATCGGTACCGGCTTTCGCGCGCCCAGCCTTTACGAAATGGCCTACAACGAGGGCCCTTTCTCGTTCCCACCCGCGGCCGGTGTACCCCTGCGGGAAGAAACATCACAAGGCTGGGAAGTGGGCCTTGTGGGCAGCGCGGGTCCACTGGCTATCGAATTGATTTGGTTCGACCAACAAATCGAAGACGCCATTGTGTTTGATCTCGCAAGCTACAGCGGCTATATCCAAACCCTCGGCACCAGCACGGCTAAAGGCTTGGAAATGATCGCACGTTTGCCCCTGACCGATCAGTGGTCCATTGAGGGCAATTTCACCTGGCTGGATGCCACGGAGCGCAGCGGAGCAGACAGGCCTTATCGACCGGAGCAAAGCGGGCAACTGAGCCTGTTGTGGTCCCAGAGTCGTTGGTCGGCTCGCCTCACCGCCCACCATACGGGCCGCGCGGTAGACCCTTTTTTGGTGGAAATTGATGAGACCCTCTCCGTCGATCTCAGCGCGCGGTGGGCGGCGTCGGCACGGTGGTCATGGGAGCTCAGAATATTGAATTTGACAGACAGCTCAGATCAGCGATTACCCGGTTACCAGATGCCTGGCATTACCGGCTACGCGGGCGTTCGTCTTACCCTGTAGGAAATTGATATGGACAAGACCACCCGACATAACAAAGCCATGGCGAAACAGAAAGCCGCGGTAGACGAGGGAATTGCCAAGGCCGATATCGAGCGCGGTGTCAGCGTGCTCCTCACCGGCGACGGAAAAGGCAAAACCAGCTCCGCCTTCGGCATGGCAATGCGTGCGTTGGGTTATGGACAAAAGGTGGGGATTGTCCAGTTTATTAAAGGCGTGCAGGCATCGGGCGAGGAACTGTACATCAAGTCCCGCCATCCAGACGTGATGCTTTATCAAATGGGTACCGGTTTTACCTGGGATACGCAGGACCGCGAGAGTGACATTGCTGCGGCAAAGCAAACCTGGGCGCAGGCACAAGCCATGCTCAAAGACCCGAGCTATGATTTGGTGGTGCTCGATGAACTCACCTACATGCTCGCCTTCGACTATCTAACGGAGGCAGACGTGTTATCAGGAATAACCCAACGTCCCGAGTCACAAAGCGTCGTGGTAACGGGTCGGGGGGGCGGACAGGCATTGCGCGAGATCATGGATACGGTTTCTGAGGTCAAGGAAGTGAAGCATGCTTACCGCGCCGGCATTCGTGCCCGCAAAGGTGTGGACTACTGATTATGCCGACCCACCCCGCTGTCCGTCCGCAGCGGTTCATTCAATACAAATTTTTAAACTCATTGTTTCTGGGGTTATCGGTAGGCGCTGTTTTTGTGCTCTACACCCCGCTCTCTCCGGCCGTATTCTCGGCTGGGGGTATTGGTTTGGCGCTTGGCACCTTGTTGGTTGCGACCCAGTACCAGCGCATTTTGGCGGCCACTTGGTTTTTTCGCCTGTCGATGCTGGTAGAACTGGTGACCCTCAGCGGCGTCATCGCCGTGCTGACGCTCCCGCTTGAGTTGCCACTGGCGCTCTTTGTCTACATCGGCTACCAGATCACTTTTTCTCTGGGCAACTATCTAGTGCGCTGCGAGACACTACTGATGGTTTCTGTAGAGCAACTGCGTAAACTGGACGTGGCCAAACAGGCCGGATATCTGCTGGGAATGACATTGGCTTGGGCCATCTATTCTCTTTTATCCAGTGGCGCCAAATTAGAAGACCGGACCGCGCAGGTGGTGGCGTTGCACTGGGTCCTCGTTGTCGTCGAAGTGCTCGTGATTGCCTCCCTTTGGCGTGCCTTCGATCGCTACCAGTTACGGGTGGGAGATCCGCTACTCACCCCCTGAGCGGGAACCCAGGGTTTTCTCGCTCCCAGATATCCACAACCAAAAGCAGGCCCTTTAATCCAATAGGTCAGGCTGCTCCGCCAGGATCACGTCAAACAGCGGCTGGGCACTGAACCAGCCGGCCAGTGTACTGCCCACCTGCCCCGCTGTGTGCAAGGCCATTTCGTGGGGAATCGGACTGGGCTCGCCCGCCGCCTCTGCCATCAATTGCGCCTGACAGCTTCTTTCAAAGGTCACATACCACCAGAGGGCTTCGTCGACCGACTCCCCCACCGTGAGATGACCATGGTTTTTGAGAACGATCGCCTTCTTGTCCCCCAGTGCCTCGGCGAGACGCGCTCCCTCGCTCATCGACACAACCACACCGGTGTAGTCATCCAGCAGTGCCAGATCACCATAAAACGCGCAGGCATCCTGAGTCAGGGGGTCAAGCAATCGCCCCAAGGAGGACCAGGTCTTGCCATAAACGGAGTGGGCGTGAGCCGCCGCTGTCACTTCGGGTCGCGCCATATGGATCTGGCTGTGAATGGTAAAGGCCGCTCCATTCAGCAACCCCTCGCCTTCCACAATATCGCCGTTGTGACTGACTCGGATAAGATCAGACACCGAGACCAACTTAAAAGATCGACCCATGGGGTTGACCCAGAAGGTGTCTGGCTCGATGGGGTCGCGCACCGTGATATGCCCCGCCACGCCCTCGTCGAATCCGAACTTACCGAAAATTCTCAGGGCCGCCGCCAAACGCTGCTTGCGCTGCAGCTGCTCTACTTCAGGGGCCAGATGGGTCTCATTCATCTCCGCCAAATCGGCATTCATGACCAACTGATTCAATTGCTCATTCATGGTGCCTCCTCTCTCTGTTCACGCCAGTAGTGTGACGCGGTTCGCGCCAGCTCGCCCTCTGAGGGTAGCGCCGCGCCAGTCGCTTTTAGATGTGCGACGTAACGGCTGAGGACCGTACCCTGTTGTTGCGACACCTCCTCTGGACGCAGCGGGTCGCCGCATTGGTCACAACTAAGCACGGGCCGGGTCGTCTTGCCACATGCGCTGTGCCGATAGTATTGGGGCGGACCATTGCCGTCATCCATCCAGTCATCTCCCCATTGGCTGAGCGTCATCAGTATCGGGTACAGCGCCAACCCTTTGCGGGTGAGGCGGTACTCATACCTCATCGGCCGATCCTGATAGGGAACCCGGGTCAACACACCCTCCGCCACCAGTTTTTTCAGTCGTTCAGATAAACGATGGCGCGTGACCCCGAGGCTGGCCTGAAAGTCATCGAATCGTCGGGTGCCGCGAAAGGCGTCGCGGATGATAAGCAACGTCCAGCGCTCGCCCAGCACGGATAACGCCCTGGCAACCGAGCACAGCTGCTGATCAGTGTCGTCCCATTTCATAAGCAAAGAGTGCGCGCCCACCGCGGCAAACGCAAGTGCGGGCACCGCAGTGCCCGCAGGTCAGGTCATAGCGCTATCTGATCAGCCAAACTGATTCATGGTGTTGTCGGCACCGGCCGCCTTCAATGCCGCGTCACCGGAGAAGTACTCCTTGTGGTCGTCCCCCATATCGGAGCCCGCCATGTTTTGGTGCTTGACGCAGGCGATGCCCTGTCGAATTTCCTTGCGCTGCACCCCAGCGACGTAGCCGAGCATGCCCGCTTCACCAAAGTACTCTTTAGCGAGGTTGTCAGTAGACAGCGCCGCAGTGTGGTAAGTGGGCAAAGTAATCAGGTGATGGAAAATACCGGCCTCGCGTGCCGCATCGCGTTGGAACGACTGTATGCGCTGATCTGCCTCAATGGCCAGCTCAGTCTGGTCGTAGCGCTCATCCATCAAGGCCTCACGATCATAAGAGGAGACATCCTGACCCGTTTCTGACCAGGCATCGAATACCTGCTGACGGAAGCTCAGGGTCCAGTTAAACGAGGGGCTGTTGTTGTAGACCAGCTTGGCATCGGGCACCACCTCGCGAATACGGTTTACCATTGAGGCGATCTGACCCACGTGGGGCTTTTCCGTTTCGATCCAGAGCAAATCGGCGCCATTCTGGAGCGAGGTAATGCAGTCAAGCACCACGCGGTCCTCTCCCGAGCCTTTGCGGAACTGGAACAAACCCGAGGGGAGTCGCGCCGGCTTGAGCAACTTCCCATTCGCCTTGACCACCACGTCGCCATTAGCAATATCGTCTGCGCTGTTGATGTATTCGCCATCGAGAAAGCCGTTATAAAGGTCGCCCAGATCACCGGGCTCATTGGTTACCGCAATTTGTTTGGTCAGCCCTGCGCCAAGGGAATCAGTGCGCGCGACAATAATGCCGTCTTCGACGCCCAGCTCCAAAAACGCGTAGCGAATAGCGCGGATTTTGGCGATGAAATCGGCATGGGGCACCGTTACCTTGCCGTCCTGATGCCCACATTGCTTCTCGTCTGACACCTGATTCTCAATCTGGATGGCGCAGGCGCCCGCCTCGATCATGCGCCTGGCCAGCAGGTAGGTCGCCTCCTCATTACCGAAGCCGGCGTCGATATCGGCAATGATCGGTACAACGTGGGTCTGAAATTGGTCGATCTTGTTCACAATGCTCTGGGCTTCCACCTCGTTTCCACCCGCATGAGCCGCGTCGAGGGCGCGAAAGAGACCCCCTAACTCGCGAGCGTCGGCCTGACGCAAAAAGGTGTAAAGCTCCTCTATCAGCGCCGGTACGGAGGTTTTCTCGTGCATGGATTGATCGGGCAAAGGACCAAATTCAGAGCGCAGTGCCGCAATCATCCAGCCCGACAGATACAGGTAGCGCTTGTCGGTATTGCCAAAATGCTTCTTGATAGAAATCATTTTCTGCTGCCCGATAAAGCCGTGCCAGCAGCCCAGTGACTGGGTGTATTGGGCGGGATCCAGATCGTAGTCAGCCATGTCCTGACGCATCAGCTTTGCCGTGTAGCGCGCGATATCCAAGCCCGTCTTGAAACGATTCTGCAGGCGCATGCGCGCGGCATACTCGGGACTGATATCCGACCACGCTGACGCCTGACCACAGGTGGATTCCAGAGTTTTGATGGTTTCTGCGTACGTCGACATGGTGGCTCTCCTGCGCGTTTTATTCCGCCAGCGTGACTGGCTCAGACGGAGAGCAGTCTAGAGAGCAGCACAGTATTTTCAAACAAAATAAGTCTCATAATTGCCATTCATATACTAAATAGTGGGTCAAGGGTTGCTCTGTTGCGCAATGCCAAAGGCTTCCCTTTAAGTCCCTCTAATTTCCCAATAGACTCCGCCCCTTGCCTAGTTTTGGCCCAGGTGCCGATGGTTCAGGAGAGCAAACCATGAGCAAACCGCTGGTGAGCATCATCATGGGGTCCCAATCAGATTGGGAAACCATGGAAGCGGCAACGATCGTTTTGTCGGAGCTGGGAGTCCCTTTTGAGGCACGCGTTGTTTCTGCGCATCGCACCCCCGCAAGGTTGGTCGCCTTTGCAGAGAGTGCTGCCGATCAGGGAATCCAAGTGATCATCGCTGGCGCCGGTGGTGCGGCACACCTCGCGGGCATGGCCGCCTCGATGACCCATCTCCCGGTCATCGCGGTACCGGTGAGCAGTCACTCCCTCAAGGGTATGGACAGTCTCTTATCGATGGTGCAAATGCCCCGTGGTGTGGCCGTCGCGTGCCAGGCGATTGGTGCGCCCGGCGCTTACAACGCAGGACTCCTGGCCGCACAAATTCTGGCCCTCGCCGACCCCGCGCTCTCGCAGGCGGTGCGGGACTGGAGAGCGCGCCAGACTGACAACGTACCCCACGACGTCGCCTGATGCGCATTGCTGTCGCAGGTTGCGGCCAGCTGGCCCGCATGCTCGCCCTTGCTGGATGGGAAATGGGGCACGACTTTGTTTTTATTGCCGACCCCACTGAGAACATCGACTGCGTCAGCGGTCTGGGCGAGGTGATCCGTCGCGACGAAGCGTTGTCGGGCGATCCCTTGTATGCCGCGCTCGGTCAACCTGATGTTGTCACGGTTGAGAAAGAGCATGTGTCGGTGCCGATGCTGGAGTCGCTCTCTGGGCACTGCCTGGTGGCCCCGTCTCCCGAGGCAATACGGATTTGCCAACATCGCGGCAGAGAGAAAACCCTGCTGCAGTCGCTGGGCATTGCCACCGCCCCTTTTCGATTGGTTCACGACCGGGCGACCTTAATAGACGCCGTCACTGCACTGGGCTATCCCGCGTTCGTTAAATCCTGTGAGCAGGGCTACGACGGACAGAACCAGTGGCTCATCAAGGATGACGAAGCGCTCGAGGCACTGGCCGGGAAAATGAACCAGCTGCCTGAGCTAGTTGTGGAAGGGCGCGTGAATTTCGATCGGGAGCTTTCTCTCATCGCCGTTCGCGCCACCAGCGGTGATATTGGGACCTATCCACTCTCGGAGAACAGGCACCGGGAAGGAATCTTACTGACCTCAGAGGTACCGGCTGCGGACGTTCCTGAAGCTACCGCGGCTCAGGCCGAGGCCATCGCCCACACATTGCTCACCCACTGGTCGTATGTGGGCGTGCTGTCGATCGAGCTGTTTGATGAAGCCGGGGTGTTGCGTGTCAACGAGCTCGCCCCGCGAGTGCACAATAGTGGTCATTGGTCTCAGGATGCAGGGGTGACCTCCCAATTCAGCAACCACCTGCGAGCTCTCACCGGCGTGACGCCGGGGGCAACGCATCCGGCACATTTCGCGGGCATGCTAAATCTACTGGGCCGCTCTCCCTCTCCCGAACTACTGCAGGCCGACGATATCAGCCTCCATTGGTATACCAAATCCATTCGCCCACGTCGGAAAGTCGGACACCTCAACCTTCAGGCGACAGATCGATCACGCCTGTGGCAGCGACTGTCTGCACTGGAAGCTGAACTGTATCCCGAGGGCGAACCTCTCTAGCTGTCGCGCTTTTTCTGCCGCGCTTTTTTTTCCGATTTTTTAATGTAACTCATAAGCCTGCGTCGCCGCTGGACCTGTCGCTGGCTCAGTTTATTCCGCTTGCCCGCATAGGGGTTATCGCCGGAGCGCAGCTCGATGCGGATCGGCGTCCCGTGTAGCGCCAACTCCCGTCGGAAGATCTTCTCCAAATAGCGCTTGTAGCTTGCGGGCAACGCATCGGTCTGGGTGCCATGAATTACCACCAGCGGGGGGTTCTGTCCGCCCGCATGGGCATAGCGGAGTTTCACCCGCCTGCCATTGATCATGGGTGGCGGATGACTCGCCACCGCATCCTCCAGAATGCGGGTAAGACGCGGCGTGCTAAGGGTGCGTGTAGCCGCATCGTGGGCGGCATGAATTGAGCCATACAGCTTGCCCACGCCAGAGCCATGCAGTGCTGATATAAAATGAATGTCAGCGTAATCGATAAACTGCAGTCGGCGGTTAAGCTCTGAGCGGATCCAGTCTCGTTCATCGGCCTCTATGCCGTCCCACTTGTTCAAGGCAATCACCAGGGCGCGTCCGGCATCGATGCACTGCCCCAGCAGATGCAAATCCTGTTCAACGATCCCTTCGTGGGCATCAAGCGTCAGAATAACCACCTGCGCATCGGCAATGGCCTTCAAGGTTTTTACGATAGAAAATTTTTCTACCGCCTCTCTGACATTTTTCCGCTTCCTCACACCCGCGGTATCAATCAACGTGTACTGACGACCGCGCCGCTCGTAGTCCACATAAACACTGTCTCTGGTGGTGCCGGGCTGGTCATAAACGACCACTCGGTCCTCGCCCAACAGGCGGTTCACCAGAGTCGACTTACCGACATTGGGACGTCCGACAATGGCGACTCTGATCGAGTCCGAATCGCCATGCACTGTCTCCGCCACCGCAGCCTCACGCCAAGGTGCCAGCACGTTGGCAATGAGCTTCTTGACGCCACGATTGTGAGCCGCTGCGATGGCATGAATTGACTCGACGCCAAGGCGATAAAAATCGCTGGCGGCAATCTCCTCGCCAACGCCGTCGATTTTGTTGACCACCAAATGGAACGGTTTGCCAATACTGCGCAGGTGACTGACCAGCGATTCGTCGCCGCTGTGCAGGCCTGCGCGACCGTCTGCCAGCAACAAGACAACGTCTGCCTCGGCAATGGCCGCCATGGATTGTTCGGCCATCGCCACGTCGATACCCTGCTCCTCGCCACTGATACCACCGGTATCAATCACGATAAAAGGCCGATCTTCGATAGTGCCCTGACCGTACTGTCGATCCCGCGTCAGACCTGATAAATCGGCCACCAGCGCATCGCGAGTGCGCGTTAGCTGATTGAAAAGAGTGGACTTGCCGACATTGGGACGGCCCACTAAAGCGAGCACGGGCAACATGCGGTCAGTTTCGTGTTTCGACGTCGTAAGCTTTCAGCGCGCCGTCATTACTGTAGATGAATAGCCGATTTCCGCTGGCAATCATGTCAGCACGGGCTCCCGATGAATCCACTTTAGTTCTGCCCACAATGATGCCATCCACTTGAGACAGCAGGTGCAGATAGCCCTCAAAATCTACTACGGCCACGTAACTGTTGACTGGCGTAGGTCGCGACAACTCCCGAAACCCCAGCTCGATATTTTGCCAACGCACGCCTTGCCCATTGCGCAAGAAAGCGCTGACCGTGCCGTCATCATCCGCTACGTAGACGTTACCGAAGCCCACGCCGACCCCCGACACGGAGGACACGTTGCGCTGCCAAAGCCTGCGTCCGGAGCGAATGTCTATGGCGACCACCCTGCCTTGATAGCTTGCTACATAGAGTTCACTGCCCTGCATCGCCATCGAACCGTCGATATCAACGATGCGTTCAATCTCAGAGGTACCCTGGGGAATGGCAACCCGCGCTTCCCAAGCCACATTGCCCGAACGCAGGTTAATGGCCACGACCTTACCATCAGCAAAGCCGGCAACGGCATTGTCGCCAATGATCATTGGCGTACCCGTGCCGCGGAGTGTAAGGACGGGTACGTCACTGGTGTAGGTCCACTGCACTTCACCCGTTTCGTAATCGAACCCCATTAACTTACCGTCATAGGTTTGAGCGACTACATAGCGGCCATCGCCCTGGGGCGCCGAGAGCACTTCACCGCTCACAGCGGCGCGCCAGATTTCTTCGCCACTCTCGGCCGAGAGCCTGATGACCAATCCTTCAGAGGCGCCCACTAAAATAGTGCCTCCGTGGTGCCCCACACCGCCGGACAATGCCAGATCCAGGTCGCGCTTCCAGCGCACCCTGCCCGTCGCCGCGTCAACGGCTGCGACCTCGCCCTCGGCCGAGGCCACATAGAGCGTGTCATCGACCAGCACCGGGTTAATCTTGTACAGGCCCTCTCCCTGTCCATCGCCGACACCCCGTGACCAGCGGCTCCTGAGCTTTACCTGCTCATCAAATTTTTGCAGTTTCACGGGCTCACGGGGATCAAAATCGTCATCACTGAACCACCCCTTGACGGTACTGCACCCCACGCTAAGCGATAGCAGTGACAGCAGAGCAAGTCTAAAAAGTGGCTGCATCAACCCGTTTCCCCACCGCGCTCTCCGCCGCTGACAGGCAAGCGCGTCTCGAGACCTCGTACTTTATTGTCCAGCACGACGCTGATCTCACCCAGTTCGGTCGACGCGTCCCGCCCCATCCGATAGGCGGCGAGCGCCTCTTCTGGTCTGCCTGCGGCGAGGTGAATATCACCTAACGCCTGAGCGTACGCGACCGGATAGGCATCACCGCCCTGAGCGAGAATGGCAAGCGCTTCTTCCTCCGCCCCCCGCGCCGCCAATACCCGAGCGAGTCGCAGCTGGATTAATTGTCCGATATCCGACTGCGGATTGCCGGCCGCCAGCGCCCAACGCAATGAGGCCTCGGCGTCCTCAAGATCACCGGCTTCAACCGCAATGCGCGCTTCCAGCATGGCGGCAAATTGCGCGTAGGCGGAGTCGCTATGGTCGGCCTTCAGTGCCGCAGACGCCGCTGCCAACTGGGCCGGGTCGCCCTCCTCAAGCTGAATGGCGAGCATTGATGCATACAAGTCTGATGCCGCTTGCTCCTGGGATCCCTGATAACCCTGATACTGCTGCCAGCCGATTGTACCGAGCACCGCCACTACAACGGCACCGATCAGACTCTTGCCGTTCTCATCCCACCAGCGTTTGATCGCCTCGAGATCCGCCTCGTCCTGCATATGATCTGCCAACTGTCTCTCCTTTATCAGGTGCCCTAATCAGGCGCCCTGTGTCTCGGCAAGGAAACCCGCCAAAAACGATATTAACTCTGCGTCGTCAATGGTGCGCTGCGCAGCATCACCCCGCAGGGGTTTCAACGTCACCTGATTATTGGCCACCTCGGTCTCACCATAGACCAGCGCCCAAGCCGCGCCGCTCTTGTCAGCACGCTTGAACTGACTCTTGAAACTGCCGCCTCCCAGGTGCTGAACCACGTCCAGATCGGGAAACTGGCGCCGCAGCTCATCGATCCTCGGCAACATATGTCGGTACGCCGTTTCATCCGCGGCGATGACATACAGGTCTGCCGGGGACGAGACTGTAATCTCCAGCGCCTGCATGAGCAAGATCAGGCGCTCGAGCCCAATGGCAAACCCTGCGGCGGGCGTGGGTTTGCCGCCAAAAATTTCTACTAACCCGTCATAGCGGCCACCACCACAAACGGTACCCTGGGCGCCCAATGCATCCGTGGTCCATTCAAAGACACTCTTGTTGTAATAGTCGAGCCCACGCACCAAACGCGGATTGACACAATAAGGGATCTGCAAGACCGTCAAATAGGTCTGTAACTGATCAAACTCTGCTTGGGATTCAGCGTCGAGATAGTCACTCAAGGTTGGCGCAACATCCAATATTGCCTGGGTCTCTGGACTTTTGCTGTCCAGAATCCTCAGCGGATTGGTGTCCAACCGTCTTTGACTGTCGGCATCCAAACCTTCGCGGCGATCGGCCAGATAATCCACCAACGCCTCGCGATACCGCGCCCGGTCCGATGCCGAGCCAATACAGTTGATCTCCAGCGTCAGGGCGTCGTCTACTCCTAATCTCCGCCATAGCTGACGGCTGAGAGCTATGAGCTCCGCATCCTGATCTGGGGTCGCCACGCCAAAGGCTTCGACACCGAGCTGATGAAACTGTCGCTGACGACCCTTCTGCGGTCGCTCGTAGCGAAACATCGGCCCCATGTACCAAAAGCGTTGGGGCGTTGTAGCGAGGTTATGCTGCACCACGGCGCGGACACACCCCGCCGTGCCCTCAGGCCGCAGGGTCATACTGTCATCGTTACGATCGTTGAAGCTGTACATCTCTTTTTCGACAATGTCCGTAACTTCACCGATGGACCGCGCAAAAAGCGTGGTGGATTCAATCACCGGTAGACGGATTTCCTCGTAACCGTGGCTCGAGAGTACCTCCAGCGCAGCGCTCTCCATCGACTGCCACAACGGCGTCTGGTCGGGCAGGATATCCACCATCCCGCGTATCGCTTTGTATGTTGTCATGCGTCGATCAGTGGGTGCTGGAAATAATGTTGGCGTCTCGCTCGGCGCGCGCCGCCTCAAGGGCCTGGGCCCGGTCGCGAATCACAGTCTCGAGGTGATCCACGAAATCCTGATTACTCACCTTGTGGTCGGGCTCTCCCGAGATGTAAATGAGATTGTTCGGCGTCGCGCCGGTCAAACCCACGTCCGCCTCACGCGCTTCACCGGGGCCATTGACGATGCAGCCGATGACGGCAACGTCCATTGGCGTGCGCACATCGTCCAGACGACTCTCAAGCTCATTCATGGTGCTGATCACATCAAAGTTTTGGCGGGAGCAACTGGGGCAAGCGATGAAGTTGATACCATTGGTACGTAGTTTGAGACTTTTCAATATCTCGAAGCCCACTTTGATCTCTTCAACCGGATCCGCAGCGAGCGAGACGCGGATAGTATCGCCAATGCCTTCCATCAGGAGCATGCCAAGGCCGACTGCCGACTTGACGGTACCGCCGCGAATACCGCCGGCTTCGGTAATGCCCAGATGCAGCGGTTGTTCAATTTCGGTGGCCAGTTTTCGGTACGCCTCCACCGCCATAAAGACCTCGGACGCTTTAACACTGACCTTGAAGTCCTCAAATTGGTGTCGACTGAGGATATCGACATTGCGCAGTGCCGATTCCACCAGCGCATCGGCATTGGGTTCGGGGTATTTCCGGAGCAAATCCTTACCCAGAGAACCCGCATTGACACCGATGCGAATGGGAATGCCGCGATCCTGACAGGCTGCGATCACCTCTTTAACCTTGGATTCGCGACCGATGTTGCCGGGATTAATACGCAGACAGTCGACGCCGTACTCCGCCACCTTCAGCGCGATCTTATGGTCAAAATGAATGTCTGCGATCAGTGGAAGCCCCGCGCGACTCCTGATTTCCCGGAATGCCTCTGCAGCGTCCATGCTGGGAACCGATACCCTTACTAGGTCGGCGCCCGCAGCGGCAATCGCGTTAATTTGCCCAACGGTGGCCTCGACGTCACAGGTCTCGGTGTTGGTCATACTCTGAACGGCAATCGGCGCGTCGCCGCCGATGGGCACCCCCCCCACATGGATCTGTCGGCTGATTCGGCGCTTTATCGGTGACGGCTGGCTCATGACCTTGACTCTCCGGTAACGGGTTTTTGGGACCGCTACGCTTTATCGACTCTGACGCTCTTTCCAAACACTGTACTCAGGTGAATCCGGGTACAGGTTACGCAATGCCAACTCGTAACTGCCCAAGGCATCATGATCGCCGGTCGTCTCGGCGATCATGAGCCCCAGCAGCAACCCTCTTGGAGATTGCTGAGGAGAAACCGTCTTGTAGGTCCCATGATACCGGTTGGCTTCGCCGGTATCACCCGCTTCCAGCCGAAGAAATCCCATTTCCAGCAGAGCGACGGGATTCCGACGATCCATCGCGAGCGCCCGGGTAAAGGCAGATTCGGCGCCGGCCTCGTTGTCTAGTTGGATCCGACACAGCCCCAGATTGACGAACGCCATGGGTCTGCCGCTGTAAAGCGTATCCTCCGTCACGCGCTGAAACTCTCGCTCGGCCTCGATGTAGCGACCTTGTGAGTAAAGAAACGCCGCGTAGTTATTGCGCGCACGCGCCAGTTTGGGGTCGGCCTTCAGCGCAGCCAAAAACTGCAGCTCCGCCATTTCGAATTCACCGGTGCTTTGATAAACCAGCGCAAAAGCCTCAAACACCTCGGCATTTTCCGGATCAATCTCCTGAGCGAGCTCCAAATTGCGCTTGGCATTTTCCCAGTCGCCCACCCCGATATACTGTCGCGCCAGAGCGACCCGTTTATCCAACGTCGCACCCGGGTCAGAAGTTCGCTGGGTGCCACCGCTGTATTCCGTCACACAACCAGCCAACAGACACAGCACTCCTGCCAATATCCACAGCAGGCGGCCGCTTGACCTACGTCTGCAGGTGTCCCCGGTCGTGGGGACCGCGGAGCAAGATTCTCTGCGACTGAATTCGGGTTGATTCACCACCGGGGCCGAGATCATGGGTCTCTTCTCTACAGAGTTATTCCGATTGCAACAGGCTCTGGGTGCCAGGTCCAGCCCTGTGGCGGGCAGACCGGCGCGTGCGATCTACCACCTCCCCCACCAGCTGACCGCATGCCGCGTCGATGTCATCCCCTCGGGTGGTCCGCACCGTCACTACAAAACCGGCGTCGATCAGTACCTGCCAAAATCGGCTGACGGCATTGCCGCTAGGACGCTGATAGCCCGAATCCGGGAAGTCATTAAAGGGAATCAAATTGATCTTGCAGGGGTAACCCGTGAGCAACATCGCCAGCTCTCTCGCTTGCTCCACGCTGTCGTTTACGCCCGCCAACAGCGTATATTCGATTGTCACCACCCGCTTTTTGTCAGGCTGGGCGTCAAGGTATGCTCGAGCTGACTGCAGCAGCTTTGCAATCGGATATTTGCGATTGATGGGTACAATCTGGTTGCGCAAGGCATCGTTTGGGGCGTGTAAAGAGACTGCCAGACTGACGTCGGCCCACGCCGCAAGGCGATCAAGATTGGGGACAACCCCGGAGGTCGACAAGGTCACTTTGCGCTTTGACAAACCATAGGCTAAGTCATCGCACATCAGATTCATGGCCGCCACCACGTTATCGAAATTGAGTAGCGGCTCTCCCATTCCCATCATCACCACGTTGGTGACCACCCGGCCTTTACCAGACTGCCAGCCGTTGTAGGAATTAATCGCCAACCAAACCTGGCCAATGATCTCTGCTGCCGTGAGATCTCGTTGAAAGCCCTGCTTCCCGGTGGAACAAAACGTGCAATCCAGGCTACAGCCGACTTGTGAAGAAACGCAGAGCGTCGCCCGGTCACCCTCGGGAATCAGCACCGCCTCCACCAGACTGCCGCCGTCGACCGCAATGGCCCACTTGCGGGTCCCATCGGCAGAATCCTGCTGCTCGGCAATCGCGGGCGGAGTGACTTCGGCAATATCCTGCAGTGTGTTCCGCAGCGATTGACTCAGGTCAGTCATCGCCGCGAAATCTCGCACGCCGCGATGATGCACCCACTTCATAACCTGTTGCGCGCGAAATCGCTTCTCACCGAGATCGGTAAAAAAAGTTTCGAGCTGGCCTCGGGTCATGCCCAGCAAGTTGACCTTGGCCACGGGGGCGGTGGCGATCAGCTGCTGTGGGGCCGTCATCTCATCACCGCCCGCTGGTGTTCAGCGTGTGCAAATCTCGCTGGAGGCAAAGAAGTAGGCGATTTCTCTTTCTGCCGAGGTGGGCGAGTCTGAGCCATGAACCGCATTGGCGTCGATAGACTGCGCAAAATCAGACCTGATCGTTCCGGGCGCCGCTTCCTGGGGGTTTGTGGCACCCATCAGTTCGCGGTTAAGGGCAATGGCGTTCTCTCCCTCAAGCACCTGAACAACAACAGGCCCCGAAGTCATAAATGCGACCAGATCGGGGTAAAAAGGACGCTCTTTGTGCTCGGCATAAAAACCGCCGGCCAAATTATCGGAGAGATGTACCAGTTTGGCCGCCACAATCGTCAATCCCGCGGCTTCGAATCGACTGATGATTTGTCCAATCACATTCTTGCCAACCGCGTCCGGCTTAATAATTGATAAAGTGCGCTCTACCGCCATGATGCTCTCCAGTTTCTCTTTGTTGCTCGCGGGTCCCGTGCCCGCGGGCGCGGAGTATACGGGCTTTGCCAATCAGTGTCATGGCAACAATGCCGACGACCGCGCCCGCCTCAATGCCGCTCTGAAGCGTGGTTGATGGTGTAACGAGGTATCTCTACGACCAGGGAGATTGAGCCCACTGTGGCCTGGCAAGACAACCGCGACTCGGGTTCCAGGCCCCATGCTTTGTCGAGGTAGTCCTCTTCCAGCTCATCCGCCTCCTCCAGCGATTCAAACCCCTCCCGGACGATCACGTGGCAGGTCGTGCAGGCGCAGGACATTTCGCAGGCGTGCTCAATATCAATATCGTTGCGCAGCAAGGCCTCGCAGATACTTTCTCCTGCCTCAGCTTCCACAACGGCGCCCTCTGGGCAAATTTCGTGGTGGGGTAACACAACAATTTCTGTCATCGGACGCCTCGTTACTCCGCTTTGTCGTCTTCCAGCGCATCCAGCGACACGCCCGTCAGCGCACTGCGAATGCTGCGATCCATCCGCCGAGCGGCAAACGCCTCGCTGGCCCGACCGAGACTCTCGGTCATCTCGCGAATGACCTGCGGATCATCGGCGACCAGCACTGCCTCCAGCGCCCGCATATCGGCCTCGAGTTGTTGCACCTCGTCAGCAGACAACAAGTCGCCGTCTTGCGCGATGGCGGATTGCAGTCCCGCCAGCAGGCCCTCACCCTCCACCCGAGCCTCGGCGAGTTGTCGCGCGGTCATGTCCTCGGTAGCAAACTCATAACTGGCTTTCAGCATCTCGGTAATTTGCGTTTCATCCAGACCAAATGCCGGTTTGACCACCACCTCGCTGCACGCGCCCGTCAGTTGTTCAACCGCCGATACCTCAAGAATGCCGTCGGCATCAACGCGAAACGTGACCTCAATACGCGCCGCTCCGGCGACCATGGGGGGAATACCTGTCAGCTCGAAACGAGCCAGAGACCGGCAATCTTCAACACGTTCGCGTTCTCCCTGAAGCACATGGACCACCAGCCCCGTCTGTCCGTCCCGGGCGGTGGTGAACTCTTGCGCACGCGCAACGGGAATGGTGCTGTTGCGCTCGATAACTTTCTCTACCAGGCCACCGTAGGTTTCGAGCCCGAGAGACAAGGGAATAACATCCAGCAACAGTGCCTCACCTTCGCCCCGATTCCCCACTAACACATCTGCCTGCTTGGCTGCGCCCATGGCGACCACCTGATCCGGGTCCAGCGTGCAGAGAGGCTCTCGACCAAAACACGCGGCGACTGCCTCGCGAACCCGGGGCATCCGGGTTGACCCCCCCACCAATACCACTCGATCCACCGACTCCAGCCCGGCGTCGGCCAGTGCCGACTCGCAAGCGTGCAGCGTTTTATCGATCAGCCCGCTGACCAAATCATCCAGAGATTCCCGCGACAAACGCAGTTGGTCACAGCGCAAACCCAAATCGTGACAGTCCATCGAGGCGGTCTGCTGAGTGCTGAGCATCTCCTTGGCGCGACGGGCCAACCCCAGTAGCGACCGGCGCTGTCCCGTGCTCGGCTGCGCCAGTTCCAACTCCTTGAGCCAAAAGTCGGTAATGGCGCGATCGAAATCGTCACCCCCCAGGGCACTGTCGCCGCCGGTGGCCAAGACCTCGAACAAACCCTCACGCATCCGCAAAATAGAAATATCGAAGGTGCCGCCGCCGAGGTCATAAACAGCCAAAGTCGAGGCCTCTTCGGAATCGGCGTCTAGGCCATAGGCTACCGCCGCTGCAGTGGGCTCATTGAGCAGTCTGAGTACCTTGATACCAGACAGCTCCGCGGCCTGCCGTGTGGCCTGACGCTGGGCATCATCAAAATAGGCGGGTACCGTAATCACGGCGCCAGCGATTGCCCCGCCAAGCTGCCGCTCTGCGCGGCATTTGAGCGCGGTCAGAATAGCGGACGACACCTCGACCGGCGTCTTCTCCCCGGCGGTGGTCGCAAAAGCCAGCACTCCCTCCGGGGTGAGGGAAAGGTAAGGATCATCTGAGAATTCTTCCCGCCCCCGACCCAACAGCCGTTTCGCCGAAGCCACGGTGTTGGCAGGTTCCGAGATAAAAAACGCTTCCGCCGCATGCCCAACCGCCGTGTCTTCGGCGCCGAAGTAAACCACCGATGGCAGTGCGGCACGGCCCGTCTCATCTTGCAGTACGCGGATATCGGTACCATCAAAATGTGCGACCAAACTGTTGGTCGTGCCGAGATCGATACCCAATGCGACTTGTCGGCTGTCGGGTGTAGTCGTCGGCTCACCCGGCTCACTGATTTGCAATAACACCATTGTCAGGCTGCCCGGGGCGGAGACGCATCCCGCAACTTCGACAAATAACACATCTCCTGCCAGCGACGGGCAGCATCCTCGAAGCGCGCTTCCTCTGCGGCACTGGCAAAGGCGTCTCGTGATGCGCTGTAATGTTCCCCTATCTCAGCCATCAATGCTTGCCGCTGGGATGGGTCCCCGGAATCGATATCCTCTAATCGCTCCCGCAATGTGATTTGCGTCATTAAAAACTCAGTGCCGACCCCTTCTCTCTCCGCCTGCACGAGATCGACACCCGCGCGCTTCAGCAGGTACTCAGCCCGCGCCACCTCGTTGGACAAAGTGCGAAAGCCACTATTAATGTCAGCACACAACTGAGCAGCCACACGCTGCTCCACCTGGGGTTTACCGGCAAAGCGGTCGGGATGAAACTGAGTCAACAAACTGTGGTAGGCGCGTTCCAGCGCTGCCGTGTCGATGTGAAAACCGGGCTCTACCTGAAATAGGGCAAAGTAATCGCGGGCAGACACGCCCGATAGAGATTCCAAGATCAGACCGTGAAGCTTTCGCCGCAGCCGCACTCTCCGGCAACATTGGGGTTGCGGAACTCCAATCCCTCATTCAGCCCCTCTCGGGCAAAGTCGACCACGGTGCCGTCGAGATAAACCAGACTTTTCGGATCAACGAAAACCTTAACCCCGTCGGTTTCAAAAGCGGCGTCGTCAGGTTCCGCTTGATCGACAAATTCCAAAACGTAGGCCAAACCGGAGCAGCCTGAGGTTTTTACGCCAATGCGAATCCCCTCGCCCCTGCCGCGAGTGGCCAGCTGTCGACCTACGTGCTGCGCAGCTTCCGATGTGAGGCTAATTGCCACTCAGGGATCCTTCTTGTCGCGATAATTCTGCACCGCCGCTTTGATGGCGTCCTCAGCAAGCACCGAGCAGTGAATCTTGACCGGCGGCAAGGACAACTCTTGCGCAATCTCTGTATTTTTTATCGCCGCGGCCTCGTCGAGGTTCTTGCCCTTGACCCACTCCGTGAGCAATGAGCTGGAGGCAATAGCTGATCCGCAACCATAGGTTTTGAATTTTGCATCCTCGATGATGCCGCCCTCACCGACGCGAATCTGAAGCCGCATTACGTCACCACAGGCCGGCGCGCCGACCATACCCGTGCCGACGCTGTCGTCAGCCTCATCGAGCTTGCCCACGTTGCGAGGATTTTCGTAGTGATCTATCACTTTTTCGCTATATGCCATGATGCTCTCCTGGAAAATTATCAGGCCGCTTTAATGCGCCGCCCACTCAATTGTGTTGAGGTCCACGCCGTCCTGGTACATATCCCAGAGGGGCGAGAGCTCCCTTAGTTTCTCCACCGCATGCCTCACACACTGTGCTGCATGATCGACTTCAGCCTCTGTGCTAAAGCGACCAAAGCTGAAACGCAGCGAGCTGTGTGCCAGCTCATCGTTCAAACCCAGCGCCCGCAGCACATAAGAGGGCTCGAGACTCGCAGACGTGCAGGCTGACCCGCTGGAGATGGCAAGATCGCGCAGCGACATGATCAATGATTCACCTTCGACAAAGGCAAAGCTCACATTTAGCGCCCCTGGCAAGCGGGCGCTACGATCCCCATTAATATGCACTTCGGGAATGTCATTGATGGCATTCCAGAACCGCTCTCGTAAGGCGAGCAGTCTTTCCCCCTCTGAGATCATCTCCTCGCGAGCGATTTTAGCGGCCTCCCCAAACCCCACCAACTGGTGGGTCGCGAGGGTACCAGAGCGCATTCCTCGCTCGTGGCCACCCCCATGCATTTGCGCCTCAAGCCTGACGCGTGGCTTGCGCCTTACATACAGCGCACCGATACCTTTGGGCCCATACATCTTGTGAGCCGACATCGACAGCAAATCGATTTTCATCTGCTCCATATCCAGCGGCACTTTCCCCGCCCCCTGAGCCGCATCGACATGGAGCAATGCGCCCGCGGCGCGACAAACTTCACCAATACCTGCGACGTCGTTGACCACACCAATCTCATTATTGGCATGCATGACGGTGACCAAAATGGTGTCTTGCCGCAGCACAGCCTCGATCATCGCAGGGGTCGTCAACCCGTTTTCATCCGGGTCGAGATAGGTGATTTCGTAGCCTTCTCGCTCCAGTTGCCGGCAGGTGTCCAGCACCGCCTTATGCTCTATCTTGGAGGTGACAATGTGCTTACCCTTTTTGTGATAAAAGTGCGCCACCCCCTTGATAGCCAGGTTGTCGGATTCCGTGGCGCCCGATGTCCAGACGATTTCCCTGGGGTCCGCGTTAATCAGTTCAGCCACCTGATTACGGGCATTCTCAACGGCCTCTTCCGCTTTCCAGCCAAAAACATGGGATCGCGACGCCGGATTTCCAAATACGCCCTCGGTAGACAGGCACTGCATCATCGCGGTCGCCACTCTCGGGTCAACGGGCGTAGTCGACAGATAATCGAGGTAGATTGGCGTTTGTACTGTGATCGGTGCATTCATAGGTATTCACTCTCTTTACGCGATAGCGCGTTCAAACCAACTTACCTAATAGACAGTGTCTGCAACATGCCGTCTGCGCGCACGCTGCGCTGACGCGGATCTCGCTTAGCCATGAGATCACCCAAACTGATCTGGCTGAGAAACTCATGAATCTGGCCCGACAGGTCCTCCCAGAGGTGATGAGTCAGGCACGTTTCCCCCTGATGGCAGTTGCCCTTCCCCTGACAGTTTGTAACGTCCACTGATTCGTCCACTGCATCAATAATCTGTGCGACAAAAATTTCCGCGCGACTTCTCGCCAGCCGATACCCACCACCAGGGCCGCGTGCGCTGACAACAAGCTTGCCCCGTCGTAACTTCGCGAACAGTTGCTCCAGATAAGACAGGGAAATTTCCTGTCGGCCGGAAATATCAGCCAGCGACACCGGCCGGCTACCGCCATTGATAGCCAGATCCAGCATCGCCGTAACGGCATAGCGGCCGCGGGTCGTCAGTTTCATGGTCGGAATTGTCCTATTCCCGACTATTTTAGTCAAGAATTAGCCAATTGGGTATTACTTTGTCTGGCCGCGGGCGGCTTTCTGGGTTTCGGTCAGTATTCCGCGAAGAATATTGAGTTCCATTTCATCAAGTCGTACCCGATTGAACAGGCGATTGAGTCGCGGCATCAATTGTCGTGGCGCCTGAGGGTCAAGAAATCCGATCTCCACCAGGGTCTCTTCTAAGTGCGCATAGAACCGCGCCATGTCGGCGCTGGTGGAAAAAGGTGTATCCCAGTCAGCATCCTCCGCGAGGCCCTCCTTACCGCTCAGCGTCATCATGCGCAATTCATAGCTCACAATTTGCACAGCCATCGCCAGATTGAGGCTGGGATACCCTTCGTGGGTGGGGATATGGCAATGCAGGTTACAGCGTTGCAACTCCTCGTTGAGCAGGCCGCGGTCCTCTCTACCAAAAAGAATGGCGACCCGCTCGCCCAAAGAGTGAGTCGCAATACGCTCGGCACACCCTCGGGCATCCTGTAATGGCCAGGGAATACGACGATCTCGTGCGCTGGTCCCCACCACAAATTGGCAGTCGGCAATCGCCTCGTCCAAGGTGGAGACGACTTGCGCATTTTCCAGCACGTCCACGGCGGAGGCGGCCCGCCAGTTGGCCTCGGGCGCGGGGTACTCAAGCGGCGCTACCAGCGTCAGTTGGGTCAGTCCCATATTCTTCATTGCACGAGCGACACCGCCGATATTGCCGCTGTGGGTGGTGTGAACCAGCACAATTTTTATATTCTCGGGATTCATAATGCGCTTGCGCTCGCCGGTCGGGTTTGTAGGATGGGGCGTCGCATTGCGATCGCAATGCGAGCTGGAGTCTATCAGAGACGTATCCGCTTGCCGCCACCCCTGCTATGATGCGCCGCCCGCAGATTGAGGTATCCAATGGAACCCACCGCATCCATGGCATTGCGCGCCGCCCGCAAGGCGGGCGACCTGATTGTGCGTGCGTCGGACGACATGGATCGTATTGGCTATCGCGCCAAGGCGGCGGCCGATTACGTCACTGAGGTGGATCTGGCCGCCGAGAAAGAAATTCTTTATCACCTCAGCAAAACCTACCCGGAGCATGCATTTCACTGCGAGGAAAGCGGTTTCTCTGGCAACGAGGAGTCCGAGTACGTCTGGGTTATTGACCCGCTGGACGGCACCAGCAATTTTTTGCGCGGCATCCCTCACTTTGCCGTGAGTATCGCCTGTTTGCACCGCGGCAAAATCGCGCATGCCGTGGTGTATGACCCCATTCGTCGAGAGGAATTTATAGCCTCTCGGGGCAGGGGTGCGCAATTGAACGGTCATCGTATTCGGGTGGGCGACCGGCGAGACCCCGCCGAGGCACTTTTTGGCACCGGCATCCCTTTTTTGGGGCATTGTGATGCACATCTGGATTGGTATACCGCATCGCTTGCCGCGGTTACCGGTCGCTCAATGGGCGTTCGACGCGCCGGCGCCGCCTCTTTGGATCTCGCCTACGTGGCCGCGGGACGCCTCGATGGATTTTGGGAAATGGGACTGAATGCCTGGGACATCGCGGCAGGGGCGCTGTTGGTGAGAGAAGCAGGCGGGTTGATCACTGATTTAGCGGGCGGTGAAGATTGGTACGAGAGCGGCAATATCGTCTGCGGTAACAGCAAACTGCTGAGGCAAATGCTCTCCTGGGTCAGATGGACGGGGCCTTAGTCCCGGGCTTCAACCCGCAGTCAGTGACGCTCTCTCAGGGAAACAACCCCTCCTGATCGGCGCCCTCTTTCTCGGGCACCATCACATCTTCTTTACTCACTTTGAGTTGCAGCAACGTGGTCGCAGCCACGTAAATTGAAGAATAGGTTCCTATCGCTACGCCAACCAGCAATGCTATTGCGAAGCCGAAAATCATTTCCCCGCCGAAGACCGCCAGAGCAAGCAACACCAATAACGTCGTCAGCGATGTCACCAGCGTTCTGCCCAAGGTTTCTGTGAGGGATATATCGATCACCTCGGCGGCATCAGCGCGCCGCACAATGCGCAAATTTTCGCGGATACGATCCGACACGACGATCGTGTCATTGAGTGAATAACCCACCACCGCCAGCAGCGCGGCCAGCACCGTCAGATCGAACTCCAAACCAGTGAGTGAGAAAAATCCCAGGGTAAAAATGACATCGTGCGCCAGCGCGATCACCGCGCCCAACGCAAACTTGATCTGAAATCGAAACGCGACGTAAAGCATGACCAAACCCAGCGCGGTGAGCATGGCAATCCCGCCGTCGTCCCGCAGTTCGTCACCGACTTGCGGCCCTACGAACTCAATGCGGCGTAATTCGATATCGCTGTCGCTGGCGGCGCGCAGCTTTTCTACCATGATTGCGCCTTGCCGGTCAGAATACCCATCGGGCAACCGGACCAGCACATCACGATCAGTGCCAAAACTGACCACGATCGCACCGTCGTAACCCTCCTGGTCGAGGGTAAAGCGGATAGCACCGAGATCGGCAGAGTCACTGTAGGCGACCTCCACCAGAGTGCCGCCCGTGAAATCAAGGCCCCAGTTCAGCTGATTGATGGAGAGAGACACAATCGCTGACAGGATAGCCGCCGCAGAAAAGGCCACGGCGACCCAGCGCCATCGCATAAACGGCAATACGTTCATTCTGCTGCCCCCTCCATCATGGTTGCAGGGAGACCCCTGCCGCCAATCGACAATGCGCGAACACGCCTCCCGCCATAGATACCGTTTACCAGCGCACGGGTGCCCATGATCGCCGAGAACATAGAGGTCACAATGCCGACCGAGAGGGTGACCGCGAAGCCCTTGATCGGGCCAGTGCCAATGGCATAGAGAATAATTGCCACGATGAGGGTGGTGATATTGGCATCCAGAATCGTCACCAGCGCCCTGTCAAACCCATTATTAATTGCGGTTTGCGGCTGCGCCCCCTTATTAATCTCTTCTCTGATGCGCGCAAAGATGAGCACGTTGGCGTCGACTGCCATGCCCACCGTGAGCACGATACCGGCAATGCCCGGCAGGGTCAGGGTGGCGCCAAGCAAGGACATAATGCCCACCAACAGCACCAGATTTGCTGACAGCGCCACGACGGCCGCCACGCCAAAAACGCGGTAATAAAGCACCATGAACAATACGACCAGCGCCAGTCCCACCTGCACCGATTTCATACCTAACTCGATATTCTCGGCACCAAGAGACGGGCCCACGGTGCGCTCCTCGACAAAGGTGATGGGCGCGGCCAGCGCACCCGCCCTCAGCATTAATGCCAGCTCAGAAGCCTCGGCAGGATTATCCAAGCCAGTAATCTGGAATTGCGCTCCCAGAGCAGACTGAATAACAGGCGCAGTCAGCAACTGCTTTTCATCGTAAGGGATGCGAACCGCGGTCTCCTCTCCAGCATCATCCACCTCATATCGGGTGCGATACTTCCGCTCAATAAACAACACGCCCATGCGTCGCTTGATATTGGCTCGCGTTGCGCGTGACATCAGCATGCCACCCTCGCCATCGAGGCTGATCATGACATTGGGCTGACCATTTTGATCGAATCCCGCCTGCGCGTTGGCGACGCTCTCACCGGTGATAATAACGTCGCGCTCCAGCCACTCGGTCATGCCACCGCGATCCGGGCTCCGGTACTCGAAACGCTGTCGTTCAGAGATCGGCGCGTTGGCTTCGGCCACCAAACGAAACTCGAGGTTCGCCACTTTACCCAGAATGCGCTTGGCCTCAGCGGTATCCTGAATACCCGGCAACTCGACCACAATCCGATTTCTACCCTGACGTTGCACAAGGGGCTCGGATACGCCGAGCTCGTTCACTCGATTACGGATAGTGGTCAAGTTCTGCGCCACCGCGTAATCAACGACCTCGGCGATGGTCTGCTCGGTGACCTGCGCGTAAAGTAGCCAGTCGTCTCCTTGCTCAACGCGGTCAAGGAACAGCTCGGGGTATAGATCGACCACCTCCCGACGCGCCGCTTCTCGATCTGCTTCGTCCCTGAACTGCATGGCCACCTGCCCACCATCGAGACTCACGCGTCCGCGGATTCGCTCCTCCCGCAACCGCTTTTTAATGCCGGTTTCGTACTGCGTCAGCTTCCGCTCGGTCGCTGCCTCAACGTCTACCTCAAGCTTGAAGTGCACACCTCCACTGAGGTCGAGGCCCAGTTTCATGGGAGCCGCCCCCCCCTGCACCAGCCAATCCGGTGTGGTTGGCGCAAGATTGAGTGCCACAATAAAGCCGTCTCCCAACTCACGCGCCAGTACCGCCTGCGCCCGAAGCTGCTGCTCTCGATCCGCCAGACGGATCAGCGCGGTCTTGCCCTGATCCTGCAAAGTCTCGCCGAAGAAGGCGATGTCAGATTGGGTCAGCGCCGCCTCGGCTCGATCCAACACCCGCTCATCGATTTGTTGGGCGCTACTGGCTCCGGCAATCTGCAGCGCAGGATCTGGCGCATACAGATTGGGTGCCGCGTAATAGAAACCGGCAGCCACCACCAGCAGAATCAGCAGGTTTTTCCAGAGAGGGTAACGATTCATCTTTTGCTCGTTAATTGGGACCCAGTGAGTAGCGGAGGTAAAAACTGGCGCGGAGTGTAACGAGTCGCGGTCATCGATGCCATGTCAGGTTAACCAAGCCAGGTTCGGGCATTGCGGAATAACCGCATCCAACCAGAGTCGGTATGCCAATCGGGCGGACACCAGGACAACTGTGCCGCGCGAAAAACCCGCTCTGGATGGGGCATCATGATGGTTACTCGACCATCCGCACTGCACACACCGGTAATACCAGCACTTGATCCATTGGGGTTGTACGGATATGTCTCGGTCGTGTTCAGATCGTGGTCGATAAATCGCAGCGTCACCTGCTTCGCTGCCTCCAGCGCAGCTTGCGTCTCTGCAGCGGTAAACCGCGCACGCCCCTCGCCATGTGCCACGACGATGGGCAGGTGTGACCCCGTCATATCCCTGAGGAGGATCGACGGTGACGCTTCGACTCTGACCAGCGCTAAACGCGCCTCGTATTGCTCAGATTGATTTCGCGCAAACCGCGGCCAGTGATCTGTGCCGGGAATAATGGATTGCAGGGCAGACAGCATCTGACACCCGTTACACACCCCCAGCGAAAACGTATCACCGCGCTGAAAGAAGGTCTGAAAGCATTCCCGTAGCGCGTCGCTGAACAAAATCGTCTTGGCCCAGCCCTCCCCGGCGCCCAGCACGTCTCCATACGAAAAGCCGCCACAAGCGACGACACCATGAAACTCATCCAGATGGCGCCGTTCAGACATCAAATCGCTCATGTGAACGTCCACGGCAGTCAACCCCGCTCGGTCGAAGGCTGCCGCCATTTCCATGTGTCCGTTGACGCCCTGTTCTCTAAGAATCGCCACCTTCGGGCGAACCCCCGTGGCGATCATAGGCGCGGCAACATCTTCGTCGCAGTCGAAGGTCAGGGAGGCGGAGAGCCCGCCGCCAGATTGCTGTATGGCGGCAAATTCCTCATCCGCACAGGCTGCATTGTCTCTGCGCCGAGCGATGGCATGGCTGGTTTCACTCCACAGGCTTTGTAACGCGGCGCGCCGACTATCGATCAATTCAAATTGTCGGGTATTGACCACGATGCGCTCATCCAGCCGCGGCTTGGCGACGACCGTCACTGCGCCCTCGAGCCCCGATTGCGCGGCCAGCGCCATCACCTCGGACACACGGGTCTCTTCCACCTGAATAATCGCGCCCACTTCCTCAGAAAACAGCCTCGCCGCCGCATGCTGGCGATCGACGTCAATATCGACGTCGAGGCCACAGCGCCCGGCGAAGGCCATCTCCAGCAAGCTCACCAATAAACCGCCGTCAGAGCGGTCGTGGTACGCCAGCAGCCACTGTCGCGCCCTCAGATCATTGATGAGATTGAAAAGTGCGATCAGGTCTTCGGGTGCCACATCGGGGCTGCCGCTCCCCAACGCACTCCAAACCTGTGCGAGCACGGAGCCACCCACTCTGTCCGCTCCGCGACCGAGATCGACGAGCAGCAGTGCGGTATCCTCGCGCCGCTCCAGCGTCGGTGTCAGCACCTCGCGCACGTCTCCACAGGGCGCAAAAGCCGACACAATGAGCGATACCGGGGCGGTGACCGATCGATCCTCACCCGCCGCATCCCATACGGTCCTCATGGACATTGAATCTTTGCCAACGGGAATAGTCACGCCCAGCGCGGGGCAAAAGGTCATCGCCACGGCCTCGACCGTGTCGTAAAGCACGGCGTCGTCGCCGGCAAAACCTGCCGCACACATCCAATTGGCACTGAGCTTGACATCAGACAGGCGCTCGATCGGTGCTGCCAGAATATTGGTGATGGCCTCGGCCACGGCGAGGCGACCGGCGGCCGGCCCACTGAGGAGCGCGACAGGCGTTCGCTCGCCCATCGACATTGCCTCGCCAAGGTGAGAATCCAAAGCGACAGTCGTGACGGCACAATCTGCGACCGGGACCTGCCAGGGCCCGACCATTTGATCCCGCGCCACCATCCCGGTCACGCTCCGGTCACCAATGGTAATCAGAAAATTCTTGGAGGCCACTGCGGGAAAGGTGAGCACTCGCTCCAGAGATTCGGCCACAGATATGCTGGTGGCATCGAAATCATCAGCGAACCCCGGCTCCCGCACCGCTTGACGATGCATTTTTGGCGGTTTGCCGAATAGCACTGACATGGGCAAATCCACCGGGTCATTGTTGAACTGGCGATCACTAACTGTGAGATGCTGTGCCTCTGTGGCTTCCCCTACCACGGCATAGGGGCAACGCTCTCGCGCACAGATCTGCTCGAATCGCGCAAGGTGCTCGGGCTCTATCGCCATCACGTATCGCTCTTGAGACTCGTTGCACCAGATTTCCAGCGGCGACATGCCGGGTTCGTCGTTCGGCACCTCTCGTAATTCAAAGTGACCACCGCGACCCCCGTCCTTGACCAGCTCTGGCAAGGCATTACTAAGGCCGCCCGCTCCCACGTCGTGGATAAAGGCGATGGGATTTTCGTCACCCAGCCCCCAGCAGGTATCAATCACTTCCTGGCAGCGCCGCTGTATCTCTGGGTTTTGTCGTTGCACCGAGGCAAAGTCGAGGTCTTCGGCACTGTCGCCGCTGGCCATAGAAGACGCTGCACCGCCACCGAGACCAATGAGCATCGCGGGTCCACCGAGCACGACCAATCGCGCACCGGCGGAATAGTCGCCCTTCTCCACATGATCCGCACGGATATTGCCAAAGCCCCCCGCGATCATAATGGGCTTGTGATAACCCCTGACGCCGCTCTCAGTTACCGCTTCAAAAGTGCGAAAATACCCCGCCAGATTGGGGCGACCAAATTCATTGTTAAACGCCGCGGCGCCGATGGGACCCTCGGTCATAATCTGTAGCGGCGTTACAATGCGGTGGGGCTTGCCGTAATTGATTTCCCAGGGTCGCGGTTTATCGGGAATTTCAAGGTGAGAAACCGAGAAACCTGCCAGTCCAGCTTTGGGTCGGGACCCGCGCCCCACAGCGCCCTCATCGCGGATTTCACCCCCTGCACCGGTACCTGCACCCGAAAAAGGCGATATGGCAGTTGGGTGATTGTGGGTCTCGACCTTCATCAAAAGGTGCACCGGCTCTTGGTGATAACGCCAGATGCCATCGGTCACATCAGGATAAAACCGGCCTGCAGCGTGGCTCGCAACGACCGCTGCATTATCCGAATAGGCAGACAGCACGTGATCGCCGCCTACCGTATGAGTATGACGGATCATGCCAAACAACGAATGCGGCATCGGGGCGCCATCGATATCCCAGCTGGCGTTGAATATTTTGTGGCGACAGTGCTCCGAATTCGCCTGCGCAAACATCATTAACTCAATGTCGCGGGGGTTGCGACCCAGCTCGTTAAAAGCGTCTGTCAAATATTCGATCTCATCTGCCGCGAGGGCCAGACCAAGCTGATGGTTTGCCTCCGCCAGCGCCTGCTGACCGCCGCCCAGCACATCAACTTCAGTGTATGTCTGCGGCGAGGATCGGGTGAAAAGTGGCGCCAACTCGTCCATTGAGCCGACGACGGTCTCCACCATCCTGTCGTGGATCAACGCGTCGAGCTCAGTATCAGTGGTGTTTTCGGGCATGCCATCGATGCCGTATACCGTGACGCGCTCGATGCGCTTTACGCTCTCAAAACCGCAATTTCGCGCAATATCTGTCGCCTTACTGGACCATGGCGATATTGTGCCGAAACGGGGACTGACAATTCGCTGTCCGGACCGGTGGAGCACAGCCGGGTCAACCGGCCCCGAAGTACCCGGTTGCAGCAGAGCCGCCAACCGCGACTCATCCACATCCAGCCCCGCGCCCAGTTCCACCGCGTAGGCGTGGGCCACCTCGCGCAAGCGATAGCTTTTACGCAACTGAAAGACTCGCGTAGCCAATAACGCAAAGCGGGCCTCAGACAGGGCTGAAGAACCGGGCAGGACAAGCATTTGATATTCCCGAGAGAGACAGCGACCCAATTATACCTCGCCATCCCAATCACATGCAGGTAGGCCGCCAGATGTTCTGTCCTCACCGCAGGGGAACATCTACAATCGCGGCATGGGTCGCGTCGGTATCATCTGCTTGATCATGCTCGTTCAGGGGTGCGCTGACGGTGCCGACCTGCCGCCTCTGGAAGATGCCCGGGAGTTGGTCGTGCTGACCCGCAACACACCCACCACCTACTATTTTGACGGTGATCGGGCGTCGGGATTCGATTACGCACTGACCCGGCAGTTTGCCCAACAGCGCAACATGAAACTGCGAATCAAGGTTGCCTTCAGTTTGCCCGAGCTCTTTACCATGCTTGAAGATGGCGAGGGGCATGTAGCCGTTGCCGGGCTGAGTCAAAGCCCCGGCCGCGATGCCCGCTTTGCCGCCTCCATTCCCTACTTACACCAGCAAGCCTTGGTGGTCTACAAATCCGGCGAATCACGGCCTCGTAGCTTGTCGGATCTGCTAGCACGGGATCTGGTCGTGGTTGCCGGAAGCGCTCACGTGGAAATGCTTACCCATCTGCAGGCATCGCTGCCTGAACTCACGTGGCGCGAAGTTCATGCCGCAGATTCTCTGGAGGTGATGCAACTGGTGAGTGAGGGAATGGCCGAATTAACCATCGTCGACTCCGTCGAATTCGACATCCAACAGCGGCTCTTTCCGAGGTTGGTGGCGGCACTGGAACTCGGTAACGCAACGCCTGTGGTGTGGTATCTACCCAAGGACGCCGCTTCGGAAACGGCTCTGGACATGGTGAATCGCTTCTTAGCGGCTGCCAAGCAGTCGGGCGATCTGGCGCAATTGGAGCGTCTGCACTTTGGGCAGTTTGAACACGCATCACGTCTGGGATCACTGACTTTCCAGCGCAAAATGCGCAGCGAATTGCCCCAGTGGCAGAGCCTGATGGAGCAGGTCGCCCGAGAATATCAAATGGATTGGCGATTATTGGCGGCAATGGCTTATCAGGAATCCCACTGGGACCCAAGCGCCAAATCGCATACCGGCGTCAGAGGAATGATGATGCTGACGCAGGTAACCGCCGAAGAACTGGGTGTGGATGACCGCACTGATGCGGGTGAAAGCCTGCGGGGTGGCGCCCGTTTTTTCAAGGATCTCCTGAGACGGTTGCCCGCTGATATTGGACAGCCGGATCGTACCTCGATGGCGCTGGCAGCTTACACCATTGGTATGGGACACCTTGAGGACGCCAGGGTGCTGACCGAGAAATCGGGCGGAGACCCCCATCTTTGGCCTGATGTCAGAGCTCACCTGCCGAAACTGCAAAACCCCGATATTTTTCCCATGACACGTTTCGGTTTTGCAGAAGGCAATCAGGCGGTGACCTACGTCGACAACATCCGGCACTACGAGGGCATTCTGACGCTGGAAAGCTTGCCGACATCCAGACTGTCACCGCCCATTGAAGTAGATGCGCTTTTGCCCGAACACTTGCGCGGCACGCCACTACCGGTGCTGTGATCCGCGAATATTGCTGCGGAGGGACACCCTGGGAGGTTGATATCTGCGTCGCCAGCAGACGCACGCAGGGCGCCCTGTTTACACCTCAGATCGCATCGCCCTGAGCACTGCGCCGGTTGCGAAAAAATTCCCGCAGCAAATGGCCGCTCTCTTCCTGAAGCAGTCCCTCCCGCCATTGCACGCGATGATTCAGTGCCGGGTTGTCCAGAAGGGCTCCCGTGCTGGCGACCGCACCCGCTTTCGGCTCCCGTGCTGCAAATACCAGGGTCTCGATGCGGGCATGAACCAATGCGCCGCAGCACATAGTGCAGGGCTCCAAGCTGACGTAGAGGACTGTGCCGGGTAACCGGTAATTTCCTTCGCGAACACCGGCTTCCCGAAGCACCCGAATCTCCGCATGTGCCGAGGGATCACTTAGCTCAATCTGGGCATTACCACCGTGGGCGATAATTGAGTCACCTCTGCACAATACCGCCCCCACCGGCACTTCCCCTCGCGCGGCGGCCCGACGCGCCTCGTCGAGGGCCAAGCTCATACAGGTGACATCCCAATCATTGAAGCTCACAGGGGCGCCTCGCTGTAAAAATGCCAACACAATAAGGCGAGCGCACTTCGATAAGGCGAAAAGGCGTCGCCTGCGGCAATGACTTTTTTTTCGTCCGGCCGCTCTTTCCAACCCATGATCCGGCCAAACCCTACCCGCACAGCGAGATCGCCACTGGGCCAGATATCCGGGCGTCCGAGAGAGAACATCAAATACATATGTGCGGACCAGCGCCCAAATCCTCGCACTGCGGTAATCGCGGCCTCGACTTCATCATCCGTGAGCTCGGGCAGGGTTGCGATTGGCAGAACACCAGAGCGCACCGCCTCTGCCAGGGATTGCAGGTAACCAATTTTCTGGCGCGACAGCCCGGCAGCCCTCAGTCTGTCGGGAGCGGCGGCAAGCACCGTCTCGGGCTGAAGCGCACCGCCCACTGTGTCGTCAACCCGCCGGGCGATAGTTGCTGCCGCCTTTGTGGACAATTGCTGCCCGATGACAATTCTCGCCAAGGATGCGAAGGAGTGTTCGCGGCGCCGAGACGGAGGGTATCCCACCAGGGCCACGGCCTGCCCCACCGCGGCATGATCCCTAGCAAGCGCATCCAAGGCGTTACGAATATGCGCGTCGGTGAGCGCGAATCTCCGTCTCATGGGACAAAGCGGATATCAGCCATGAACTGGATATCCCAACGACCCATGGACATAGGCCGTGCCCCCATAAAGCAGCAGCGTGATCGCAATCGCTGCGAACTCCCGGGGCATTGACGGTCGCGGCTTGGTCACCGGTTTTTTGCCATCCTGTGAGTTGATAATCACGACTTCCATTACCGCCCAGAGAAACAGGCCGCCGAAGAGTATCAGGGATGCGGAGTCGCCATTCACCAGCAGATGCGCCAGCGCCCAAAGCTTGACCGCCGCCAACTGGGGATGACGGATCACCCCCGCGACTCGAGCACCCATCTGTGATCCAGCGATGCAATAAAAGCCCGTGTAAACCAGCACGTTGTTCAGATCAATCCAGGGGGCCTGTCGACCCCACCACACTGGGGTAGATGCCTGCTGGTACCCCAGCGTCATCATCACGACAGCCGCCAACAGCAGCAGTGCCACCAGCGGCCTGCCCGCGTTGCCCAGCCGAACCCGAGCTGCTGGTGCCAGGCGTTTGAAAAGATGCGCACCGCTCCACAGCACAACGCCTCCAATGAGCAAAGTCATAGCGGTATGCCTTGCTTTAGAGAAAGCATGCTGACTGATAGCCAGCGTACCAAAGCGCCATCACTGCTTGGCGGCTCGCTGCCGGAGCGCCGCCAGACGGGCGCTCATCTGGCTGTAGTCCACATGCTTGGCAAAGGCGTTGCCGCGCTGACCCTCAAGCACCAACGCATCACCGAGCGTCTCTTTAGCACCGTCATTCATCAGCGCCTTCAGCGCGGGGATGGCTTTAGGATCGGCATCGGCGATTTGTGCGGCGCTGGTCAGCGCCGCCTCCAAAAGGCTTTCGGCGGCGCAGACGCGATTAACCAGTCCCCATGCCTCAGCGCGCTCGGCGTCAATGAAATTGCCGGTCAAACTCATTTCTCTGGCGCGATTGATGCCAATAATGCGCGACAATTTCTGGGACAGTCCCCAACCAGGCAAGATGCCGACCCGAGCGTGGGTGTCAGCAAACCGCGCGTGCTCACTGGCAAACAAAAAATCGCAGGCCAGCGCCAACTCAAATCCCCCCGTCACGGCGGCACCATTGACAGCACCGATAATCGGTTGCGGGCACTGCGCCATCGCCACCACAAGAGGCGACTCTGGACCCAACCCCATGCCCGTTGAAAGTAGTTGTGGTTCTTCGGTCAGCGCCTTGAGGTCAACGCCCGCACAAAAAGCGCGTCCTGCGCCTGTCAATACAATGGCTCGGACGCTGTCGTCGCACGCCAACGAAGAGAAAGTCTGAATGATCGCCTCTGAGAGCTCGCGATTGAGCGCGTTATTTGCCTCGGGGCGATTAAGCGTCACCAGTGCGACACCCGCTTGATGCGTTACTTCAATCACAGACATAGCCGACCTCCTATCCACACGGTGCTAAGGTCAAAGTAGCAGAGCCGGTGTGGGTGTGACACCCCCCGGTTTTACCGGGGGCAAGGCCGCCACCCGAGAGATGACGTCGGCGCGGACTTACCAGGCGGGTTGCATCCGCACTTGCGAAGGCATGGTGTTGGGCTTGGTAGGCAACAGGAACAATCGTGCAAATGTTAGCCCCGATCCAACGATGTAGCCGAGCTTTTTCATTGCCACCAGAGGCCCGTGCTGCCCCTCAAGGGCGTCTCGTGCCGCCTGCAACGCCCGCATACGCTCCAATCCCTTTCGGAAACGCGGGTTATCGGTATCGAGCATGAGCGGGAACACCTGACGAGAAATCTCGGTGGTGATATCAAACACCGTGTAGTCAAATTCTGTCACGTCCATACCAAAAGCCTCGTAGAGCTTGGGCCGGGAGTGATCGCGTACATACATGGTGGAGTAAACTGCCAGTAGAAAAAAACGTATCCACAGCTTGTTAAATCCGCTGAGCAGCTTGGGGTCGGAGCGCATGATGAGTGCAAAGGCCTCTCCATGAGCGAATTCGTCGTTACACCACTCGAGAAACCACTTGAAAATAGGGTGGAAACGCTTCTCGGGGTGCCGCTCCAGATGCCGGTAGATAGTGATATATCGTGCGTAGCCAATTTTTTCAGAAAGATAGGTCGCGTAGTAAATGTATTTGGGCTTAAAGAAGGTGTAATCCTTTTCGCGCTTTAGCACACCCAGATCAACGGCGACCCCCAGCTTGTTCAGCGCCTTGTTGATAAACCCCGCGTGTCGCGACTCATCCCGCGCCATGCACCGCATCAAAGCCTTAACGTCGGGGTTACTCACATGTTTTTCGATTTCCTGATACAGCACGCAACCCGAGTATTCCGCCGTGATAGAGGACACCAGCAAATCCAGGAACTCTTCCTTTAATTCGGGGTCGGCCTCAAGAATATCGGGGTCATATTCATAGTTTTGTTTGAAATGCCCGCGGTTCTTATCGAGCTCAAAGTCGCGCATCATGAGATCCCACTCGGCCTGCACTGGAGAGATATCGATATGCTCCATCGCAGCATAATCCGTGCAATAAAAGCGGGGCGCCAGGGATCTGCTCTCAAGCGCCTGCTGGGTAGTGAGATTTACCTCCGCGTCAGTATTAACGGCTTGGTTCATAGTTTCCCCCATCACGATCAACGCGGGCGCACCTGATCTCGGGGCTCACCACGCTATGCGTCTAGTTTTTTTAACTCTTAACTGTCAATTTTATTTGACTATCGTGCAGGTAGCAAGCAATCTAACTGGTAATAGCGGTCTGCCGCGAGCCAAGCCCCTCGGGGAACCCCGTTATGCCAGACACCCATCGCCAAATGGTCAGTTCCCCAGCCGCCAACAGCGATTCTTTTCCTCTATTCCACCTGGGGTATGTCAGCAGCGAAACGCAAGATTTTTCACCTGACGCACTTATTGCCTTGCTCACTGAGGCGCGTGAAGCCAACGCCAAACGCGCCGTAACGGGCCTGCTACTCTACCGGGAAGGCTCTTTTTATCAGGTCCTGGAGGGGGCTGAAGACGACGTGATATCCACTTTCAACGGCATAGAGCGGGACCCTCGTCATGGTTCGGTCCGCGTGCTTTTCAAGGGAGAGACCAGCGCCCGCGAATTCGCGGATTGGCAAATGGGCTTCTTAAATTTGGATGGTTTGGATATCAACTCTCTGGGCGGCTTTTCCGACTTTCTATCGCGGGATGCCCAACCCCGAGAGTTTTTGGAAAACCTGAGCCGCGGTAAAAAGCTCGCCCTGATGTTCAGGTCGATGCTGTAGTTTTTGACCGGAAACGGGGACGCCACACACCGAGGGCGACATTGGCTGTTGCCACCACACCGATCAGCACCAACGACGACTGCTCTGAGGCGATATTTTGAGCTAGCAGGCTGAGTTGTGCGGGGTCAGTCAAAGCCCTTTCCGCCAACAATGCCTCTCGCTTCAGCGGGCTCTGGATGCCCAACAGGCTCCCCTCCAGCATCAGTACGGTCGTGACCAACTTCGCCCAGGCCCAGGGCGCGCCGTGATAGCCGGGCACTGCGGCCATCGATGCCAGCCCAAACA
>JAYNYK010000085.1:0-8150 GCA_038102985.1 Halieaceae bacterium
ATCAAAATCGGGGTTAAATGCTAGAGATCCTTCGCTCATGGTCTGTGCTCCCTCTCCGGTAAGAGTTGTAAGCTAACTGATTCGGCCTTTTGTAAAAAGGTGCGGGCGGCAAACCCTCCGGCGGTACGGTGGAGCATCCAGACTTTACCGTCATGGACATTCAAGTCGGCCTCGCATCAGATAACTGGGAGCTGATGCTGAATCTCGATAATGCCTTTGATGAGCGCTACTACACTGATGTCGAGCCCTTTCCCAACTTCGGATTTGGGGGTTTGATTGGCACGGAACCCGCCGGGATCATCATTGGCACCCACGGTCATCCAAGGCTGTTCACAGCGAGTGCGACTTATCGATTCTGATACAGTATCCCTTTAGGCTATTGCTGCGGGCGACATATGTCTGACGCGCTGGAACTCGCAACACGCGCGCTTCAACACTATAACAAGGGCACCACGGATCAGGCGCCCTCACAGATGCGCATACCCCTGACCGCCTATACCGATGAGGCGCGCTTTCAGGCCGAGCGGCGCGCGGTGTTTTTTGAGTCACCGATCGCCGTAGCGCTCTCACTCGAGGTGCCCAAAGCAGGTGACTTTCAAACACAAAGCGTTATGGGGGTGCCGCTGCTCATCACCCGCGACAGCGACGAGAAAGTGCATTGCTTTATCAACGTCTGCCGCCACAGGGGTGCAAAGGTCTGCCTCAAAGAAAAAGGGCATCAAACGCGCTTCAGTTGCCCTTACCACGCCTGGACCTACAGCAATCAGGGCGAGCTGGTCGGCGTTTATGGCGAGGACAGCTTCGGCGAGGTCGACCGCGCGAGGATGGGGCTGACGGAACTCGCGTGCGCGGAGCGCTCAGGCGTGATCTTTGTCTGTTTAACGCCGGGCAGGTCCTTCGATATCGATGACTGGCTGGGTGAATTCGCGGAGAAACTGGCGGATCAAGAGCTAACCGATTGGCATCTTTATACGGAGCGCTTCCTCGACGGTTCCGGCTGGAAGGCCACGCTGGATGGTTATCTGGAGGTGTACCATCACGACAGCGTACACGGCAAAACGGTGGGGCCCCATACGGTCGGCAATCTTCTGGTACACGATACCTGGGGCGCTCATCAGCGCATGGCATTTGCGCGGAAGAATATCGACGCGCTGAACGATATGCCGCCTGAAAGCTGGGCACACCCTGAGTCATTCATTCGGGTGGTCCATTCGGTATTCCCTAACCTATCGATCTCCGCCATTCTGGGTGGACAATGCCTGGTGGGCTTTATCTACCCCGGCGAAAGCAGTACCACCACCATCACGCGACAGCTTATTTTGAGTGCCACAGTGCCTGAGAGCGAAGAGGAAGTCGCGGCTGTTGAAACCTTCAGCCAAATGACGCTCCAGGCGGTACGAGATGAGGACTACGCGCTGGTGGCCACGGTTCAGGGGGCACTTCACTCGGGCGCCAACGAGAGCTTCTTGATCGGCCGAAACGAGCCCGCGGTGCAGCATTATCATCATATGATCGCTGCAGTTACTGGCAGCCAATAATTCGCGTTGGCTGGCACCGCCGAGGTCAGCCGTTTATCCTCAACCGATATGCGATTACGGAGCGCCCAGATTGGGCATCATCGATTACAACAGCCCACTTAATATTTTGATCTCGGTCAAAGGCCATCCCTACCAGCGCGACGCCTTCGCAGCCGTTTTCGAATCCTTCGAGGGGATTGGGCATACCTTTGTAGAGCAACCGGCTTCACAGGCGTTCTTGAACCCGCAGGCCGCCGCACCCTGGGACGTGTTGGTGTTCTACGATATGCCGGGGATTGATTTCAGTACCCAGCCACCGGGCTTCATCGCACCTTCAGAGGCATTCAAAGCCGGCTTCATGGATCTGCTCTCGGCCGGCAAGGGGATGGTGTTTTTGCATCATGCTATTGCTAGCTGGCCACTCTGGCCCGAGTACGGAGAAGTCATCGGCGGCCGCTTTTTCTATGCGCCAACAGAGTGCCGCGGCGAGACAGTGCTGGATTCGGGCTATCGCCATGACGTCGACCACACGGTGACCGTCGTGGATTCCCATCACCCCATTACCGCGGGGTTGGACGCCACATTTCCTCTCAACGACGAGCTATACCTATACGAGGTATTTGATAAAGACGTGACGCCGCTTTTGCGCAGTGACTACGCTTTTGACAGCGAACACTTTTACTCAGCGCATCACGCGGTAACCGGCAAGATGTTCTGCAACGACAACTGGCCCCACCCCGAGGGATCGCCCCTCATTGGCTGGACCAAATCACACGGTAAAAGCCGCATTGCCTACCTGCAACCCGGGGATGGGCCCGCTACCTATGGGTCCGAACACTATCGACGCTTACTAGAAAACGCCATTCGTTGGGCGGCGGAAAGGCCCGATTAGCGAGAGCGCCAGCTTGCGCTGATCACCGTGCCATGGATCAGCGCACCATGGGCAGCACCACCCGATCGTAGAACAAGTCGAACGCGTAGGCATGGGCGACATCCTCCCTGATATTCCATCCAGTAAAAACGGCAACCATATCAAGCGCAGGGACAATCAAGGGAAACTGCCCACCCCACCCCCAGCCACCGTACATTTTCGGCCCCAAGGTGGTTTGGTGGCGGTAAATCCACCACTGATACCCATAACCCCAGCCATCAGGTTGATCCGCATAAACGGGAATCCACGAAGTGCTGGAGCGTCCGACCCACTCCGCGGGCACGATCTGCTCACCGTTCCATTTTCCGTCTTGAGCAAATAGCAACGCAAACCGCGCCAGATCTAGCGCACTGAGAAAAAGCCCGCCCCCGGCATTGGTGAACCCCTCCGGGGCGCTATTCCAGTAATAGTCAGTGATCCCCAGCGGTCCAAACAGATGCTGCTCAGCATAGCGATGCGTTGGGACACCCGTAGCAGTAGTCAGGATTTCTGACAGGGCTTGGCTGGCAGCGCTGTTGTAGTCGAATAACGTACCCTGCTCCGCCGTCATGGACTTGGACAGCAGATACCCCACCCAATCGTTGGTGGCCTCCGATGCCGTCGCATCATTGTCCAAACTGAAGTAGGAAACCTCCTCCTCCCAATCGATGCCTGCCGTCATAGTCAACACATGCTCAAGGCGGACATCTTTCACGGCGGGGTCAGCAAATGCGCGATGCGGTAGTAACTCGCCCAGGGTCGCGTCAGTCCCCGGCAGGTCGCCGCGAGCAATCGCTATCCCTATCAGCGCAGACATCACGCTTTTCGACACCGACTGCAGCGTGTGTAAATCGGTCTCACCATGAAAGGGATAAGCCGCTACGTTAAAGTAATCCCAGGGCGGCGGGCTGGGATAAGTCAGTCCCTCGTGTTGCTCGGCATAATCCCATCCATAACGACGATCAAAAATCACCCGTCCATGGCGAATGATGGTCATCGAATCGATGTTACCGTGCTTCCCCGCCCGAATTTCCTCGTCTAGCGTCTGCAGCACCTCAGGGTCGAGCCCTTGCGATATCGGATCAGCAAGTGTCCACTGCTCCCCGGGCCAGGCGATGTCGGCACTGCTTTTATGTGGGGACAGCAAGGTCAGCAACAAAACCCAGAGGCCCATACAAGCCTTCACATCAGGCCTTCCACCTGTCGGCAACAGCGGCTGGTGTTTAGTCACTGGGTGCATTGGCCTCTGTCCTCAGGTTGGGTTTTCTGCTGTCAGCCGCTCGTCGGCAACGAACATCCAAAGCGCCGGCCGATTGTGCGGCTTGCTACAGAGCAACGGGCAATGGCTTGTTAACGGGCTGCGTTATAGATTCCGGCGCAACTGAGAAACCGATAATGGCGCTATATCCAGGCGACTGCTCACGATGGACCACACCGGCAGTTGCCACAATCTTGGCGCCGCGCTGGCAGGTCACCGACTGGCCGTCCTCGAGCGATAGCGTGATCTCGCCGCTGGTTACATAAACCACCGAATCAAAGTCATGCCAGTGCAATTCGTTTTCCTCAGCCGGAAAATCGAAGCTCATGGCGTGGTAGCCCATCGCGTCGATCTCCGCGTAAGCCTGCGCCTCATCTTCAAAACTCAGTATATCGTTCATGCTTTTGACTCCCTGATTGTCACGCATCCACTCTAGCCGCATCGGTCTCGTTTGCACAGGTCATACTCAGTGGGAGCGAGTACTGATATGGTGAAGCGATGCCAGCTTTGACCACTCTACCTGCCCGCACTTTGTCTCGAGCCATTCGTGAAGGGGAAATTTCATGCTCTGAGCTGATGATAGCCGTGCTCCAGCAAATCGATCGGCTCAATCCCTCGCTGAACGCCATTGTGAACCAGTTGCCTCACGATCAATGCCTTTCCCTCGCCGCCGAAGCTGATGCCGCCCTGAGTAATGGTCAGTACCGCGGCTGGCTGCATGGCATACCCTTCGCCGTCAAGGATCTCTCTCATGCCGCGGGATTTGCCACTACCTACGGGTCTCCGCTGTTCAGAGACTTCGCCCCCGCGAGAGACGACCCTCACGTAGCCCGGATTCGAGCGGCGGGTGCCCTCATCATTGGCAAGACCAATGTTCCCGAGTGGGGCTTGGGGGGGCACACTGAAAATGCGCTGTTTGGGCTGACCCGCAGTGGCACAAACCCAAAACTTAGCGCAGGGGGCAGTAGCGGTGGCGCAGCCAGTACCCTGGCTAGCCGCATGTTGCCAATCGCCGATGGCAGCGACATGATGGGCTCACTCAGAACGCCCGCCGCCTTTCAAGGAGTCGTCGGATTTCGACCGACGCCCGGTGTCGTGCCTGTTGGGCCTGAGCTCGACCCCTTGAATCTGAAGTTAGTTAGCATCGGCCCCATGGGTAGAGACGTCGCGGATGTGGCGGCACTATTCTCGACGCTCGCCGGTGAACAAGAGAGTATGCAGCAAGGCAACGGCAAAAATGCCCTGTCGGGGCTGAAGATTGGCTGGCTGGGTAATGCCCGGGGGCATTGGCCAACTGACCCTGGCCTCGTCACAGCCTGCGAGCAGTTCCTGAAGCGCCTCGATACTGCAGGCTGTCATATCGCCGAATGTGAACCGCCGGCAGACCTCA
Organism: Halieaceae bacterium; assembly: GCA_038102985.1. GTDB lineage: Bacteria > Pseudomonadota > Gammaproteobacteria > Pseudomonadales > Halieaceae > Luminiphilus. Next base: position 5,076 of record JAYNYK010000085.1, read on the forward strand.
CCAATCTGTGGACATGCTGGATCACGTTACGACAACTTGCGCTGTCTACTGGCAAAGCGATCTATGACGACCCCAACAAACGTGACCAGATGGGCGCCAACTGGCAGTGGGAGATCACACAGGGTGCCGCACTGAACGGGGATACTATCGAGGCCGCCCGGCATACACGTCGAGACTGGGAAGCGTCGCTCACCGCACTATTCGGTCGCTACGATCTGCTCGCCTTACCCGCATGCCAGGTTTATCCCTTCGTCGCAGAGGACGGGCCTCCATCGAGCATTAATGAAGAACCGTTGGATACTTACCATCGGTGGTTAGAGGTCAGTCTGCCCGCATCGCTGGGTGGCGTACCGACAATCAGTCTGCCCCTGCCTAACCGCAAACCCGAACTGGCGGCTGGCATTCAGTTCATGGCGAGCAGTGGACGCGACGGCGAACTGCTACATATCGCATCGGCCATTGAAGCCCTGACGAAATACTGATCGCGAAGCCCTACTCGTCCTCATCAGCACCATAGTCTTTAAGCACCCGCCGCCAGATCCACAGCCCGGAAGCGGTCAACACGGCCCCGTAGGCAATGGCTAACATCATTTCGCCGCTCAATTGAGTGCTCCAGCGCCTTGTATGGCTAACGTACGCACCGCTTCCTGATAAGGCAGTGCGTAGAAAAATGCGAGAGAGGCGGCGATGACCATACCCATGACAACCATCACCTTTGCCCAGACGAGTGTTTGTCTCACCGCGGCGGTCTCGCGCTCAGAGACAGGCATATGATGTAGCAGTGCTCGGTATTCATCCTCATGTTGAGTCATCTGGCCCCTGTTCGACAGCCAACGTGTCACAACATAACTACTGACGACGCCAATCAGGATCGGGTCCGCCAGCACGGGCCACTTCACGACTCCCGCCAGTGAAAACGCATTCATTGCGACATTCACCACGAAACCCGCCACCATCCCCCAAAAGGCGCCTGGCTCGGTCAAGCTTTGGCTCCAGATACTCATAAACGCCACCACACCCCAGGACGAGGCAAAGAGCGGTCCCGCAAAATGCGTTAACCAATAGATGTTGCGGGGTAGCAGCAGGGCCAGCGCAATGACAGAGCCGCCCACCACCAGCATGGCCAGGCGAGCCGCTCGCAGATTAGGCTTGCCGGTGGCTGACTGATCACCGCCACCATGGGTGCTCTCAAAAATATCGTGACTCAGACTGAACCCGATCAAAGAAAGAAAAGTTGACGCAGACGACAAGCCTGCTGCCAGCACTCCGCAAATCAAGATGGCGCCCAAAGCCGTAGGCAACAGGTTCATTGCCACCCAGATCATGGTGCTCTCAGGCGGCTCAATGCTGGGGTTAATCAGATTGACCGTAGTGGCCGCAAAATTGGTGACAAGGTACAGCAATAACATGGCGATCAGTGCGCCACAGGCAGAGCGAATCACCACATGCTCGTTACTCGCCATCAAATAACGGCTGGTCTGCCATGGGCTGACCGCGACCACAATTCCCCACGCAATCCCTAGAATAGTGGCCCAAAACAAGCCATCGAGCGGTGTCTTCCAATAAACCTCGGGACCGACTCGGCCATGCCAGGCAATTAAGTCAGGTTTTTCTGCATAGGTTGCCAGTGACTTAATGGCATGGAACCAGCCTCCCGCCGCGTCGACAATGAAAAATGACGCGACCACGATAATTCCCGAAAATAACAGGAACATTGCGGTGTCCGTCAGGATCACGCCACGGGACCCGGAGTACAGTGTAAAGAGGGTGTAGCTCGCCCAAACCATTAGTATCGCGACTGTCTCGCTGAATCCCGTGACTTCAGTGATGATCAGCGCCATCCCCCAGGTCACCGCCAGCAAATAGGCGGTTAGCCCGGCAACAATCGACACACCGGCCAAGGACTGAATACGGCGGCTATCGAACCGGGCCCTAAAAAAAGCCGGCACTGTCAGCGCCCTGCTTCGCCTCAGATAGCGCCCGAAAAAAACCGCCCCTACGATATAGCCCACACAATTGAAGCAAGTCATGATGATGACTAGTGGTGCATGCCCCATATAGGACATGCCCGCCTCCCCCATGAACGCATTAGTGCTCATGAAGCTCGCCACGAGGGTACCCAGAATGAGGATGGTGGGCGCATTGCGACCGGCAACAAAAAAGTCTTCAAGGTGTTTAACCCGTCGCCCCGCGTACCAGCCGATCGCCAAATAACAGAGCAGACTGACGATAATGCCGAGTTGAAAGCTATTCATCCCGCCATCGACTCCCTAGCCGTTTTTGGCCTTTCACCCAGAGCTCCCGGCACGACGGCACCTTAACGACCCGAGGTCGTCGCTTCGATGATGAGACGTTCGATCGACTCGACGTCGGCGGGTCGTGGATTAGTGCCTGTGGCTGCATCCTGATGGGCTTTCTCGGCGAGGCGCCTCGCGGCATCCACCGGCACACCGATCTCTGACAGAGATTTCGGAATGGCAAGCCTGTCGAGCAACCCGCAGATAGCCTGATAGAAGGACTCAAAATCCGTGCTATCAAGACCAAGCGCCCGCGACATCGCAGGGACCTTGTCTGCAATATCGGGAGCGTTAAACCGCAGGACCACAGGTAATGCGATCGCATTGGTCAAACCATGGTGAGTGTCAAACTCCGCGCCCACCATATGGCTGATCGAGTGTACGAGGCCCAATCCCTTCAGGAAGGCTACCCCTGCCAGACAAGCACCCACCTGCATACCGCCGCGAGCAGTCAGGTTATCTGGCTCCGCAACCGCGGTCGGCAAGTATCGAGCAATGAGTGAGAGCGCCTCAAGGGCGACGCCGTCACACATCGGGTGAAAATCGGGCACGCAGTAGGCTTCAATCGCATGCACCATCGCGTCGATGCCCGTCCAGGCAGTGAGCGACGCTGGCAAGCCCACAGTGATTTCAGGATCAAGCAGGGTCAATGCGGGTTTTAAATTAGGGTGCCATACGCAGAATTTCATCCCGCGCTCGGCGTGGGTCACCATAGCGGTACTTTCTGTCTCGGCACCGGTGCCCGCCGTCGTAGGGATGCAAATCAGCGGGGGGAAGG
>JAYNYK010000020.1:0-36773 GCA_038102985.1 Halieaceae bacterium
GCCGCAACCGGAGCGTCGACCATCGAACCCTGGAACTCTACCGCGCCCTTACCTTCGCTAAGGCCCTGCTCATAGGTGGCAATCAGCGCCCGTGCACGCTCGATTTCTGCTTCACTCGGTGCGAATTTCTCATTGAGTATGGCAACCTGGCTTGGATGGATACACAGGGCGCCCACAAAACCGAGTTGCCTGGCAAAGTGTATGGTATTCCTGAACCGTTCGATGTCGCTGAAATCAGCAATCGATGCGGGGAAACCAAAGGGTGATATGCCCGCGCGCCGGCAGGCAAAAACAATGGCCTGGTTGGGCGCCAGTAGGCCCTCTGGCGTTGGCTCCATACCAGCGGAGGCGGAGAAATCCTCCGAGCCCAGGCTCATTCCCAGTAAGCGCTTTGAACTTCCGGCAATGTCATCCAGGTTGGCCAGCCCGTGAACGCATTCGATCTGCGCAATCAGCCGGGTGTGCCCCTGGGTGATGCTGCGCTGTGCTTCCAGGGTGTCGATGTGTGCGCTCAGTTCCCGGAGCTGGGATCCGGATACCACCTTGGGAACAACAATGGCTTGCACGCCAGGGTGGACGCAGGCCTCCAGATCAGCAGTGGCCAGACTCATTCCCTGGTTGATACGTACCAGTGCTGCCGCGCCGTCTTGCGCCACAATATCAGCGGCGCTGACAACCGCCTCCCGGGCTTCATTTTTTAGTGCCTCGGGCACGCTGTCTTCCAGATCCAGCACGTAGGCGTCTGCGCCTCTTTGGCTGGCTTTGCCGACAAAGTCGTCCCGGTGCGCGGGCATAAAGAGCATAGAGCGCCACAGGGGAGAATTGGAATTCATGCTACACCTCGTGCTCTATCGTCGCCTCTGCTTTCATGCAGAGGTAGCCTTCATGGTCTTCAGACCACAGCAGCAATTGATTGCCACTGCGCCTGCCGCAGAGGGTAAAGGGATGGCTGTCGAACGTCGGTCTCACCGCGCGAAACTTGAATTTGTCAATTCGGGCGCCCGGGAAGTTTTCATAGACCAGGTCGAGCAGCAGGGTCGCCAGCAGAGGCCCATGCACCACCAGTGCTGGGTATAGCTCTGCATTTACCGCGTATTCCCGGTCGTAGTGAATGCGATGCGAGTTGTAGGTGAGTGCCGAGTAGCGAAACAGCAGAACCGGGTCGGGTGTCACTTCCCGGGAGAACTGGGGCCCCTCTGTCGACAACTCCCCGGGTGGTAACTCGGTTCTTTCTCGCGGCGCCTCCCGGTAAACCAGGTTCTGTTCCTCGGTAATGCAGAGATTACCTCCCTGGCTCAATTCGTGTTTGAGGTTGACGAACACCAGCGGTCCCAAGCTTCCATCTTTGGCCTCCACTGAGGTGATCGTTGAAACTTTCTCGGTGGCCAGGCCCAGCACCAATGGCTGTGATATGTCCAGCGCTCCGGCTGCCCACATCCGGCGTGGGAGGGGCACTGGCGGCAGGAAACCGCCCTTGCGGGGATGGCCATCTTCGCCGGTGCTGTCGCGGCGGGTTGGGTCTAGAAAGTACAGCCAGTGCCAGGGGAGGGGCAGTTCGTCACCGGGGCCGGGGGCCTCTGTGTGATTGATGGCGCCGGCCAACGCCTGTGCGCCAAAGACCGGCAGGTCACTGTGAAGCGTTATCGGCCGGCCAATCCAGGACTCCAGTGTGTTCAGTGTCGCGTCGTCCATGGTGTTAGTTCTTTAGAAAATCCGGTGGCCGTTTCTCCTGCAGGGCCGTCAGGCCTTCCGCGAATTCTTCGCTGAGAAAACAGTGGGTCTGGTGGCTCTCCTCGGCCTGCAGTGCAGACTCCATAGCCAGGGGTGATTGTCTCATCGTCTCCTTGAACTGGCGCAGGGCCAGCCTGGGCAGTAGCGAAAATTCGCGCGCTTTGTCGACGGCGCACGCCATAACCTTGTCGTCTTCGACGATTTGCTCCACCAGGTTGAGATTCAACAATTGCTCACCCTTGAGGGAAGCCCGATCCAGTACCAGGCGTCTGGCTGTGCCCCAGCCTGCCTTGCGCACCAGGGACTGGGTGGAGCCCCAGTCCGGTACCAGGCCCAGGTTGAGGAAGGGAAAGTTCATGCGAGCGGTTTCGCCGGCGATGATGTAGTCCGCCACCAGGGCCAGCCCGGCGCCTGCGCCGATGGCGTACTTCTCCATGGCTACGACAACGGGAATATCAGCGTTCCACAACAGTTGAACCAGTTTGTGGCCACTGCGCATTCGTGTACGGGCCTGCACCTCGCTCATGCCGCGCATGCTGGTGAGATCACCTCCGGCACAGAAAACACCGTCGGTGCCACAGAGCAGCAGTGCGCGTACTATATCGTCAGCCAGCGCCGATTCAATGGCTTCGATCAGGGCAAGGCGGGTGGTCTCGTCAATGGCATTCTTCGCCTCTGGCCGATTGATGGCGACCTGGGCGACATGGGGGGTAGGGCGGGTGATGATTACAGCTGTTGTTGTCATTTCAATGCCGGGCGGCCTCCCTGGTGGTCAGGTTTTTCCCCAGCTGTGCGCGCCGGCGCAGCCAGTGGCTGGGCCGGTAACGGGGGTCTCCTGTGACTCTCTGCAGTCCTTCCAGTATTTGCATCACCCGGTGTGGGCCGATACTGTCTCCCAGGGCCAGGGGGCCTGCCCGATAGCCCAGGCCGATCCGGACAGCGTCGTCGATGTCCTCCACCGAGGCGATACCTCGCTGCGCGATATTGGTGCCGATATTCACAATGGTTGCCAGCATTCGCTGGACGACAAAACCCGGACTGTCATTGATTATGGTATAGGGGGCGTTATTTGCTCCCAGTATCGCTGCGGCATCATCCCGGGACTGCACACAGGTGACGGGGCTTAGCATCAGGGTGCGGCGCATTTCCAGCGAGGGGAGGGGGTCTACCGCGACACAGCGGCTGGCATTCAGGCCGAGGTCGGCACAGGCCTGTGAGACATCAATGCCCCAGGGTTGAATGAGCAGCAGGCTGGCATCGTCGGGAGATTGCGTTATCCGTGCGCCGGCCTGTTGGCTCAGCGCAGACAACTCGTCATGCCGGTCGGCAGCCGGGTCAATCCACACGCTGCAATTGTCTGATAGTGCGAGCGAGGGCTCTGCCGCGCCTGCAGGCTCAAGTTTTTTGCCGTCCTGGTACTGATACCAGCCCTCACCGGATTTGCGGCCGAATAAGCCGGCAGCAACTCTCGGCGGGATGATGGAGGAGGGACGGAAGCGCGGTTCCTGCTGAAACTGTTCGTAGATCGACTGCATGACTTTGGATGACACATCCAGCCCGGTCAGGTCCAGCAGCTCGAAGGGGCCCATGCGAAAGCCGGCTGCCTCGCGCATAAGCAGGTCGACCTGGTCGTGGCTGGCGGCCTGTTCCTCAAGGATGCGTAACCCTTCCGTGTACAAGCCGCGCCCGGCGTGATTGATGAGAAACCCGGGCTGGTCCTGGGTCAGCACCGCGCGGTGACCGGTTGTGTCTATACAGGCCTGAAGCCTGTCGACGGTTTCGGCTGCGGTTCTCACCGAGGAAATAATCTCGACCACCCGCATCACCGGTACCGGGTTGAAGAAATGCAGGCCGGCGACACGCTCAGGATGTTTACAACGTGCTGCGATATCAGCAATCAGCAGGGATGAGGTATTACTGGCAATGACAGCGGAGGGATGCACTAATGTTTCCAGTTCGGCAAATAGGCCTCGCTTGATCTCGAGATCTTCGAGCACCGCCTCCACCACGATATCGCAGTCCGCGATATCGCCCAATTGGGTGCAGGGAACGAGGTTGGCCGTAGCCTGGTCCGCTTCTTCCCTGCTGATCCGGCCCTTGTCCACCTTGCTTTCAAACATGCCTGTTACAAAGGCGTGAGCAGCTGTGACGGCAGCCTCGGAGGTATCGTAAAACTTTACCCGGTGTCCCGACTGGGCGAAGAGCTGCACAATTCCGCGCCCCATGGCTCCCGCGCCGATGACAGCAATAGTTTGATCTGATTCAGTTGCCATTGTTAATGCCTGGCTCAATTTCCGGTGAAGTTTGGTTTACGCTTTTCCAGGAATGCGGTCATGCCCTCGGTCTGGTCGGCGGTGTCAAACAATTGCAGGAACTCGTCCTGCTCGAGTTGCAGGGCATCTGGCAGGGGCAGGTCAATGCCCTGTCTGAGGGCGCGCTTGATCGCTAGCATGGCCCTGGGGGGCATCTGGGTTACCTTGCGTGCCAGTTCCAGTGCCCTGTTGAGGGCTTGTCCCTCTTCCGCCAACTCGCTCACCAGCCCCAACTGGTACGCTCGCTCACCTGTGAGCGCCTCGCCGCACATGAGCATCAGGCTGGCAACAGGCTTGCCCAACGATCGCACCAGTCGCTGGGTTCCCCCAGCACCAGGCATGATGCCGACCTTGGCCTCCGGCTGGCCAAGACAGGCACTTGTATCCGCAACGACAATATCGCACATCTGCATCAGTTCGGAGCCAGCGCCCAGGCAGTAACCGTTGACGGCGGCAATCACCGGCTTCTCGCAAGTGGCAACGGGATGCCAGTAGCCTGCGAGATTGAGTTCCGCCACTTCCTGCGAGCCCTTGTCAACCAATAGCTTCAGGTCGGCACCGGCAGCAAATACCTCATCGCCGCCTGTAACGACGATGACCAGGATATCCGGGTCTGCCGATAGTTCATCGAACGCGCTGGCGATGGCCTGCCGCATTTCCAGGTTCAGGGCGTTGAGTCGCTCGGCCCGGTCCATTCTCACGATACCGATACCCTGGTCCCTTTCCACTTGAACCGGCGGGGTGCTACTGTTGTTTTCTGTTAGCATATCTGCCTGTCTGGAGGTTCAGTTACATTCTCTCAATGATCATGCTGGGAGCCAGGCCGCCGGCGGCACACAGGGTGACCAGGCCGCGCTTCAGCTCGCGCCGCTCCAGTTCGTCCAATAACGTACCCAGCAAAATAGCGCCGGTGGCGCCAATCGGATGACCCAGGGCGATGGCGCCGCCATTCACATTGAGCTTGTCGTGCTCTACCCCCAAGCGTTCCATAAAGCGTAGTGGAACCACCGCGAAAGCTTCATTCACTTCGAACAGGTCTATATCATCGACCGTTAATCCCGCACTGGCGAGTGCTTTCTGCGCCGATGGTACAGGTTCGTTCAGGTTGTACTCCGGGCTTCCCGCCACGGAGGCGCTGGATACAATCCTGGCCCGCGGCTTGAGGCCGTTCGCCCGCGCATATTCGGGTGAAGCGAGCACAACTGCACCGGCGCCGTCGACGATTCCCGAGGAGTTGCCTGCGTGATGAACGTGGTCAACCTCCAGGTCGGGCCAGGTCATGCGTGCGACCTCGCCGAATGTGTGGCTGTCATCCATTGGGTAGTCCATGAAGTCGGAAAATACCGGCCTGAGTTCTGCCAGTGACTCAGCGGTAGTCCCGGGCCTGGGGTACTCATCCCGGGCCAGGGCGAGTGTGCCATCTTCGTTCTTGATGGGGACTATGCTCTTCTCGAAATAGCCGTTGTCGATGGCTCGTACAGCCCGCTGTTGGCTCCAGGCGGCAAAGGCGTCCACATCGCTGCGGCTGAAACCTTCCTCGGTAGCGATAACGTCCGCGGAGATGCCGACGCTGGTGATGGGATGTTTGTCCCGCAGGTGCAAATTGTGCTGGTCGGTGGCCAGGTTGGGCTTGTCGGGCAGTGACATCATCTCAATCCCGCCGGTTACCACCAGGTCGTGCATTCCGCTGGATATGCAATTGGCACCGAACAGGGTGGCCATCAGGCTGGAGCCGCAAAAGTGGTCTACGGTTGTGCCGCTGGTATGCAGCCAGCCGGCATCCAGCGCCGCCATGCGGGCGATGTCACCGCGCTGGGTGCCGGAGGGATTACCACAGCCCATGATGACGTGTTCGATGTCGTCCGTGGGTAGCTGGTTGCGTTCAGCGACGGCGGTGAGTACCTGGGATAGCAGGCGCTGGGGATGAATATGCGCCAGGCTGCCCTTGTCGGGGCGACCCAGTCCGCGAGGGCTGCGGGCTGCATCGATAATCCATACTTCTTGCATAGTGTGTCCACATGGGTAGGGCTGGTGGATTCAGCAAGGGGCGACTGTTTGTCTTTACCGCTTGCAGTGTCTTGTTGAAACTTTACAGGGGTGATAAGCTAAATGCAATCTTATGAGCGGGCACCAAAAATGATGGTCCAGGGTATCCAGTCGTGAATTTTGATTTCTCAGATGAGCAGAAAGCACTCCAGAGTGAAGTGCAGCGCTTTCTCTCCGATCGTAGCGACCTGTCAGTGGCCAGGGCGGTGCTCGACGATGCCCATATGTCCCATTCCGAGGCCGTCTGGCAGGAAATGCTTGATCTGGGTTGGGCGGGAATAGCGATTCCGGAGCAGTACGGCGGTGTTGGCCTCGGTTACCTGGAGCTTTGCGTTATGGCCCAGGAGCTAGGGCGTTCACTGGCGCCGGTTCCGTTCTCATCGACGGTCTACCAGTTTTGCGAGGCTGTACTGCGAGGTGGTAGCGAGGAGCAGCGATACGCTGTGCTGGCGGATGTCGCTGCTGGCGAAACAATAGGAACCCTGGCCTTCGCCGAAGGTATGGGATTCCCGGCACCTGATCGCATCAAGCTGCGTTGCGAGAAGGGCAGGCTGCACGGTGAGAAGTGGCCGGTGCCGGATGCGATGATTGCCGATGCCGCCGTGGTATTGGCAGTCAATGAGATCAATGAACCCTGCCTGTGTTTGGTCAACCTCGCACAGGATGGCGTGGAGCGTCGAGCGCTGGATTCCATCGACCCTACCCGAAAACAGGGCGCCCTTGTATTTGAGGGCGCCGAGGCTCAGCCCCTTGGAAAGGCCGGCGACAGTGCCTGGTCTGTGTTCAGGGCAGTGCTGGACGCAGCGGCCGTACTGTTCGCATTTGAGCAGGTAGGTGGTGCGGAGGCTTGTCTCCAAAGCGCCATCGACTTTGCCAATGAGCGAAATGCCTTCGGCAGGCCCATTGCCTCCTTCCAGGCAATAAAGCACAAACTGGCTGATGTTTATGTTAGTAATCAGCTGGCGCTCAGCAATGCCTATTACGGAGCTTGGGCCCTGGCCTCCGGCTCAGATGAGTTGCCCCTCGCAGCAGCAGTCGCCCGGGTAAGCGCTACCGAGGCCTATGAGAACGCCGCGGCAGAAAATGTCCAGGTGCACGGTGGCATGGGCTTTACCTGGGAGGCAGATTGCCATCTCTTTTTACGCCGTTCCCGGTCCCTGGCGCTGCTGATAGGCGACCTCGGGATGTGGAAGAAGCAGATTACCGCTGAATTTGAGCGCAAAGTGGCCTGATACCGTATCGCGGTGCAGGTGAATTTGCTGGAGAGACTATGGATTTTGAAGATACCCCCGAAGAAGCTGAGTTTCGGGCCGAAGTTAAAAGTTGGTTGGCTGAGCAGGCTGCGAAGTACGACCTGTCGAATCACGGTGAGCTGAGTGTCGATCAACAACTGGCGCTGGGCAGGGCTTTTCAGGCCCGCAAAGCGGACAGGGGCTATGCAAAAGTCACCTGGCCCAGGGAGCTGGGTGGAATGGGTGGTACGCCCATGCAGGCGGTGATCTACGACCAGGAGGAGGAAAAGTACAATTTCCCCACCGTCTTTTTTGGCATCAGCGTGGGAATGCCTATTCCCGTAATGCGCCGGTTTGCATCAGAAGAGCAGCAGCAGCGTTACCTGATACCCGCGCTGCGGGGTGAGGAGATCTGGTGCCAGCTGTTTTCCGAGCCGGCGGCCGGTTCTGACCTCGGGGGCATACGTCTTCGCGCGCTTCGCGACGGCGACGATTGGGTACTCAATGGCCAGAAGATCTGGACATCCTGGGCCCATATCTCCGACTACGGGGTAATTATTACGCGTACTGACCCGTCTCTGCCCAAGCACCAGGGTATGACCTACTTCTTTGTCGATATGAAGGCTCCCGGCGTTGAAGTTCGGCCAATCAAGCAGGCAGCAGGCGGGGGTGAATTCTGCGAAGTCTTCTTTACCGATGTTCGAGTTCCCGATTCCGCCCGTCTTGGCGAAATCAATGGCGGCTGGCAGGTAGCCATCGCGACCTTGATGGAGGAGCGGTTTGCAGTGACCGAAGCCTCTGGGGGCGGTGCTTCCCTGGAAGACACGGTGAGGTTCCTGCGGAGGGAATTCGATGACGTTGAATCCGGCCTGGGGGACCCTCGAGTGCGCGACAAGATTGCGGAGTGGTATGTTGCCGAATCGGGCATCAATAATTTCTACGCGCGGCTCCTGACCGGGCTATCCCAGGGGCAGTTGCCTGGCCCCGAGGCCGCATTGAGCAAGCTGGTTATTGCTCGAAAGTTACAGACACAGTCAGCCTACATTATGGATACCTGCGGCCCGGCGGGCGCGATTTATCCCGATCACCCAATCTTAAGAACCAATGACTGCCGCATGGCCTGGCTGGAAGCAGCGGGCTATCGCATTGCCGGTGGCACCGATGAAATTTTGCGCAATACCATTGCCGAGAGGGTTCTGGGGCTGCCAGGTGATATTCGGGTGGACAAAAACATACCGTTCGAGGAGTTGTGCTAAGCCTTTTAGATGGGAACAGCGTCTTCAATGATAGATTTCAATGACAGCGAAGGTTTCAGGGACTTCTTTGATAAATTCCCTGGCCTCATTCTACAAGCGACCGAGAGCCTGACGAAGTCCTGCAGCATAGATGGGGCGCTTGATCCACAGAGCCTGGATCAACAACAGGTTGCCAGTTACGAATTGGCACTGACATACGCCGAGTATCGGGCAGCGAGAGTGGCATGGGAGAGTTGTAGCGACCCGGCCACCCAGGTGCAGCAAGCGCTTTGCGGGGTATACATAGCCAGTGCTGTACAGTCCATAAAGGCCCGACTGGAGCCATTGTCGCCGATGTTTGGTATCGAGCAGGCGGAGTTTGACCGGCTTTTCTGCGGGGGCGAATTGCGCTCGGCGATGCAGGCCTGTCTTGCGCCGGCTCACCTGGCTAAGGTGGGTCGGGAAGTGATTCAGCTACAGGGAGAGGTTGGTCAGGTCAGCATCGACGATGACAAGGGGATGATGCAAACGGCTTTCCGCAAGCTCGCTGCCGATATTATCGAGCCCCGTGCCGAAAACATTCATCGCCAGGACCTGACTGTACCGGAAGAGATTCTGCAGCCATTGCGAGAGATGGGTGTATTTGGTATCTCGGTTCCCCAGCAATACGGCGGTACTGCGCCCGATGCCGATGCGGACAATCTCTCAATGATCGTGGTCACCGAGGCCTTGTCTGAGGTCTCCCTGGCGGCTGCGGGCAGCCTGATTACACGCCCGGAGATCCTTACCAGGGCACTGCTCAGTGGCGGCACCCAGGAGCAGAAATCCCGCTGGCTACCTCAGGTGGCGTCCGGCAAAAAACTCTGCGGCATCGCCATAACCGAACCCGATTATGGCTCTGATGTGGCGGGGCTTTCACTCAAAGCCTCACCGGTCCCGGGGGGCTGGCTGCTCAATGGTGCCAAGAGCTGGTGCACTTTTGCCGGCAAGGCACAGTTATTGTTTGTGATTGCGCGAACCGATACCGACAGGTCATTGGGTCACAGGGGGCTGAGCGCCTTTCTGGTGGAAAAGCCGGGCACCGATGAACATGAATTCAGCTTCGAGCAGGAGTCAGGCGGCCGCTTGACTGGCAGGTCCATCCCCACGATTGGTTACCGGGGTATGCATTCCTATGACCTTGTTTTTGAGGACTACTTTGTACAAGAGGCGAATCTTATCGGCGGCGCTGAGGGCCAGGGAAGGGGGTTCTATCTCGCCATGGCCGGCCTTACGGGGGGACGGATCCAGACGGCAGCGAGAGCGTCAGGTGTAATGCGTGCTGCGCTGAAAGCCGCTGTCCGCTACTCGCAGGACCGCAAGGTGTTTGGCGCACACCTGGGCGATTACCAGCTCACCCAGGCAAAGCTGGCCAGAATGGCCGCCCAGGTCGCTGTCAGCCGCTGCTTTACTTACAGTGTCGGCGCCCTGTTGGACAGCGGTGAGGGACAGATGGAGGCGAGCCTGGTGAAATTGTTTGCCTGCCGATCTGCGGAGTGGATTACACGCGAGGCGCTGCAGATACACGGCGGCATGGGGTATGCCGAGGAGACCGCGGTCAGCCGCTACTTTGTCGACGCCCGGGTACTGTCTATTTTCGAGGGCGCTGAAGAGACACTTGCCCTGAAGGTCATCGCCCGGCAGCTGTTACAAGATGCGCTGGACAATGGGGAGCACCACGCCTGATGGGTATTCTGGCGGGCCTGCGCGTGGTTGAGGTTTCCGCCTTTGTGGCGGCGCCCTCAGCCGGGCTGGCACTGGCCCAGATGGGGGCCGAGGTCATTCGCATCGACGACATCCGGGGCGGGCTGGACTACCGGCGCTGGCCGGTCACCGGGGACGATACCAGCCTTTTCTGGCAGGGCCTTAACAAGAATAAGCGCTCCGTGGCCATTGATATTCGCAAGCCCCAAGGCAGGGAGCTCGCCCGGTCGATCATCTGCGCCAGTGGGGAAGATGCAGGTATCCTGCTGACCAATTTCCCACCCAGGGGTTGGCTGGACTATGAAAGCTTGCGAGAGGCCCGCAAGGATTTGATCCAGCTGACCGTCATGGGCAATCGCCATGGTGGGTCCGCTGTCGACTACACCGTCAATCCCGCCATGGGTGTTCCGATGTTTACCGGGCCAGAGGAGCATGCGGGCCCTGTAAACAGTGTGATACCGGCCTGGGACTGTATTACCGGGCAGATGGCCGTCTCGGGATTATTGGCCGCAGAACGACATCGCAGGCGTACCGGCGAGGGGCAGCACATCAAGTTGGCACTGGAAGATGTTGCCATGGCCACCATGGGTACACTGGGCTTTATCGCTGAGGCGGAACTGGGTGTTGACCGAGAGAGATCCGGGAACTACCTGTACGGTGCATTCGGGAGAGACTTTGTCTCAGCTGACGGTGTTCAATTCATGCTCGTTGGCCTCACGCCCAAGCAGTGGCGCGGGCTTTGTTCGGCCACGGGACTGGGCGTGGAGATGGAGCATCTTGCGCAGATCAGGGGCCTGGATTTCAGTCGCGAGGGAGATCGCTACGAGGCGCGCAGGGAGCTCGCAGCACTGATTGAATCCTGGGTGGCCACCAGGAGCATCGGCGAAATCGACGCGGCCTTTGCGGCAGAGAATGTCTGTTGGAGCCGATACCAGAGTGTTAAGCAAATGGTGCTGAATGATACGGCATGTTCTGAGGAGAACCCGCTGTTTGTTCGGCGGGAGCAAGCGGGGATAGGAGAAATGCTGATGCCGGGTAGCCCACTCGATTTCACCGGACTGGAGCGGGAGAGCACTGCCGGAGCGCCTGGCCTTGGTGAGCACACCGACCAGGTTCTCTCCGAATTGTTGAATTTGTCCCCCGGCGAGATCGGCCGACTGCACGACCAGAAGCTGGTAAGCAGCGGCTGATTTCACTAATTAATTAAACGTAGCAGAGGGTTTTACGATGTCATTCAAGGGGAAGGTAGCGATTATCACGGGCGGTGGCCAGGGAATAGGGGAAACCTACGCCAGGAGCTTTGCCGCACAGGGCGCGTCAGTGGTCATTGCTGAACTTAATGAAGTGGCCGGTCAACGGGTTGCCGACGAAATCTGCCAGGCAGGGCACTCGGCAGTTTTTGTGAAAACCGATGTGTCTTCCGAGAGCGACGCAGCAGCTGCTGCCAGTGTGGCACAGGAACAGTTTGGTGGTATCGATATCCTGGTGAACAATGCCGCGATTTTTCATGGCATGCGTTATGAAACCCTCCTGGATGTGGATCTCGACTATTACTACCAGATTATGAAAGTGAACATGCACAGCCCGCTGGTAATGACCCGTGCGGTGGCGGGTTCCATGTCCGAGAGGGGTGGTGGGAGCGTGATCAATCAATCTTCCACGGCAGCCTGGAAGGCACAGGGGGGGTACTATGGCGTCGCCAAGCTGGGCGTACAGGGGCTGACAATGTGCCTGGCCAGTGAGCTCGGTGAGCGCAATATCCGGGTCAATGCGATCGCCCCTGGCCCCACTGATACTGAGGCCACCCGGCAGGTGCCAGCGGAGATTCTCGATCAGGTGGTGAATGGGTTGGCACTGAAAAGATTGGGCGATACCGCGGATATCGTCAGTATGGCCATGTTCCTGGCGTCCGATGAGGCGGCCTGGATTACCGGGCAAACCTTCAGGGTTGATGGTGGCGACACCATGCTGCCCGCCTGAGTCTGGAGCTTGGAAATATGAAGATCAGGCAGGCATACATCTGTGAGCCCGTGCGGACCCCGGTAGGAAAGTTTGGCGGTGCCTACAAGCAGTTGGACGCGCAATTTCTTGGTGCTGCGGTAGTGAAGGGCCTGCTCGAGAGAACCGGGCTTCCCGTCGATACGGTGGACGATGTGCTCTTCGCCCAGTGTTACTCCAGTATGGATGCACCTGCGCTGGGCCGCGTGGTGGCGCTGGACGCCGGCCTGCCGGCAACGGTGGGGGGGCTGCAACTCGATCGGCGCTGCGGCTCCGGTTTGCAGGCGTTGATTTATGCCTATCTCCAGGTGTCAACAAGTGGCTCGGATGTAGTGATAGCCGGGGGCGCTGAATCAATGAGTAATGCCCCTTTCTTTACCCATCGCGCTCGCTGGGGTATTCGGGGGCCGGCGCTTGAATTACAGGATTCCCTGGCGCGGGGGCGCGTAACGGCGGGAGGTGTCAACTATCCGGTCGCCGGTGGCATGCTGGAAACGGCGGAAAATCTGCGTAGAGAGTATGGAATATCCCGTGAAGAGCAGGACATGTTCGCTGTGGAATCCCAGCGCCGAGCCATTGCCGCTCAGCAGCAGGGCCTGTTTGACGACGAAATCATTCCCGTCACTGTCCCGGGTCGCAAGGGCGATACCGTCGTGACCGAAGACGAGCCCCCCCGGGAAACCACACTGGAGGCCCTGGCTGGCCTGAAGGCGATCAGGGCAGGTGTCGACCCGGAATCCACAGTGACCGCAGGCAACGCCAGTACCCAGAACGACGGTGCATCCGCCTGTTTCGTGGCGAGTGAAGCAGCGGTAGCACAGTATGGCCTCAAGCCCTTCGCTCGCCTGGTTTCCTGGGCCGTCGCGGGGGTTGAGCCCGCCCGCATGGGTATAGGGCCTGTGCCCGCGGTGCAGAAGGTATTGCAGAACGCGGAGTTGAAACTATCAGATATCGACCTGATTGAGCTCAACGAGGCCTTTGCAGCACAGGTGCTGGCCTGCACCCGGGGCCTGGAGTTTGAGCACGCTGATTTCGAGAGGTTGAATGTTAACGGCTCCGGGATTTCACTGGGACACCCGGTAGGCGCGACGGGCGGTCGCATCCTCGCTACCTTGCTGCGCGAAATGGAGCGCCGGGGGAGTCGTTACGGTATCGAAACCATGTGCATTGGCGGGGGTCAGGGCCTGGCTGCTGTATTTGAGCGGGTCTAGTGTCCTGACTAGTCCAGTTCCGGTGGAGGTGGCCATTCCGCTTTGGCGGGCGGGGTGAAAATACCCTCGAACACAAAGTTTTTGTAGGTCTTGCGAAAGCGTTTTGCCTGCTTCGCCCGCTCCTTTACCGAGTTAGCCTCGTTGAGCACCAGAAAGAGCCCCACCAGAGACGCGCTCGCGGTAATGATGGCGGTCATGTCCGGGTCAATCCCCTCCCGCAGATGCCCGTGCTTGGCGTGCCAGCGGAAGAGCTTTCGGTAGTGGGCGATGAGCGGATCTTTGCGGGCGCCGTCCCTGAGCATTTGCTGAATACGGATTTTTAGCAAGCTCACGTCTTCCGCGCTGAGATCCGAGGCGTCTTCGAAGGACTCGCGTTTGGCAAATGAACGGTCCAGTGTGTAGATGAGTTCCTTGTCGAGTTTCTCCTCGACTGCGGCAAACAGATCTTCCTTCTTCTTGAAATGGTAGTAGGCGCCGGGGCGAGTGACACCGGCCCTGCGGGCCACCTCGGATACGGAGACAGCCTGCTCACCAACCTCTGCCATGAGCAGCATTGCGGTCTTCATCAGCAGCTCTCGGGTTTCCAGGGACTTGGCCTTTCTGCCGTCTTTGACATCGGTAGCTTTTTCGCTTTCAGGCTTTGCCGTATCGCGCCCGACAGGCGAATACCGGGGCAGTTTTGGCCAGTGTTGGAGTTTTTCCGGCAACAGGGCGCCATCGAATACCAGTTGGTAATTGGTTTTACCAAAAAGTCTGGCCTGCTTGTGCCGGCGGTTTTTCTGCTTGAACTCGGAGACGGCCAGGAATGATGAAATCAGGGTGGTGCTGGTAATTATGGCGGCGATATCAGGCTCGACGCCAGGTTTCACCAGACCTTCACGCGCTGCCCTGGTAATGCCTCGCCGCCGAGAGCTTACGATCACGTCATCTACGCCCTGTTCCAGCATACGCTGGATGCGCAGATAGATGGTGTCCTGGTCCTCTGCGGCGAATTCGGCGGCCTGTGAGTAAAGGTATTTGTCTTCCTTGCTGCCGGCGACGGTCCTGACCAGCTGGTGGTCAGTATCATTGCGCACGGCCTCGAGCAGGGCATCGCGGGTTTTGAAGTGATAGTAAGCGCCTGGGCGGGTAATACCCGCGGCTTTGGCTACAGCAACGACAGATACCGAGTTTATACCTTTCTCAACGATCAATTTCGAAGCGGCTGAAACCAGCTTCTGGCGGGTCGCCCGACTGCGGGCTGACCAGCCGTTCTCTGGTTCAGCCGTTGCTTGGGTATCGGATGTCATAGTCGTATTCAGCTTGTTGTATCTCGGAGGCCTGATCCACGAGGGTTATCAGCCGCGCGAGCATAACAGAACACCCTTAAGCGCTGCAAAGCACCACCTTTGCGTTCAACCTCATCTGGCAGGAGGGGATGATATTCTTGTAGTAAACTTTACACATGTGATAAGCTAAAGTCCGCAGCGGCATATTGAATCCCTCAGGATTCCTGCTGCCGTCGAGTGACATACTGGCTTGAGCTGAGAGGTATAGGGCGCTAATGACCAATCCTGCCTGGATAACGGAGCAGCGACACACCATACTCGAACTGTGGAAAGTAGCTGTGGCAGCATCGCCTGATACGGTGTTCCTGCACTTTCTCGACGACGACGAGAAGTACACCTACGCTGAATTCGACCAATTGTCCAACCGCCTGGCGCAGGGCCTGTTGGGCAGTGGGGTTACCCCGGGGGATCGCATCGCCACGCTCCTCGACAGCCACGTGGATTCAGTCGCCCTGTTGATAGCGGCCTCCAAGGTCAACGCCGTATATGTGCCGGTCAATACTGCCAATAAAGGCGAGTTCCTGAGGAATCCCCTGGCCAATTCCGGGGCCAGGATCCTGATCAGTGAAGGTAAATACCTGGAGCGGATAGAGGCGATCAGGGAGGGCTTACCCGACCTGCAGACTATCTACGTGCGGGGCGAATCCACGCCGGGCGCAATGGCCTGCGAATCATTTGCGGACCTGTACTCCCAGAACAGTGCCGATACCGATATCCGCCTGGAGCCCGGAGACATCGCCGGTATAATTTACACGGGGGGAACAACCGGGCCCTCCAAGGGCTGTATTCTCAGCCAGAACTATATCGCCAACCAGGCACTCAGGACACGGGAAATGTGTGATCCCCGGCCCGGTGAGGTTAATTGGACCTGCCTGCCACTGTTCCACATGAACGCCATTGTCGTCACCATCCTGTACTCGGTTGTAAGCGGTACCACCGCCGCGATTACCCCTAGGTTCTCGCTTTCCGGGTTTTGGGCGGATATAGAAAAGAGTGGTGCCTCGGTAGCGTCAGTGCTGGGTTCCATGATACCCCTGATCGCCAACATGCCCGATAGCGAGGAAATGTTGCGTTGCAAGGGACAGCTGAGAATGGCCAGGGGAGCGCCATTTCCCGGAGAACTACAGGATGTCTGGCGGGACAGATTCGGCGCTGAGATCGTGGGCGCGCATGTTTACGGTCTTACCGAATCGAGCTTTGTATCCATGCTCTCCTATGATGAAGCCGCAGACGCACCACCGGGGTCATCCGGCAAACTAAACCATCGTGACTTTGAGGTGATGATCGTCAACGACGACTTCGAGGAGGTGCCAACAGGGCAGACCGGAGAGATTGTGGTCAGGCCCAAACGCCCCAATGTGATGTTCGAAGGCTACTGGGGTAGGCCGCAGGAGACCTTAGATGTCTTTGGTGGTATGTGGTTTCACACTGGGGATATCGGTAAGTTTGATGAGAATGAATTTTTCTATTTCGTCGACAGGAAGAAGGATTACCTGCGCCGCCGGGGGGAGAACATCTCCAGCTACGAAATGGAGACGACCTTTGCCCTGCATCCCGATGTCAACGAGGTAGCGGTACATGCGGTTCCATCCGCGCTCACCGAAGACGACATCAAGGTAACGGTGGTCAAGGAAGCGGGATCGGCCTTGACCGAATATGAGCTGGCAACGTGGGCGATAGACAATGTCCCGTATTACGCGGTGCCGCGTTATATAGAGTTCAGGGCCCAGTTACCCAAGAGTCCCGTTGGCAGAATCCTGAAAAACCAGCTGCGCGACGAGGGCTGCACAGACTCCACCTGGGATCTCGAGCAGTCAGATATAACCTACAAGAAGGGCTGACCGGGCGACGGCCCTCAGTTGGAATAGTCATGGATTACCAGAATATTTTCGTAGGCGGGCAGTGGCGTGAACCCGCATCAGGGAAACGTATATCAGTAGAGTGCCCGGCCAATCGGGAAATCATTGGTTCCTGCCCCGAGGCGATCGAGCAGGATGTCGACGCCGCAGTGAATGCCGCCAGGGCGGCCCTCGTCGCGCCGGAATGGTCCGCAACCTCAGGTGAGGATAGGGCATCCTGCATCGATGCGCTGTCTGCGGCTATCAAGTCGCGAACCGATGACCTGGCTGCCTGTGCCGCGCAGGAGATCGCCGCTCCCTACAGCTTCTGCAAAGGCCAGGTTGCCATGGCCAGAATGACGCTCAAGTTTTACGGGCAACTTGCCAGGGATTATGAATTTGAAGAGCACAGGACGGGCTACTTCGGCCAAGTGCTGGTGCGCAAGGAGCCGGTCGGTGTGGTCGCAGCGATTGTGCCGTTCAACGGTCCGCTGTTTGCTGCGATGCTCAAGATCGGTCCCGCACTTGCTTCCGGGTCAACGGTGGTGCTCAAGGTGCCCGTGGAAGCACCCCTGTTTTCCTACGTGCTCGCTGAGTGTATTCAGGAGGCGGCGATACCGGCCGGCGTCATCAATATCCTGGCGGCCGACCGCGATGCCAGCGAGCACTTGGTGGCGCACCCCGATGTGGATATGGCGAGCATTACCGGCAGTGTTGTCGCCGGCCGGCGGGTGGCGGAGATCTGTGGCTCCCAGGTCAAGCGGGCGGCCCTGGAACTGGGAGGCAAGTCTGCGGCGATTGTCTGTGCCGATGCAGATCTTGCCACAGTCGTGCCTGAACTGGCCAAAGCGTCTGTGATTAACAGCGGGCAGGCCTGCGCAGCCCAGACCCGCATTCTCATCCCCAGCAGTCGTTATGAAGAGTATGTCTCGGCGCTTGGCGATGCTTATGGATCAATGAAAGTGGGAGATCCTTCCGACCCTGAAACAGTGCTCGGACCAATGATTCACGAACGGCACTTTAAGCGGGTGAAAGCGTGTATAAGCGCTGGCGTAGACGAGGGTGCCAGGCTTGTGACCGGTGGTGGAACACCTGAGCACCTTAAGCAGGGTTACTTCGTTGAGCCGACACTGCTCGCCGATGTGACCAACGATATGCAGGTTGCGCGTGAAGAAATCTTCGGGCCGGTGGTTTGTGCGATCGCCTACGATGACATAGAGGACGCTATTCGCATTGCCAATGACTCCGAGATGGGGCTCTCCGGCTCGGTCTGGACGGCGGATGTGGAAGCCGGCATTGAGGTAGGTCGGAAAATACAAACCGGAAATTTCACCATCAACGGTTTCTCGATGGATGTAGCGGCGCCCTTTGGCGGTTACAAGTCGTCTGGACTTGGTCGCGAACTGGGTGAGGAAGGTCTGCACGATTACCTCGAATACAAGTCCATAAACCTACCCGCAGGCTAAGTCTATGGATTTCAGTGATACCCCTGAAGAGGCGAATTTCCGCGCGGAAGTAAGTGCATGGCTCAAGGCCAACGGCGAGGTTCTGCAATCAACCGCGCCTGATGAACTGTACTCCGAGGCGGATATCGAGCGCTGTCGGCAGTGGCAGCGCAAGAAGGCAGACGCCGGTTATGCCCACATTGTGTGGCCGCGGGAATATGGGGGCATGGGCGGCACCTGGATGCAGGCGGCAATCTTTGACCAGGAAGAGCGGCGACTGCCGCGGCCTTTCAATTACTTCTCCGTTGGGATTGGTCAGTGCCTGCCACCGATCATGACCTATGGTTCAGAGGTGCAGAAACAACTGATTCCACGCACACTGCAGGGCGATTTGATCTGGTGCCAGTTGTTCTCGGAGCCCAATGCGGGGGTGGATCTGGCTGCGGTGAGAACCCGGGCAGTTCGAGAGGGCGATAACTGGAAAATCAGTGGCCAGAAAGTGTGGACCTCCGGCGCGCAAGTTGCCGATTTCGGGATACTGCTGGCCCGGACTGATCCTGAATTGCCGAAGCACAAAGGCCTGACCTTCTTTATCGTGGATATGCGCCTGCCGGGGGTGGCGGTCCAGCCGATCAAGCAGATTTCTGGCCACAGCGAATTCAATGAAGTCTTCCTGGATGGTGTGGAGCTGCCAGACTCCTGCCGCCTCGGTGAGGTGAACCAGGGATGGCAGGTGGCCATGCATGCCCTGTCGGCTGAGCGGTTCAAACGCTTGAACACGCGGATGCCGTCAATGCTTTCGGTACTCGACCTGGCCCAGTGCTGCGAAATTGATGGCGCAAGCGCGATTGAGCGGGATGACGTCCGGCAGTATCTTGCCACGGCTCTGGCCAACAAATGCGCTTTGGAAAACTTTATGTCGCGGATGTTGACCGTGCTTTCCGAAGGGGGTGAGTTGGGTAGTGAGGCCTCGATATTGAAACTGATGTCCTGCCAGCTGAACCAGGACCTCAGTGCCTACACCATGGATTTGTTTGGCGAGCACGGCACGATCCTCGACCAACAGACGCATTCCCTGCAGGAGGAGCTCTACGATGCCTACCTGTGGACCCCCGGCCTGAGAATTGCCGGCGGGGCAGACGAAATATTGATGAATATTATCGCAGAGCGAACCCTGGGTCTGCCGGGTGAACCGCGTCTGGACAAGGGTAAAGCATTCAAGGATCTGTGATGACACAGTCGGACGAACAACGATGAGTAATAGAAGTTTTGGCCAGATCATGCGCGACAACTGCGAGATCGATCCACAGGCCAGGGCCATGCAGTTTGCCGGACAATGGTACGACTGGGCCTTTCTGGCCGAGACCATTGATGGCCTGGCAGACATACTGCAAGCCTACCAGGTTCCTGTTGGTGCTGAGATTGCCGTAGTCTGCCGCAACCGGCCTCACCAGGTTGCGGCTTTTTGTGCGGTGATCTGCAGTGAGCACTGTGTCGCCCCGATTAATCCATTTGCCTCTGCCGAGAAAATCGTGGCGGATCTGGAGGACCTGGAGGCCTCTGTGGTTATCGCCAGTGCGACCGACTGGCAGTCGCCAGTGCTACAGGCCTACGCAGCGCAGAGAAAAATACTTGGAATCAGCCTGGACGAATCACGCAGCACGGCTCACCTTGAGAGTCTCTCTTATCGTAACCCGGCTAACCCCGTAACATCAGTTCGCCTGAGCCCCGGGGTCGCGGTGCTGATACAGACTAGCGGAACCACGGGCAAGCCGAAGCGGATTCCGATTTACGCGGCCAAGCTAAGCGCCGCTTACAGCAATATCCCGGTTGGGATGACCGCAGACGGTGGCGCGAAAATAAAAGGCAAACCGGCACTGATTACCCAGCCTCTGGTCCATATCGGCGGCTTGTTCTGGGTTGTCCATTCATTGCTGGAAGCGCGCCCTATCAGCCTGTTGGACAAGTTCAATGTGGAGCAATGGGCACAAGCGGTGGAACAGTACCAGATCAGGGTGTGCTCGTTAGTGCCCGCCATGATCAACATGGTGCTGGAATCTGATTTGCCTGCCGACAAGCTTTCGAGCCTGATCTGCGTGCGTTCCGGTACTGCGCCACTTTCGGTGGAAGCGCAACAGGCCTTCGAACAGCGATTTGGGATTCCCATCCTGCCGACCTATGGCGCCACCGAGTTCTCAGGTGCTGTTTGCGGTTGGACTCTGGAATCAAAGAAAGAATTCGGCGATGACAAAGCGGGTAGTGTGGGCCGTGCCTACGACGGCGTAGATTTACGCATTGTCGACCAGGAGAGCGGGCAGATACTTGCGGCAGGTGAGACAG
Organism: Halieaceae bacterium; assembly: GCA_038102985.1. Lineage (GTDB taxonomy): Bacteria > Pseudomonadota > Gammaproteobacteria > Pseudomonadales > Halieaceae > Luminiphilus. Next base: position 20,460 of record JAYNYK010000020.1, read on the forward strand.
GCATACTCCAGGTCAGGTCTGACCAAATGGCAGAGGAACATGACTGGGTGTCCACTACTGACCTCGCCAGCATAGATAACGATGGCTTCGTCTGGCTCAGTGGTCGAGCCGATGCGGCCATTAATCGCGGCGGTTTTAAAATCATACCTACCGAGGTCGCGGCTATTCTAGAGAAGCATGCGCAGGTGAAAGAAGCCAGTGTCGTCGCTGTTGACGACGCGCGCCTGGGCCAGGTGCCCGTGGCAGCAGTGGAGCTTATCGAGGGTGCGAACGGGGTTTCCGAGGAGTCCTTGAAATCCTGGGCGAAAGAGAACATGACCAGCTACTTTGTGCCAGTGCATTTTGCGATAGTAGACGCCTTGCCACGGACGCCCTCGATGAAAGTGAGCCAGGGGGACGTAAGGCGCCTGTTCGAAAACTGATAGAGGCTGGATTTTCAGCCAGGGATGAGAAGCGCTATGTTCGAGACGATAAGCTACGAGACCCACGACGATCATGTGGCGACGGTGACGATCAATCGCCCGGATGCCATGAACAGTTTCAACAGCCAGATGGTTGAAGAAATGGCCGCGGTTTGGGAACTGATCAAGGCCGATGACCAGGTCCATGCGGTGGTGATCAGGGCAGCGGATGGCAGGGCATTTTCCACGGGTAAGGATGTCAAGGAGACCGACTCCATCTGGCGCGAGGGAGTGGTGTGGTCCCAGTGGGATCCGGGCAAGAAACTGGGCCCAAAACAGAATGAAATGTGGAAGCCCATCATATGTGCTGTACACGGCCTGTGCTGTGGCGGTGCTTACTACTGGCTGAATGAGTCGGATATTGTGATTTGCTCTGAAGACGCGGAGTTCTTTGACCCCCACGTGAGTTTCGGCATGGTTAGTGCCTGTGAGCCTATCGGCCTGACCCGGCGGATTGCCTATGGCGAGGTTATGCGCATGAACCTGCTGGGCAATGACGAGCGAATGTCGTCTGCAACGGCGCTGCGTATCGGCCTGGTCAGTGAAGTAATGGAAACCCCGGAAGCCCTGTGGGCGCGGGCCAGAGAACTGGCGGCCAAGGTCGCCAGTAAGCCTACGCTGGCGACCCAGGGAACCGTGAAAACTGTCTGGCAGTCTTTGGATTCCGGGCTCTCCACGGCCCTGGACAGGGCGATGCTCTATATACAGATCAACAACCTGATGGATGGCCAGGTTGACCGCGGGGCGGCGAAAAAGTCGCCCCATGAAGTGCGCTGAATAGTGCCAGGACTATAGATATTCCGCGATGAAATTTGACTTTGACGAAGACCAGCAATTTATCCGCAACGACGCCCGCCGCTTTCTCGCCGACCGGTGCCCGATGGAGGATGTTCGCCAGCACCTTAGCAGCGATCCGCGTGTAATCAGCCCGCTGTGGTGGGAAATTAGTGAGCTTGGCTGGCCCGGAGCGGCTATCCCTGAAGCCTATGGTGGACTGGGTATGGGCTACCTGGAGCTCTGTGTACTGGCGGAAGAGTTGGGGAGGGTGGTGGCACCGGTACCATTTTCCTCAAGTATCTATCTCGCGGCTGAGGCGATTGGGCTGTACGGGTCTGAAGAGCAGAAGCAACAGTATCTTCCAGGGTTGGCTTCGGGTGAAATCGTCGGCACCCTGGCATGGAGCGATTCCAGTGAAAAAGCGGTAACGCTTGAAGGCGGTGCCATCACTGGAGCGAAACGCCCCGTAGCCGGTGGCACCCTGGCAGCCATTGCGGTCGTCAGTGCCGTGACACCTGAAGATAAGCATGTTCTGGTGTTGGTGGAACTCGCAGAATCAGCGACCAGTGGTAGGCGCGTACAACGGGAGACGCTGAAGTCTGCAGACCCCTCTGTGCGTAACGCCCAACTCACTTTTGATCTGTGCCCCGCACAGATACTGGGCAATGGCGAAGACAGCCGGGGGGCGCTTCGCGGGCTGCTCGACCGGGCTGCCGTGCTACTGGCCTTCGAGCAGATAGGGGGTGCGGATCGCTGCCTTGAGTTGGCCATTGACTACGTCAAGGAGCGCAAGACCTTTGGCCGCGCTGTGGGCTCCTACCAGGCGGTCAAGCATAAGCTCGCGAGAATGTACGCTCAAAATGAGCTGGCGCGTTCGAATGCCTACTACGGGGCCTGGGCCCTGGCGTCAGAAAGTGAGGAACTGCCTATAGCTGCTTCAGCAGCACGCATCAGTGCAACCGAGTGCTTCGAGTTTGCTGCGAGGGAAGGGCTGCACCTGCACGGTGGTATGGGCTATACCTGGGAGGTCGACTGCCACTTGTATTTGAAACGCTCCCGGGACCTTGCCTTGCGCCTGGGAGGCCTGCGGCAATGGAAGGAAAAACTTGTCAGTGCAACCCTGGCTGCGACAAGTTCCCCCGCGACTACTCCCACCTGGCTTGCCAACTCCTGAGGCGATTACATGAAACCCGAAGACTTCGAGAAAATACACTACCAGGTATCCAGGGGGGTTGCGCTGGTCACCCTCAATAACCCGGATCGGCGCAATGCCTGGGGTGGTCGTATGTCCGTGGAATATCGCTGGGCCCTGTACAACGCGCATTCGGATGATAGCGTCAGGGTGGTGGTGGTTACCGGTAGTGGCGATGATTTCTGTGTCGGGGCTGACGCGAAGGAGCTGAACTCGATCGAAAGCGCCGGTGGCAAGTACCAGAAAAGCAGGCTCGATCTTCCCCCGTATCCGGAAAACACACCGGAGCAATTCCAGCATAATCACGCCTATCCGCTGTGTATTTCCAAACCGGTGATAGCCGCCGTTAACGGCAGCTGCGCCGGCGTTGGTTTTATTGTCGCCAGCTATGCCGATCTCCGTTTCGGCGCTGAGAACAATATTATCAAGAGTGCATTCGCGCGCCTGGGCTTACCCGCAGAGTACGGCCTGGGCTGGATACTGCCGAAGATCATGGGCAGCAGCAATGCACTGCAGATACTGCTGGACGGCGACCGGATTGATGGTGCCAAAGCACTCCGCCTGAGCTGGTTGCAGAAAGTTTTCCCGCCCGAAGAGCTTCTCGAGAAAACAGTGGATTACGCCGCCAGGCTGGCAAGGGAGAGCTCTGGCTTCTCCATGAGTTGCATCAAGCGGCAGATCAATTTTGACGCAGAAGGGGATTTTTCTGCGGCTTACACCCGCTCTGTCGAGGATATGAATGCGGCGCTCAAGTTACCCGATTTCAAGGAGGGACTGCGAGCACTCAAAGAGAAACGAGCGACCAATTTCCTAGATATATAGACATACTGACACAAGGAGAACAACGATGAATACTGAACTGCTGTCGGATAAATTACTACTGGCCGAAATGGGCGCGCGCTACTGCGATGCCTGCGATCGCAAGGACTGGGATGCGGCCCTAGCCCTGTTTGCAAAAGACGCCCACCTGGACGCCAGTGCAGTCTACGGAAAGACCTTTGATGGCCACGAGCAAATCCGGGAATTCTTCGAGTCTGCGCCCGACTGCCTGGGGCATCATGCGACAGGCTTCTACTCCGAGGTGGCGAGCGATACGCTGGCGACCGCGCGGCTCAAGATGTTGACCCTGTTCAAGCGCAACACCTTCACCGTTGACTATGACTGGGAACTGAACAAGGTGGACGGCGAGTGGAAGATTGCCACCCAGAGTTTCAATATCTTCGGCAAGCAGGATATTAGTCCGGCTTCATAGTCTGGTACAGCCGGGGAAGTTTTCAGTCGGAGGGCCTGTAATTTAAACTAGACACATATGTATAAAAATATTAATCTTTCGAATCTGGGTGCTGTAGATCTGCTATGGCATTTGGGGTGCGAGACCTCTTTGCCGGAACCTGGCGTGCGAGTAGGTCCCGGCCTTTTTAACCACCCGGTTTTCAGGAGCGGGTTGTACGCTAACCATTCACACTGCCTAATCTGGCATGCAGCTTTTACTTTCAGGACAAGACGTTATGAGCAATGAATCTTCAGCAGAACCACAAGGAATTCTACCGATTGCTATCGAACAGGGCATTCTTGATGGTAAAGGCCTGACCCAGGGCGATATGAGCGAATTCGAGGACAAGGACAATGTTACCCAGGGTGAAGACGGATCCGCCGGTTTCAGCACCCATATGTTCCATACCGGTAAAATCATGGTAGCGGTCTATGAGGCCGAACCCGGCAAGGTCCATATTGATGGTGCGGTCTATGATGAATTCGTCCAGATTCTGGAAGGGCGGCTGATCCTGACGCCCGACAGTGGCGGGCAATTCGAATTCAAGACGGGTGAGTCCCTGGTGGTGCCAAAAGGGTACAAGGGCGGATGGCATATGCCTGAGAAATACCGTGAGTTGATCGTTATCGATACCGCCTATCTCGAAGAAAGCGGCGACAATGCCTGAAGATGGTTTCCCTTTTTACGGTATAAGGAGCAGCAATGAATCTCGAATGGCTTCGCGTAGGCGTGATCGGTGTCTTTTTTGCAATCGTGGGCACCGGATGTACGATGGACACGGGCGAAGAGCAAGCGCCCTCGCCGATGGCAAGCATTGCTGAGTCCACGGACTGGGCGTTGCTAGGCAATTCGCCCGATATGCAGCACCACTCCGGCCTGAGCCAGATCAACACCGAGACAGTGTCGGACCTAGGGCTCGCCTGGGCGATCGATCTCCCTACCCGGGATGGGCTCGTTGGCAATCCTCTCATCAGGAATGGACGAATCTTCCAGGGCGGATCGCAGAGCCAGGTCTTCGCCAACGACCTGAAGACGGGGAAGCTGCTCTGGACATACGAGCCTCTCGTCGACAGGCCTCCGGGCTCGTTTCTGGAAACCTGGTTGAGGAGTATTAATCGCGGGGTCGCGCTCGTTGATGACCTCGTCATCATCGGAACATCAGACTGCCGGCTCGTCGCAATCGATCAAGAGACCGGGGTCAAGCGGTGGGAAACCGAAACCTGCGATGGCAAACAGAACTACATGATCACCGGTGCACCTCGCGTAGGGGGAGGCAAGGTATTCATCGGCAACTCTTGCGCTGATATGGGCCTCAATCGCGGTCATGTGGATGCCGTTGATGCGAAGACCGGTAAACACCTGTGGCGCTTCTACACGGTTCCGGGCGACCCGGGCAAGCCCCAGGACAGTGAGCTCTATGAAATGGCGGCGAAGACCTGGGGCGAAGGGTGGTATGAGACGACCAGGGGCTGCGGCAGCGTCTGGGAAGCCATGGTCTACGACCCCGAATTGGACCAGCTCATTATCGGAACGGGCGCGCCGGCACCTTCGGATCCGACGAAACGTGGCAAGGACGCGGGCGATGAGCTCTTTACCAATGCCGTCGTCGCCCTGGATGCCAAAACCGGTGCGTACCGGTGGCATTTCACCCAGGTGCCAGGTGACGGATGGAACTATGAGCCCGCTGTCGGGCTCATGACGGCCACCTTGCCGATCCACGGCGAGGACAGGCGCGTCGTGCTCAGCGTGCCGAAGAACGGCTTCGTCTATCTCCTGGACGCGAAGACCGGCGAGTTCATTTCGGGACGCAACTACGTGCCGGTCAACTGGGCGAAAGGCCTTGACGACGAGTCCGGGCGACCGATCTTCGACCCTGCTGCACGCTACTGGGAAGCGGCCGACGGTGAGTCGACGATTGTTGTTCCGAGTAGCGCAGGTGCGCACGATTGGACCGCTCTGGCATTTGACCCTAAGAGAAACGTGCTCTTCATCCCCGCGATCACGATGCCTGAACGGTATGAGCGAACGGCCAGTGGAGATTACACCTACGATTACTCGCACGGCAGTCAAAGTGGCCCCGAATCGCAGGCATTCGCAGAGCTCGTTGCGTGGGATCCGGTCACCCAGAACGAGGTGTGGAGGCAGCGCAATGCATTGCCTCTGAACGGCGGGGTCTTGCACACAGCGGGCGGACTCGTCTTCCAGGGGACGGCCGAGGGCTACCTGAATGCCTACGACGCTGCCTCGGGAGAGCAGCTGGGGTCGTTCGCAGCCGGTGGCGCGATCCGGGCTGCGCCGTCGACAGTAGTGGCCGACGGTCTGCAGTACATCGTTGTGCCAGCTGGTGCACCTTCCTCATCGACCGCATCGTCCGGATTGACGGACTACAGCTCGACGAAGGAGTCGCGCAGCCGGCCACGGTTGTTGGCCTTCGTGTTGGGGGGCGACGCACCGACGCCCGCATGGGCAGCCCAGCTGACCTTTCCGAAACCGTGGGTCGACCGATATCCACCGGAAGTGGCAGCGATGGGGGAGGCTATCTATGAAGGGGCGGGATGCGTGGCATGCCATGGTTTCGGCGGCCAATCCGTCGGGGGCGCGGCAGCCGACCTGCGATTACGCCTGCCTGCGAACCTCGAATACTTGAAGGCCGTGCTGGGAGGAGCATTCGAGCCGCGTATGCCCGCGGTGCCGCTGGACGATGCCAGCACTGAGGCGCTGTACGCCTACCTGGTTAACACCGCCTGGCGTGCATACGAGAATGCCAATGCGCATCCACGAGCGGTCGGCCAGGAATAACGGGAGACGGGGCAGGCGAGGTCCTGCCCCGCTATTCCTCGCCCGCTTTTAAGGCATTCTCGTAGGACTCCCTTTCCACGACGATCAGCTCGCGGTAGTTCCCGAGCATCTGCCAGGTGCCAGTGAAGCCCTTCGGTACCATCAGCGAATCTCCCGCAACGAACTCCTGCACCTGACCATCCGCGTCCGTCAGAATCAGCTTGCCGCTAAGCACCATCACGTACTCGTCGACGGGGAACGGCTCGGCGATTGCGTGCGTGGCCGGATCATCTTCGTAGATTTCAACGACCAGCTCTTTGCCCCAATAGAGAGCGTCTCCGCGCGGTCGGTGACTTCCTTCGAGAAGGTCCTCGGGAGCGATGAAGGGCTCTCCCGCCGTGAGATCTACACCGGCGATTTTGTCAGGATTCATTCTCACCGGGGAGGGTGTAGTTTGTGTCTTGACCTCTTCCGTCGTGTTTCCTCCAGTTTCTTTCGCCACAGTGGGCCCAGCAACCAACAGGATCGTACACAGCACGAGTCCTATGCATCCGATTCGCCTGGTTTGCTTCTTCGCCAGGCGGAGAGTTGTGGGTTCGTCGAAGTGTGTTCTAGTCAGTTTGAGTATCGCCATTCTTGTTCCTGCTCTATGTGATTTCGGACGGGTAGGCATTATGTGCATCATGCCTGGACTGGCAGTAATTAGCATAGACAGTTCTGTTAAAAAATAATAGACTTTACATTGCTGTATAAATATAATCTGATTTGTATAAACATAATAGGCGGAGTGGTGAGATGAAAACCGTACAAAAAACGCTGATAGCAATGGCCATAGCAGGTGTAGTCACACCGGCCCATGCTCAACTTGAAGAAATTGTTGTTACAGCCCAGAAGCGGGAGCAGAGCCTCCAAGACGTGTCCATCGCGATCTCGGCGTTTGACAGTGCCCAGATCGCTGAGCTAGGGCTCACGAATGTGGAGCAATTGCCCGCGTTGATCCCCAACGTTGAACTCTCCGACGCGCGGGGTGCTGGTCTGCCCACATGGGTCATTCGTGGTGCCGGATTGGAAGACTTTAACGCCAACAACACGCCGGTCTCCGCTATTTTCTACGATGAAGTGTATATGACCTCGAACTCGCTCGGCGGCATCGGTCTGTTCGACGTCGATCGTGTTGAGGTGCTCAAGGGCCCGCAGGGGGGGCTTTATGGCCGAAACGCGACGGGCGGTGCGATCAGAATTCTGTCTACGAAGCCTGACCTGAACGAGACAAGCGGTTTCGTGCGAGGGACCTATGGTCAATGGGACCGTTGGGGCCTTGAAGGCGCCATAGGCGGGCCCATTATTGAAAATAAACTCGCCTATCGACTCGCGGTCACTACTGACCAGGGTGGCGGTTGGCAGGATTCTCTGGTGACCCCGGAGGATGACGAGCACGGCGATCGCGACTTCCAGGCGATGAGAGCGCAGCTGTTATTTACGCCCAGCGATGAATTGGAAATCTTGTTCAAGATCGATTCCGGCCGGGATCAGTCGGAAACCCCCTTGGCGCGCTTGGCTGGCACGTACAGCACGGCCTATGACTTTGATTATTGTGGTGCGATCTACCAAGGGCGGCGCGATGACTCGAGCTGTATCGGGTTCCATAACCTGATCGACGCGATTTATGGATTCACACTGGGTCTGCCGACTCCCGCTGACCAGAAGTCCAACGGCGAAACCGTGGTCTCGAACCCTATTAATAGACTGGATAATGAATGGACGGGTTATAACCTCAGCATTGATTGGGACTTGGGGGATACCACCTTCAAATCGATCACGTCTTACTACGAATTTGAGTTTTTTCAATTCTTTGATTACGACGCCACGCCGCTGGCCATTGTGTCCAGTGCCGAGGGATTCCCTGACGGGGAGACCGATTTTGAGCAGTGGTCTCAGGAGTTCCGCCTGACCAGTGTCGGCGATGGACCTTTGACTTGGCTTGCAGGCGCCATGTATGCGGAGGACACCAACGAGAGTCTGCAGAGTTTTACAGTTGCGGCGTTGGCGGAGCTGGGTTTTGTTCCCTTCACAGAAGGCCTTGCAAACTACACCCAGGACACAGAGACCTGGGCTGTTTACGGTCAAGTGGGTTACGACCTAACGGATCGCCTAAATCTTCATGGTTCGCTCCGCTACACGGATGAAGACAAGGATATTGATTACTTGTCGACTGTCGTCATTCAGGGATTTGCGGTTCCCCTGGGTGATGTCGAAGGTTTTGAGACCTCTTTGGAAGAAAACTGGTCTGGGCATATTGGCTTGGACTGGAACATATCGGATAACACAATGTTGTATGCCAGATTCTCTCGAGGCTTTAAATCGGGGGGCTTCTTTGCGGCATTTACCGACAACAACGACCAGCTGACGCCCTATGCCGAGGAGATCAACGATTCATACGAGATCGGTATCAAGTCGAACCCCACCGACGAGCTGCAGATAAACGCGGCGGCGTTCTTTTATGACTACCAGGACGCTCAGGGGACAATTATGGTTCCATCAGATGGCTCCCCATCGGGCACCCTCTCGACGATTGGCACAGTGGGTGATGCAGAGCACTATGGTGCCGAAGTGGACTTGTTATGGGCGCCTTCTAGCCTGCCCGGTTTTCAGCTTGGCCTGTCTGCGGGCTGGCTTGACGCAGAGATAAGTGATTCAAATGAGACGTCCTTAGATCAACTCGGACAACCGCAGTCTTTACAGGGTTTAGATCGTCAGTGGTCACCTAAATCGAGCTACACCATCAGTGCCAGACAGGAAGTCAACTTTGCGAACAACATGCTGGGTAGTATCTCGGCAGTATATAGTTGGCGCGACGATCCACTCACTCGGGATATGCAGCTGGGGGACGTGGATTACGGAATGATTCGTGTCGAAGCCTATGGCCTGCTGAGCTTGCGCATTGCGCTGGCGCACCTTGACCAAGGCTGGCAGATCGCGCTCAGGGCTGACAACCTTGCGGATGAAGAGTACGCCACAATGTCTTCGGGAGACGGTGGTGGTAGCTACTGGGATGTGCCTGGTCGCCCCCGAAGTGTGACAGCCGAGTTGCGTTACGACTTCTAGGTCTCAACACCTCAGCAATGAAACCGCTAGCAGTTGCTAACGGTTTCATTTTTTAAAAGGGCAAAGACGTCGTTATCCCTCAGTCCACAAACGCGCAGTTGGCGCTGATCCCGGATTTTCAGCAACAACCTTCTATCTAAGGTGTCTCATGATGAACTTCGCCACGATGGTTACGACGTTACTCCTTCTCCTTTTGGGTCAGAGTGTTAACAGTCAGGAGTCACCTCCAGAGCCAACGCCAGTGACCCCGATTGCTATTGAGCAAGGCTATCTGGAAGGCAGAGGGCTGACACGGGTTGATCCATCAGAGTTTGATGGCGAGAACGTGACACGAGACGAGGACTTCACCTCGGACTCCTATACACACGCTTTTTACACCGGGAAAATCTTTGTTGCTGTCTACGAGGCCGGGCCAGGCAGGGTCTATATTGATGGCGCCGTTTATGACGAATTCGTTCAAATTCTGGAAGGGCGTCTGATACTCACCCCGGATGGCGGGGACCCTGTCGAGTTCAAGCAGGGTGACTCCCTGGTGGTACCCCAGGGTTATAAAGGTTACTGGCATATGCCTGAGAAGTATCGGGAGCTAATCATCATCAATACAGATTATGCTCAAGCGGAAGATGGGTCTTAAAGAGGGGCTATACTGCTAAGTGACGGGTTCAAGCTCAATCGCAAGCCCTGAAGAGGTGGTCACGGCCTATTATTCAGATGTCTCTGGGGGGCGCTTTGACCAAGCCGCTGCGCGCCTCTCACCTGATTCCACTCTCTGGATCCTGGGAGAGGGACACTGGCCGCTGGGCGGTCGCCATGATCTCTCAAGCCTGAAAAAGATACACGCCACTGTCGCAGAGCGATTCCCGGGCGGCCTTAAGGTAACTGTGAAGGGTCTGACCGTTGAAGGTGAGCGCGTTGCTGTGGAGGCCCAGTCCCTGGGGACTCGTACTGACGGTAAGATCTACCACAACAGCTACCACTATCTGATAATCGTCAGAGACGGTTTGATCCGCGAGCGGCGCGAGTACCTCGATACCATTCACGCCAACGAGATGCTCTGCGGCCCCCTTGGTAATTAGCCAAACCCCTGGCTGACGTTGTATTTCACGTTATGCTGGCGCCGTTTCTTGATTCCCCGCGGCAGTAAACCCCCATTGCAAATGCACCAACCCATGCCAGCAGCATGAAGGTACTGTAGTCGGTGATGTCTTCCAGAGGGATTACACCGGTGACCAGAAAGCCGTAAAAGACCGGGTAGATAACACCGAAGAGGCCCAGACTGACAGCGGCGACCTTTGCGCTGGTTGACAACTTGAACAGCGGGCGCGCAACCAGTAATCCGAACAGCGACCAGAGCCAGAGCCCCAGGTAATCGAAGTAGGTGGTCAGGCTGTAGGGGTAAGACTGGCTATTAATGGAGAGCAGGGTTAGCCCGGCCTGCTGGCCGGATGATCCTGCGGCCAGATCCTGGGCGGCCAGGGGGAGGATCCAAAGTTCTGTGCCCTTGGTGATTAGAATCGCCATGGTGCCCAGCGCCAGCACGATCCCGCCTGATACTGCGGCCAGGGGATTAACGCGGTAAACCTTCCAACAAGTGGCGGCGAAAACCTCTGCAAGTGTAAACACCTGAACAATCTGGGTGATCCAGCTGAGAACAAAGGCGCCGTTGTTTTCATTCAGCCAGGCGACTTTCTCAGCGGCAGTGCTGCCAGCGGGGACGTCATAGACGCCGAACATGCTCACGACTGTGAACACGAAAAGTACGATAGCCGACAGGTATGTGGCTTTGTTGATTTGACTGTCCAATCGAGCGGTAGTGCTCATAGTTAACCCCATAGAAAATAATTGTTTTTTGTTCGCTTTACTTCACTTTTTCAACAACGGCATTCACATTCAGGTCCAGCTCAACCCGGCGCTGATGATAGCGCCAGCCTTCCTCGGTTCGCTTTAGCCTATCGATGTACCAGCCTGAGGCGACAAATTCATTGCGGGTTCCTTTTCCATCCTGGAGCACAGTGAGCATGCGAACACGCTGCTGGGCGGTATCGCCGCTGATGTCGATTTCCGGTTCTGTTGTCACATGGACGGCCGTCGTGGTGGCGTTGCAGCGTGCGGCAATCTGCTCGCGCCCGGCGTAGATTCCCTCGCCAACGATATTGAACTCAGCGTCCTCCGTGAAGAGGCCGGAGTACGAGCTGCCGTCTGCCAGGTCGGCATAGCGATTGTATTTGGCATTCAGCTGGCGTATTGCCACATAGTCTGAAAGGTATTGCAGTTCGTTTTTTTGCATGAAATATACAGTCTCCTTGCTTAGCTGTTGCCCAGTTGCTCATTGACCGCCCGCCAGGCTGCATCGATTGCGCCGTCGAGGTAGGCCCGATTCTCAGAATCGGAGTTGGCAATACTGATACGACCAAAGGGCTTGCGGCCCAGTTCGTGAGGCGCTTCGCCTTCCGGCCATTGCGGGTCGTAGAGCTCCATGTAATCGTAGGCGTAGCCGTGTGACCAACGGTTGATGGTGATCGCTTCGATGTCCCGCTCGGCATCGAAGCCGAAAGCGCCAAACATACCGGTTAGCTGCTCGCGTATCTCCTGCTCATAGTCGGCAAAGGTCGTGGTATAGAGTTTATGCCTGGCCTGGCGGTACAGGTCGCGGCCGGTCTGGCTGCCGTTGTTCCTGTCCGTCGGTGATGTCAGCATATAAATGAGCATTGGCGAATCGGCATCGTCGTTTGACTTGTAATCACCGATCGAAACGGGTGGCGCACTGGATACCAGATGGTAGTGGCTGGTGGGGCAGTGAAATACCTCAACGCCTGCTTTGTTGAAGGCCTGTCGATTGCGAATCAGTACGTTGGTCGCCAGCAGAGGCACTTTGACGCTATAACGCAGGTTCTCCTTCTGCTCGTCGGGCATGTCCGGGCAGAGGTGAGGGATTAGTCCGTTGTAGCAGGCCATTACGCAATGCTTGGCTTTAACCCGATAGGCTGCCCCTTTGGTTACGTAGGCTACTGAAACCGAGCCATCGGGGTTATTGCTAGCGTTGACCGCGGAACTGTTGAGGCGAAGCCGTACCGGGTGGTTCGGTAAATCCAGCTTGTTGTAGTCGAAGCGGGCCGTGACCAGATCCTCGATAGTGTCGCCGGGGGCCACTGCGGGAATCAGTCGACGTACCATCTGTCTTGTCAGGGATGCATTGCCATCGGGCATCCAGACGATATCGGATTCTTCCAATATCAGGGTGTCTGCGAGGGCCGCGTAGGCTTCCTCTCCGAGAACACTGAAGCCAGGCGCTCCCCACTTGACCGCCTCAGCAATCGAGATGGAATCGGGGTACAGGCAGAAAGTGACGCCGATGATGGTGTTCCATAGGGATGAGGTGGGCTCTGCCAGTCCAACGTAATCCGTCAGGAACGCCTGGTAACTCGTGCCCTTGAGGAAGCCCTTGATATCCTTGTTTGGTATTGCCTTCTGGAGTTCAAGGGTACCCTCCACAAATGCGATTAGCTTTTGTTGCTCGGAAGCGGGTACCGTCAGGGATTGAATAAGCTCCCGGTAGTTGCCCATGCCGAACCAGGTGCCCATCCAGGGACCGTTGACGATTTTGTCCTCACCGAAGTGTTTGCTGTCGGTATACAGGCCAACTTCAACATCTGCGCTTGCCATGCCCCAGCCGGGTGCCATGGCATCCCTCACCTTGTTCAGATCGAAGCCGAGATCACTGATCAATTTTTTGGATTGCTGGGAATAGAGGTGAGAATCCTGGAAGTTGCCGCTGCCACCGGGGCCGAGCAACATCTGGCCCTGGCTATGAAATTCATTGCGCCTGGCGTGGCCGCCAAAGTCATCGTGGTTGTCCAGCAGCAGGATGCGTGCATCTTCGCCGGCCTTCTGCTGGTAGAAGAGGGCGGCAGCAAGGCCGCTGATACCCGCACCTACCACCACCAGGTCGTATTCCTCGTTGAGGTCCTGGTAGCTGGAAGGTTTCTCGCCGCGCCAGGCCAGGGCATGGGAGGTCTCGAAAGCACCATCATGACTGCCGCGAATACCCGTCAACGCTGGCGGGTAGTCATCGCCTGAGCGTCCCGATACTGATTTTACCGCCTCCGCCAGTGCTGTCTGTGGGCTGACCATGGCCGCGCCGGCCAGGCTGATGGTAACGCCGTTGAGAAAGTCTCTTCGTGTGATTTGCTTGGCCACGCTATTCCTCCGTCGGGGGCTCTATTGTTCCAGTAACTTGTAAAACAGGTTCGTGTCCAGGAACTCGGTAATACTGCAGATCTTGTCGTCTCGGTAGCGGAGCAGGTGCACATACTCGTTGTTGTAAGGCATACCTGTCCGGCCCTTTGCTTTCCCGTTGAACTGTACAAAGGCGATACCATCCGCTGTCACAATGTCATTTACGGTGATTGCGACGCCGTTCTCATCGATGTGCTGGAAAACCTTCATCCAGCAATTTTCCAGGATGTCCTGCATCCCTTTGAATTCACGGCCCAGTTCTGGATGGGTGCCAATTGGCCTGAAAGTTATGTCCTCGGTGGTGTTCTTAAAGGCACCTTCCAGGTCGCCGCTGTTGACAGCATCGGAAAATTCCCTGTAGACCTGCTCTTCAACGCTTTTGCTCATATCAGCTCCTGATTTAGTTATCGTCTCGCGGATTTACGGTACGTTTACCAGACCAGCGGAAGCCTGGCGAGGGAGACAACGGCGCCCAGGTTGACGTCGATTTCTGCGTCTTCCTCAATGCTGAATTCAGGCAGCCGGTTGAGCCACTCCTCCAGAGCCACCCGCATCTCCAGTCGCGCCAGATTGGATCCCATGCAGCGGTGGGGCCCGAACACGAACGCACAGTGCCGATTGGGGGAGCGCTCAAAGTCCGCTTCCATGGGGTTCTCGAACTCCTTGCTGTCGAGGCTGGCCACCGCTGTAATTAAATTGACGAAGTCGCCCTGTTTTAGCTGTACACCGTGAAATTCCACATCCTTTGTCACGCTACGTCGTACTTCAACCACTGAGTGCATACGGAAGAACTCCTCGATCGCACCGGGAATCAGGTCCGGATTCTCCCGCAACTGCTGCTGCGCCTTGGGATTGGCCGCCAGGTAGCGCCAGGCGAAGCCCAGTGAAGAGGCTACCGTATCCAGCCCGCCGACGAACAGCAGGAAATACATACCCAGTATCTCCTTGTCGGTCAGTTGACGGTCGTCGACGGTGAACCCCAGTATGGCGCTGGCTAGGTCGTCCTTGGGGTTGGCACGCTTGTCCGCCAGCAGGTCGACGAGGTAGTCATAGATATCCCGGGCTGCCTGGCTTCGAGTTTCGATCGTATTGGATACGTGCAGCAATTTGTTTTCATAGTCGAGGATTCGGTCGAAATCCTCTGGTGGCATGCCGAACAGGTCCATGAAAATGCGCACCGGGAAATGAATAGCAAAGTCCTCCACGAACTCACACTGGCCACTGGATTGAAACTTCTCCAATAGTGAAATCGCCTTGGATCGAACCGACTCTTCCCTGGGCGCTATTGAGCGGGGGGACAGCGGTTTGTTGAAGTGGATCCGGTACTTCATGTGTTCGGGCGGGTCGATCTCCAGCGGGATCAGGTCCAGTTCTCGTCCCAACAGGAAGGAAAAACCCGTGTTGTTTTTCGAGGAAAACAGCTCGGGATTCTGCAGAACTTCCTTTATGATCGCGCCATCGGAGATCGACCAGCCTCCCGCTCCCTGAAAGGCCGCTGGATTGAAGAATATCGGCGGTGCCTCTTTATGCAAATCAGCGAATACCGCAAACGGATTTTTCTTTAGTTGCGGGTGGGACTCACCATCCAGAGGAAAGATCAGTTCTTCTGGAATATGATCAGGTATCGTGTAATCGAACATGGTAGTCATATGGTATAGCCTGTGAGTTCGCGACGTGGCCGAGCCGGCCTATTCCGGTGTTGTGATGTGCCGGCAGATTACATAAACTGTACACATCTGTAAAGATAAATGCAGTTAGCTTGCCTGTCGGTATACTGAATTTCAGGCGCGTTGGTATTTATGTGAAGCTGGAAATCTGCATGTTTGATGCGAAACAGGTTGTTTTCAGCGGTGTAGGCCAGTCTCAGGTCGGGCGCAAACTCGACCGGTCGGCAATCGACCTTACGCTGGATGCCGCACTGGAGGCGATCGACCATGCCGGCCTGGATATTGCCGATATCGACGGTCTCTGCTCCTATCCTGGGGTCCGCAAGGATATCTCACCGGGATTCGGTCCCATAGCCCTGGCTGACGTCAAGAATGCACTGGGGCTGAAGTTGAGCTGGCATTCCGCGGGCTGGGAAGGTCCGGCCCAGGCCGGTGCGATCGTCAACGCCTGCGCCGCCGTGGCCAGTGGCCTGTGTCGGCATGTACTGGTATTTCGCACGGTGACCGAGGCGTCCTCTGTAACAGCGGATCGCAAGGCCAGTGTCTCGGGGACGGGCGGCGAGCGGATTTCCGGGCCGTTTCAGTGGATGGTTCCCTTTCGCGGTTATTCAGCCGTAAATAGCGTTGCACTGTACGCCCAGCGACACTTTCACGACTACGGCACCAGCCGTGAAACGCTGGGAGAGATCGCCACCAACAACAGGCGTAATGCGGCACTGAACCCCAAGGCGGTGTTCACTGAGCCGCTGATTATGGAGGATTACCTCAGCGCACGCATGATCAGTTCACCGCTGTGCCTGTTCGATTGTGATGTGCCGGTGGATG
>JAYNYK010000021.1:0-36316 GCA_038102985.1 Halieaceae bacterium
TGAAAAAACTGGGGTTTGAGCTCAAATATCCGACCTGGCGCGAGGGTTACGCTCAAGTTGTGTCAGCCCGGCAGTCAGCGAACTGAGCGCCGGGGTGTCGACGGTGCTATAGCGCCAGAATGGCCTCGATCTCGATGCGCGCGCCCTTAGGCAGGGCGGCAACCTGAACGCAGGCACGCGCCGGAAAGGGTGCTGACAAATGCGCGGCCATGACGGCATTGACCGCGTCGAAATCGCCGAGATCGGTGAGAGAGATATTGATCTTGACGGCGTCATCCAGTTCGCCGCCTGCCGCTTCTGCAACGGCACGTAAATTACGGAAGACTTGGTTTGCCTCGGCCGCGATATCGCCTTCGACCATTTCCATGGTTTCGGGGACAAGCGGTATTTGGCCAGAGATCCAAACCGTGTTGCCGAGCTTAATTCCTTGTGAGTAGGGGCCAATAGCTTGCGGAGCAGATTGGGTGGTGATGACGGCTCGGTTGGACACGGCGTACTCTCGGCAAGCTAGATTAGGCCCCCTATTGAATACGTGTCTTGGCGACCCCGCAATATTGCCATTGGTTAATTTTTAATGTGTTGAGTTAGCCCGACGCTTTATCGACGCGCGCTGCGCAAGACTTTGAGCACTCCATCGACGGTTCGCAGCCGCCTCATCACTCGAGCAAGGTGGGTACGACTCGTTACGTGAAGCTCCAGGTCAACAAAGGTGAACTCCACATCTTTATTTTGCGTCGCAATCCTGTCGATATTGAGCCCGATAGTGCTGAGCCGAGTTGCCAATACCGCGATCATTCCGCGCCGGTTTTCGACCTGGACCCGCAGCGCCGTGGGGTATGAGCGCTCTATATCCTCGTCCCAATGAAGAGAGATAAGACGATCCGGTTGCTCCCGCAACTCGGCCAGGTTGCGACAATTGTCCCGATGCACTACCAAGCCTTTTTCCTGCCCCAAATATCCTTGAATGGCATCTCCCGGTAGCGGGCAACAACATTTAGCGTAGGTGACGCTGACCCCCTCGGTACCCCTAATACCGAGCGTGGCAACTTCCCCTGCAACAGCGGAGTCTCCCTGTTCGCTCGTTAGGTGGGCCACGGCGATATTCGGCAAGGTATTTCCCAGCGCAACATCTACCAAGAGTGATTCCAGATTTGCCTTTCCCATGGCAGCGAGAGCCGACTGTAGAGCGTCTTCATCAATCGCACTGAGGCGTGATTGCTTTGTCATCAGCGCCCGATCCAGCAGGTTTCTGCCCAGCGCCAGAGAGTCCTCACGACGCTGATCCTTGAGGAAATGGCGGATGTGGGTTCGCGCTCTGGCGGTGACGACCCAGTTAAGCCAAGAGGGGCTCGGCCTTCCCGAGGGAGAGGTCACAATTTCTACGGTCACTCCGCTCTCGAGGGGCTCAGAGAGGGGAACCAGCTGTTTGGCCACACGTGCGGCAACACAGTGGTCACCGATATCACTGTGCACCGCGTAAGCGAAATCCAGAGCGCACGCACCTTTGGGCAGCTCGAGAATATCCCCGCGCGGCGTAAAAACGTAAACCTCATCGGGAAACAGGTCGATTTTCACGTTTTCAATAAACTCGAGAGAATCGCCAGCCCGTTGTTGCATTTCTAGCAGCCCTTTCACCCATTCACGTGCGCGCGTGTGGGAAATGCTGGCTCCGGTTTCTTCGCTTTTGTAAAGCCAGTGTGCGGCAATCCCGTTGTTTGCCATATCCTCCATTTCATGGGTGCGGATCTGAATTTCTATTGGGACGCCGTGCATGCCTTTCAGAACAGTATGTAAGGACTGATACCCGTTGGCTTTGGGGATTGCGATGTAGTCCTTGAACTCCCCTGGGACGGGTTTGTAAAGGCTATGCACCATACCCAGCGCTCGATAGCAGTCGTCTACCGAGTCCACCAGAATCCGAAAGGCGAAAATATCCATGACTTCGGCAAAACTCTTACGCTTCGCCTTCATTTTTTTGTAGATACTGAAGAGGTGCTTTTCGCGTCCTATTACAGTCACGCTCAAGCCTTCTCGGTTGAGCGTCTGGCTCAGCTGGCGTCTAATCTGGTCAATCAGGTGCGTCCGATTGCCGCGCGCTGCGCGTCGGGCAGCTTCAAGACGTCGTGCGCGCATCGGGTAGAGCGCCTTGAGCCCGAGGTCTTCAAATTCCATCCGTACTTCGTTCATACCAAGGCGCATAGCGATCGGTGCGTAGATATCCAGTGTCTCGCTGGCGATGCGCTTGATTTTTTCGCGATTCAGCACACCGAGTGTGCGCATGTTGTGCAGGCGATCCGCCAGCTTGACCAGAATAACGCGGATGTCCTTTGCCATGGCCAGCGTCATTTTTTGAAAGTTTTCCGCTTGTCGCAATTCAACGGAATCAAATTCGACGTGGGTGAGCTTGCTGACACCATCTACCAACTCGGCGACTTCGTCTCCAAATTGCGCGCCAATGTCGTCTTTGCTGACCCCGGTATCCTCGATGACATCATGCAGAAGTGCGGCCATCAAGCTTTGTGGGTCCATGTGCATTCGGGCCAGAATGCTGGCCACCGCAAGTGGGTGTGTGACGTAGGGCTCTCCGCTGCGGCGGGTCTGGCCGTAATGCGCCTGCTCAGAATAATAGTAGGCACGGCGCACACGTTGGGACTGCTCCAACGGGAGATAGTCTGCTATCAGCTGCTCGAAAGCCGCCAGTGAGCTATTGGCGAATGGGATGCCACCGCCTGCACGGTCTCGGGCCCGTGTGGCAACGCGAGGCGTGAAGCCAGGCAGGGAATTACTGAGGGTCTGGAGCGTTGTTGCTACCACCGCCAGTGATCCCCGGTATTAGAGAATGGGCGTTTCGAAGCTGGCGGCCAATTCTTCCTCTGCTTCGATTTCACTCTCGCGCGCGAGTATCTCGGGTGTAATTAACCCCTCAGCGATCTCTCGCAGAGCAATGACGGTCGCTTTGTCGGAGGCGTCCTCAACCAGAGGGTCACGACCACCGATGGCGATTTGACGGGCGCGTTTAGACGCCAACATGACTAATTCGAAGCGGTTATCGACATTGTCCAAACAATCTTCAACGGTAACTCTGGCCATAACACTGTGTTCTCCTGATAAACGCCACTTTTTTCGCGGCCACGCAGTATAACGCAGGAACAGCGGCATCAACGCCCTCTCTGCGTAAATTTGGCAGTTCCGGGCGCGCGAATGGGGGTTAGGGAGCGAGCAGCTCGTCGATTAATGCCTCGAGCGCCACACGCTGTTGGCTGGTGCGCAGCCGTAAAGATGAAACCACAGCTTGCAGCTCTGACAGCGCCACATCAAAATCTTCATTGATAATCAGATAGTCTGCCTCTTCCCAATGGGACATCTCGGCCTGCGCTGCCGCCATGCGCACACCGATAGTGTTCTCGTTGTCCTGCCCTCGCGACTGGAGTCGCGCTTTGAGTGAATCGATTGAGGGAGGCAATATAAAGGCCCATGCGCTGTCAGGCATCAGCTTGCGCACCTGCTGGGCACCTTGCCAGTCAATTTCCACGATCACATCAGCGCCTTGGGCAAGACGCGCCTCTAGCTGGGCGATACCTGTGCCATAAAAGTGGCCGAACACCTCGGCCCACTCGAAAAACGCGCCTTGATCACGGAGCGCCATAAACGTTGAATCGGACACAAAAAAATAGTTGACCCCCTCCTCCTCGCCGGGTCGTTGCGGGCGGGTGGTGTGGGATACCGACACCTCAATACGATCGTCAGCGTCGATGAGGGCTTTGATCAGCGATGTCTTGCCAGCGCCGCTGGGCGCAGAAACAATCAGTAATTGTCCTCTTGAAGGCTTGATATCCACGGCAGTCATTCACTCAATATTCTGTATTTGTTCGCGCATTTGCTCGATAAGCACCTTGAACTCCACCGACGTGTTGGTTGTGCTGAGCGCGGTGGATTTAGCGCTTAGGGTATTGGCCTCTCGATTGAGTTCCTGCATCAGGAAGTCGAGTCGTCGGCCACAGGGAGCGTCACCGCGGAGGGCTGTTTCAATAGCATCAAGGTGGGCACCGAGTCTATCCATCTCTTCCTCAACATCGGCGCGCTGGAGGACGTAGACGATCTCTTCCTCCAGTCGCTTTGGGTCTGCTTCGATATCCAATGTTTCCAGTCGGCTCAACAGTTTTTGTCGATGCGCGGTTTGCAAAGCGGGAAGCTGTGCTTTTAGCTCGTCCAGCTGGGTGCGGATGGCGGTGCAGCGCTCCATCACCATCAGCGCTAATTTTTCCCCTTCTGCCAAGCGTTGCACGCGTAATTCTGCCAGACAGAAATCAAGTGCCTCAGCGGCAGCGCGCTGGAATATTTCCAGATCAGTGGTGTCCTCAGCCATGACGCCGGGCGCCAGCATGATTGAGAGCTGATCAGGCATGGCGGATTCGGGGAAAGCATCCGCAATCTCTATCAAATTTGATTTGAGTGTGCCCAGGCGCTCTGGGTCAAGCGCCGCAGGGGTGTGCCCAGCTTTATCATGAGTCCGTATCGTCAGCTCCAGTTTGCCGCGTGAAAACGCTTTACCCACCTGCTCGCGCAGTGACGTTTCACATTCTCGCAACGCTTCAGGCATGCGGAATTGGATGTCGAGGAAGCGGTTGTTGACCGAGCGACATTCTACGGTGACCGACTGTGTCCCCGTTGTTACACTCCCCCGAGCAAAGCCCGTCATACTTTGAGTCACGGCAATGTCCTGCGATTCAGAGCGCTGTAGTGTAACAGCAGCAAGATGCGGGAGACGTAGTGTCCCCCTGGAGAAAGCAGATGAGCGAGCCCGTTGCTCGGCCCAGTGGCCGCGCTGCAAACGAAATGCGGCCTATTCAATTTGAGCGAAGTTTTACCTGTCACGCTGAAGGCTCGGTGCTTGTCTCTTTTGGCAATACCAAAGTGATTTGCACGGCGAGTTGCAGCGCTGGGGTTCCTGGATTTTTAAGGGGCAAGGGGGAGGGGTGGCTGACAGCCGAATACGGGATGTTGCCGCGCTCGACCGGCTCGAGAATGGACCGAGAGGCTGCCCGCGGGAAACAGAGCGGACGGACTGTAGAGATTCAGCGGCTTATTGGTCGATCATTGCGCGCGGCGTTGGATCTTCGGTTGCTCGGCGAGCGCACGCTGACGGTGGATTGCGATGTGATTCAGGCCGACGGAGGCACCCGGACGGCGGCCATATCAGGCGCTTGCGTGGCCGTAGTAGATGCCCTGAATGTTTTGCAGCGCGCGGGGGAGTTAGCGGCTGATCCACTCAAGCACATGATTTGCGCGGTCTCGGTGGGCGTCTGGAGTGGTTCGCCGGTGGTGGACCTCGATTATGCCGAGGACTCGCAGGCTGATAGCGATATGAACGTGGTATTGACGGAGACCGGTGGCTTAGTAGAGGTTCAGGGCACCGCAGAGGGTGCGACTTTTACCCGCGAAGAGCTGAATCGACTGATGGACCTGGCGGCGGCGGCAGGATCTGACATCACCATGGCTCAGCGCCGCGCGCTCAGTGAGGGCTAGAGCGAGACGTCGTAATCAATGACTACTGGGGCGTGACGGGAAAAGGCCTCTTCGTCGTAAATTTTGGCCGCGCTGACACGATCAATAAGCAAGTCGGAAATAATGTGTGTATCGGTTCTGAGGCCCCCCGCCTCATCGCCGTCAGGCCACCAGGTGTAGGCGCCAGGCTCTCTGTCCATCACTTTAAACGCGTCTGTGTACCCGCAATCATAAAGGTCCAACAGCCAGCCTCGCTCCGTGGCGGATAAGCCTGGCAGCGACGTGCTGTTGCCCGCGTCCTCTGCATCAGCATGATGTGCCATCAATTCCCAGCCCCCGCAGAGAATATAGCCCCGGCGTTTATGGCGCACTTTTGCCAAATGACCACTTAACTGTGACAAGAAGCTCAGCTTGATCTCCATCGCATCAACGCCTGCCGTGCCACTGGGCACCAGCACGGAGCCAACACTGAATTCATCATAGTCGGCCTGAATGTAGAGACCCTGAGAGTCAAAGTCGGCGAACCCCAGGCCCCAGATGATGGCCTTTGGCAGAGTGCGGCAGTAAATGGCGACACCATGGCGTTGAGGATTGTCGTAATGATCAAGAAAGTAGGGGTGATAGCCCTCCGGAAAAAAACGATCGTCTTTCAGTGTGTGCTCTGCACATTGCGTATCTTGCAGGCAGATAATGTCCGCGTCCTGTGCGAACAGCCACTCGAGACAGCCTGCCGCAGCCGCTGTCTCAAAACCTTCAGTGACGAGGCTGATGACCCTCATTGCTAGTCCTGATTGTGACGATCGCCTATGATACGTGCAAAGCCAATAAGCAGACCGCGGCTAGTCGGTTATTCGGTACCGTTGGTCGCACTTGCGACCCCAATAGGCCCCATGGAGTGAGGAGTGGATACAGACCCGAAGGGACACCGGCAGCAGTTTATTGAGCTGGCGCTGGCGTGCGATGTTTTGCAGTTTGGCGAGTTCGAGCTCAAATCGGGTCGCGTCAGCCCCTATTTTTTTAACGCCGGCAAATTTTCAACAGGGGCTGCCCTGGCCCGTCTGGGACGCTGTTACGCCGCGGCATTGATCGACGCCTCAGTGTCCGCCAACATGCTGTTTGGCCCTGCCTATAAGGGAATCCCATTGGTGGCTACCACGGCGGTCGCGCTGGCTGATGAATTCGGTGTGGACATGCCGTTTGCATTTAATCGCAAGGAGGCGAAAACCCATGGCGAGGGTGGCCGTCTCGTCGGCAGTGCGTTAACGGGAGATGTGGTGATTGTCGACGATGTCATCACTGCCGGTACGGCTATCAAGGAGTCAGTTGCTATCCTGAATGCTGCGGGTGCCACGGCGTCTGCCGTATTGATCGGACTTGATCGCTGTGAAAAAGGGGATTCATCACTTTCTGCTGTGCAACAGGTTGAACAAGACAGCGGCATCTCTGTGACCAGCGTAATTTCTCTGCACGACATCATCGAGTGGGTGGAAGGGAATCCGGAGATGATGGCTCATCGCGATGCGCTTGAGCAGTACCGAGAGCGCTATGGGGTCCTTTAGCCGCCTGCCCGTTAAGTTTTGGAGGTCAAGACATCACGCAGGCTAGCCCTCGGGCCAGACGCTTTTGTCCCGCGGGTTAAGCCGCCGAGACTCAGCGGTGTGATTGCAAGAGCGTTAACGCGACTCGGATGGGTTCTTGCCAATCTGGCCTGTTGGCCGCATCAGGTGTTCAGTCAAAATCAGCCATTGCTCTTCCCAGCCTTCTGTCGGTGGTCGTTTGAAACCGCTGCGGCAGAATTGACTGATTTTGCCCTCGGCGGAAACCAGCATCAGATTAGCCGCGTTAGTCACGGGCGCGCGAGGTCGCAACCCCTCTCGCAACTCAGCTTCTCTGAGATATTGTCGTAACTGCGTTTCCAGTCGGTCGTAGAGTTGCGAGACCCGATCATGGAGCTTGCTGGCCTCGCCCATTAACCCGCGACCGGTAAGCAGCTGAGTGATGCCCGGGTTTTTTTCGCAGAACTCCAAAAAAAGCCGAAGCAGCAGATGGCATTGGCTGAGGGCGTCTGATCGTTGCTCTGGTATTCGATTGATGCGCACAAACAGCGCTTCCTCGGCGAAGGCAATGAGTGACTCAAACATTTTCGCTTTGGAGGGAAAGTGGCGGTAAAGCGCTGCCTCGGACACGCCAACGGTGGCCGCTAGTTTTGCCGTGGTGATCTTCTCAAGCGGCGCTTCCTCCAACATCGTTGCGAGGGCCTGCAGGATCTGCTCTTGTCGGCTGACAGGACTGTGTTTTTGATTACCTGCCATCAGCACCGCTCATTATTTTACTCACAGATCGCGCGTTTACAGATGCTAATCAGTCACGCCCTGCGGCGCAATGATGATCCCTGTAGATCAGCGGCGATTACAGATCAGGGTTCCAATACCCTCGTCTGAAAAGATTTCCAGCAGTGCGGCGTGGGGCACGCGGCCGTCGATAATGTGCGCACTGTTAACGCCGCTTTTCACCGCATCCAGGGCGCACTGCACTTTGGGCAGCATGCCGCCCTGAATCACATCGGACTGGATCAACGCCTCTACTTGCTCTGAGGAAAGCCCAGTGAGCGTTTTTCCGTCCGCATCAAGCAGTCCGGCTACGTTGGTGAGTAGCATCAGCTTCTCGGCGCGAAGGACTTCCGCCAGTTTGCCTGCGACAAGGTCTGCATTGATATTGTAGGTGCTACCGTCTTCGCTGCCTGCTACGGGCGCAATAACGGGAATGTAATCGCTGTCGCTGAGCATGGAGAGAATGTCGGTGTCGATGCTCGCGACTTCGCCAACCTGTCCAATGTCTAGCTGATCTTCGCCGCCCCAAAGACCTCCCAGCTTCCGCGCCTGAATGAGTTGACCATCTTTGCCAGTGATCCCTATGGCTCTGCCGCCATTGCGATGAATGCTGGCGACGATTTCCTTGTTCACCGACGCGCCCAAGACCATTTCCACCACATCCATCGTGTGCTCATCCGTCACACGCATCCCATTGACGAAGTGAGTCTCTATATCGAGTCTGTCCAACAGCTGGCCAATTTGTGGTCCGCCGCCATGAACAACCACAGGGTTCATTCCCACCAACTTCATCAGCACGACGTCGCGCGCAAAGCTCTCATGAAGCGTTGGATCAGTCATGGCATTACCGCCAAACTTAATCACGAAGGTTTTGCCCGTGAATCGCTGAATGTAGGGCAGCGATTCGGTAAGGATCTTGGCAAATGTGCCGGCCTCACCTTGATTCAGAGACATGGGGTCGTTTCCTCCACTACAGATCAGGGACGAGCATGAGCGCGTGGGCAGGCAAAGGCAATGTGAAGATGCCGCACGGCAGCGGCACCATACTCAGGACGACATTCGGCAATGCCAGCCAGATTTACGGTGCGGGTTCCACCAGCTGTTGTGCCAACGCGGCAACAATTTGTTCTGCGATGACCTGCTTGCTGGCGAGAGGCAAGTGTTGTTCGGCGTCGGCTTCAATGAGGTAAACCGCGTTGTGGTCTGAGCCAAAGGCCGTATGAGGGTCGCTCACATCGTTGGCAATGACCATATCCAGTCCTTTATGCGCGAGTTTCTCTCGGGCATGAGCCAACAGGTCCGCGGTTTCCGCTGCAAAACCCACGACCAGCGCCGGGCGGCGGTCGAGCTTGCTGACAGCGCTAATGATGTCGGGGTTCTGCGTCAGTGTGAGGGTCAATTGGCTTTGCCCCTGCTTTTTTATTTTTTCGTTGGCAGGGTCTGACACCCGGAAATCAGCGACCGCCGCCGCGCCGATAAAAAGATCCGCGCCGCTCGCTTCGCTAAGGGCGGCGTCATGCATCTCAAGGGCTGAAGTCACCGATAATAGCCTGACGCGATCCGGCGGGGTCAAGTGCACGGGCCCAGAAATCAGGGTGACCTCCGCGCCCGCCTCTGCACAAGCCCTCGCCAGTGCATACCCCATTTTTCCTGAGCTGTGATTGCTCAGATAGCGAACCGGGTCTATCGCTTCAACCGTGGGCCCAGCGGTGACCACCACTTTTTTGTCATCGAGAAGCCGGCTGGAGAAGCGATTTTGCAATGCTTCTACGATCAGATCGGGCTCCATGAGTCGGCCCGGTCCCGTGTCGCCGCAAGCCTGCTCGCCTTGCTCCGGTCCGATCACCTGAATATTTCTTTGCGTCAGCAGGGTGAGATTTTCTTGCGTGGCGGCATTTGCCCACATCTGCTGATTCATGGCCGGTGCTACCGCGACGGGGGCGGCGGTGGCGAGCGTCACGGTGGTCATTAGGTCGTCAGCGCGCCCGTGGGCCAGACGCGAAATAACATCGGCGGTCGCTGGTGCGATGATCAGAAGGTCCGCCCATCGCGCCAGTTCAATATGGCCCATGCCCGCCTCGGCGGATTCATCGAGAAGTTCTGTATGCACGGGTTCTCCCGAGAGCGCCTGCATGGTCAGCGGAGTAATGAACTCGCGAGCCCCTCGGGAGAGGATTACGCGCACTTCAGCCTCCTGTTTTCTCAGCAGCCTGACCAGCTCCGCGCCTTTATAGGCGGCGATTCCGCCAGCAATTGCCACCAGTATTCGGCGTTGTCGTAAACGGCCCATGGGCCCTCACACCAGACAATAATAGGCCCGCACCGTAGCATTTGCGGGGGTTTTTGCACACTTCAATGAGTGTTGATTGGGCCTCGCTTGCACCCCCAGACCGCCTCTGGTATAAAACGCGCCCTTTCTGGATCTCGACGGGGATTCCCATGTCACGAGTTTGTCAGGTTACGGGTAAGCGGCCCGCAACCGGGAACAATGTTTCCCACGCTAAGAATCGCACCAAGCGGCGTTTTCTTCCCAATCTGCACAATCATCGCTTTTGGGTGGAATCCGAAAAACGCTTTGTGTCTCTGCGGATCTCTTCCAAGGGCATGCGGATTATTGATAAGCGCGGTATCGACGCGGTATTGGGTGAGTTGCGCGCGCGCGGCGAAAAAGTGTGAGGGCTGACTGATGCGAGAGAAAATTCGGATGAATTCCACGGCCGGGACGGGTCATTTTTATACCACTGATAAAAACAAGCGGACCATGCCCGACAAGCTGGAGATGAAAAAGTACGATCCAGTGGCACGCAAGCATGTGGTGTATAAAGAAGGAAAGATTAAGTAACGACCGCTGAAGTCACAAACCCCGGCCTGGTTCCGGGGTTTTGTTTTTTTGGGGTTTCATTTTCGCTGCCATTGGTTAGCGCGGTCCGCCTAAGTCGCGGTGATGTGCGCCATTGTTTGGCAAGGGATCAATAGCGAGGCCAGATCCGTCATGCCAGAACTTCCAGAGGTGGAGACCACTTGCCGTGGCATCGCTCCCCACATCGTAAAGCGGCGGGTGGTGGCGATGGTCATTCGCGAGACCCGCCTCAGGTGGCCTATTGCTGCGGAGGTAGAGGACCGGCTGATTGGTGCCCGCTTTCTTGGCGTCCGCCGGCGGGCGAAATATATTCTGATGGACACCGATCAAGGCACGTTGATGGTGCATTTGGGTATGTCGGGGAGTCTGAGGATCATGTCCGAAGACGCGCCTGCCCTTTTCCATGATCATGTCGATATCGTGCTCGACGATCATCACTGCTTGCGTTACCACGACCCAAGGCGTTTTGGCAGCATGCATTGGCTTACCGAGATGTCTCATCCGCTGTTGGATAGCCTGGGGCCTGAACCCTTGGCCGAGTCATTTTCTGGGGCGTATCTTTACGAGCGTTCCCGTCGCAGGCGTGCGTCGGTCAAACAATTCATCATGGATGGCAAAGTGGTCGTCGGTGTTGGCAATATCTACGCCAATGAGGCGTTATTTCTGAGCGGCATTCACCCCAAAAGAGCATCAGGCAGGGTGTCGCTGGCCAGATATGAGGCCTTGGGCGCTGCCATCAAGGAGGTGTTAGCGAAGGCGATAGCACAGGGTGGCACGACGCTGCGGGATTTTGTCGGTGGCGATGGTCAGCCGGGCTATTTTGCACAGCAGCTCAGGGTTTACGGAAGACAAGGCAGACCCTGCAGCGTTTGCCAGGGGACGCTTAAAGAAATTCGCCAAGGTGGCCGCAGCACGGTTTATTGTCCGGCCTGCCAGCGGTAGGCCAGCGCCACGGGATGGGCGACTGCTCGTCAGGCAAAACGCTCGGTGAGCGCAGTAGCAACAGGAGCGGGAACAAAACCACTCACGTCACCTCCCAGTGCTGCGATTTCCCTCACCAGAGAGGATGAGATATAGGAAAGCTCGGCACTCGGTGTCAGGAACACACTCTCGAACTCTGGCTGCATCGCACGGTTCATATTAGCCAGTTGAAATTCATATTCGAAATCTGCAACGGCCCGGAGCCCCCTGAGCACGCAGTGGGAGCCTTGCGCGGCAACAAAATCAATCAGCAGGCCGTCGAAGGGCAACACTTCCGCCGCGGGCACATGTGAAAGGCATTGCTGCGCCAGCCTTACCCTGTCTGCAATAGCAAAAAGAGGCGCTTTTTTTTCGCTGGTGGCAACGGCTATGACGACTTTTTCGAACAGCTTGGCGGCTCTCTCTATGAGATCAATGTGACCGTTGGTAATCGGGTCGAATGTCCCCGGATAAACGACAGTATGAGTTAGCACAATACGCCTCCTCTGTTCATGGCTCCGAGCGTACACAAGTCTCGTTCACAAGTCTTGCAGGCCGCGCCTCACATGGCGTCCCTAACATTGCCGCAGCTGTAGAAGCTGGTACCGGACGTCGCCGGCGTTCTTGTCACGGACAATATCGTAAAGCGCTTCAGGCGCGCATTCGAGTTGCGACCGCCTCGTTTCGACATACACCCAACTTTGTTGGTGTACGCCGGTGTGACTGGCCAGTTGCTGCAATGCAGGGTTGCCCAGTGCGCTGTCAAAGGGAGGGTCGATAAATACGATATCCCAGGTAGCCTTGTTCTGTGTCAGCCACGTTAGGGCATCACCACAGTGCACCAGGCCTTTGTCCATCACGTCGAGGGCTGCCAGCTGTTGTTTGATGCGCGCTGCGTTTTCTGGCTGGTTATCAACAAAGTCACTGGAGGCCGCCCCGCGAGAGAGCGCTTCAATACCCAAGATGCCAGACCCCGCAAATAAATCGAGGCACCGTGCGCCAACGATGTGCGGCGCCAACCAGTTAAACAGCGTTTCCCTTACCCGGTCTCCGGTGGGGCGCAAACCGGGTTGCGGGGAAAACGAAACTTTTCGGCCGCGCCATTCACCACCGATGATTCGAAGCGCCGAGGTCTCAGGCGATCGCCTACGTCCCATGCTGGTTCCTACTTGTCGGGGTGCTAGACTGTAATCGCGGACAGGCCACACTACAACGCACTGAGTGCCCTGCCATCCGGTGAGATGTTGAACCATGAAGCTATTCAAACGCCGCGCGAGGCCCGACTCGGTGCCCAATGAAGCGGCCAATCCTGGCGATGATGTCACGGACGACGTCGCCACTGCAGCGGACGTTGACGACGCTGTAGCGCAAGCAGGCGAGGCGCCGGGTCAATCCGGCATGTTGCAGCGGTTGCGGACCGGGCTCAGCCGAAGCCGTAATCAGTTCACCGAGGGTCTCGCTACGCTGGTGCTGGGCAAAAAACAGCTTGACCCCGCCTTACTGGAAGCCCTCGAAGAGCAATTGATCATGGCGGATTTGGGTTTGGAGGCCACCAGTCAGGTACTTGAATCGCTCCGGCAACGCTTGGATCGGAGGGACCTCGCCGCCTCGGAGACCGTGATGTCAGCACTGAAGGCCACGCTGACGGAATTACTGGCCGACCGCGAGAGCCCCCTCGTCATAGCAAGCCATCGTCCGTTTGTCATATTGGTAGTGGGCGTCAACGGCGCGGGGAAAACCACAACGATCGGTAAGTTGGCGCACCGATTCAAACAGCAAGGGCACAGCGTCATGTTGGCTGCGGGGGACACCTTTCGCGCCGCAGCGGTGGAGCAATTGGAAGCCTGGGGAGCAACCAATGGGGTTCCGGTCATTGCTCAGCACACTGGCGCGGACAGTGCCTCAGTCTTGTATGACGCCTTGGAGGCAGCGAACGCGAGAGGGGTAGATGTGTTGATTGCCGATACTGCCGGGCGGTTGCAAAACAAGGTTCATCTAATGGACGAACTGGCGAAGGTGGTGCGAGTGATGCGCAAGCACGATCCGAGTGTGCCCCACGAAACGTTGCTGGTGCTCGATGCAGGTACGGGGCAAAACGCGGTGTCTCAAGCCATCGAATTCGATCAGACGGTTGGCGTGACGGGCGTGGCCGTGACCAAACTCGATGGCACGGCGCGAGGGGGTATCCTATTTGCAATTGCCAATCGCTTGGCAAGGCCTATTCGGTATGTCGGTGTGGGTGAGCAACCCCAAGACTTACGGGAGTTTTCGGCGACGGATTTTGTCAATGCGTTGTTGGAGGAGTGATCGAAATACCCGCTGTGAGGCTGGCGAGGGGTCATCTCATTGATTGAATTTGACCGTGTTAGCCGGCGATACGGAGATCAGTACGCCCTGCGCAATCTGAATCTGGCCATCGACCAGGGTGAAATGGCTTTTTTGACCGGCCACTCAGGCGCTGGGAAGAG
Source organism: Halieaceae bacterium (assembly GCA_038102985.1). Taxonomy (GTDB): domain Bacteria; phylum Pseudomonadota; class Gammaproteobacteria; order Pseudomonadales; family Halieaceae; genus Luminiphilus. The sequence continues at coordinate 14,124 of JAYNYK010000021.1, forward strand.
CACGGTGCTAAAGTTGCTGCTGTTATTGGATCGTCCCAGCGGTGGGGAGATCAGGGTCAACGGTGATCGGATAACCGGGTTAGGTGGAGGCGCGGTTGCCCGATATCGCAGACGATTTGGCGCAGTATTCCAAGATCATCGCCTGCTGTTTGACCGGAGCGTGCATGACAATGTGGCGCTACCACTGGAGATCGCGGGCTTTTCCCCTCGCGATATTACCCGCCGGGTGAGGGCGGCTCTGGACAAGGTGGGTTTACTCGGTAGTGAGCGAGCGGATCCCGCAAGTCTGTCCGGCGGCGAACAACAGCGCATCGGTATCGCCAGAGCCGTGGTGGCGAGACCGGAGTTCCTCATTGCCGACGAACCGACCGGCAATCTCGACCCCCAGTTGTCCTCAGAGATCATGGCCTTGTTTGAGGCCTTTAATCAGGTGGGCGTCACGGTCCTGATTGCTACACACGACATGCCGTTGATATGCCGTTTGCGTCATCGGATTATCACTCTCAGTTCGGGCAGCGTGGTTGCAGGTGACCCCACATGAGGGCGCCGTCATTGCGGATCACGACCCTTTTGCGCGGGTGGTCGATGTGGCAGACCCAACACCAAGCTGCTGCGGGGAGTAGCTGGAGGAAGCTGAAAGCACGACCACTCGCCACGTTTTTAACGTGGCTTCTTGTGGCGCTATCACTGGGATTACCGGCCAGTTTGCTACTGACCCTAAACAACCTGAGTGCGGTCACCGCCCATTTTGAGCGCCCACCACAATTTTCGCTGCTGCTGACCGAGGCGACGGATTTGAACGGTGCGGTGCAGTTGAAGCAAACCCTTGAGCGCTGGCCGGGAATCGCCTCAGTCGAGCTCATACCCAAGGAAGAAGCGCTCACGCAATTTTCTGCGCTGACTGGATTGGACGCGTTATTGGACTCATTGTCGCGCAATCCGCTCCCCCACACGCTCCTGGTAGCATCGCGCAACGGCGCATCCGATGCTGAAAGCGCAAGCCTTATGCAGCGATTGAAGGGTATCGAGGGTGTCGCACGAGTTGTTCTCGATACGCTGTGGATGACCCGGCTGGAGGAGGGGCTGCGGGTCGCATCGCGGTGGGTGCTGGCCTTGGGTGCAATGATGCTGTTAGCGACGGTGCTTGCACTGGGGAACACCCTCAGACTCACGGTCATTGCCCGTGAGGATGAGATTCTGGTTGTACGCCTGATCGGCGGCTCGATGGCATATGCCCGCAGGCCTTTTTTGTACACAGGATTGTGGTACGGGTTGGGGGGCGGCGTTTTGGGTGCGGTGATTTTGTGGCTGTTCTGTGGCTGGTTGGCGGGGCCGGTGAACGCGTTATTTGTGCTTTATGAGAGCCAGCAGCGGCTGCAGTGGCCGGGTATGCATTATCCGCTGGCCTTGCTAGGGGTTGCAGTCTTCTTGAGTTGGAGCACCTCTTGGTTGGCCTGTGAAAGGCATTTGCGGCAATTAGAGCGGCATTAAGGCCTTGAAATCTGGTAGTTTTTCGCTTTAGCACTCTGGCCCTTAGAGTGCTAAAATAAGGCCATTACCTCGGTGGAGGGGAGAAAATGACAGAGACCAAGCAGGCGCTGGCGGTGCCTAATAGCGCGGTACTCAATATGGCGCCGGGTGCCAATCTTGCGGCCTATGTCCAAGCGGTGAGCGGCATTGCCGTGCTCTCGGCGGAACGTGAGCGAGAATTGTCCGAGCGGCTTTTTTACGATGACTGTGTCGATTCAGCCCGCGAGTTGGTGTTGGCGCACTTGCGGTTTGTGGTTCATATCGCACGGAGTTACTCCGGTTACGGGTTGGCCGAGGCGGACCTGATTCAGGAGGGTAACGTCGGGTTGATGAAGGCCGTAAAACGTTTTGATCCCACCAAGGGGGTGCGTCTGGTCTCTTTTGCTGTCCATTGGATCAAGGCAGAAATGCATGAATACATTCTGCGTAATTGGCGGATCGTCAAGGTGGCGACAACCAAAGCGCAAAGAAAGCTATTCTTTAATTTGCGCAGCCAGAAGAAATCCTTGGGATGGCTGTCAGCAGCGGAAACTCGGGCAATTGCGGCAGATCTGGGCGTGGATGAAGCGGAAGTCACGCGAATGGAGGGTCGACTGGCCTGTCGGGATATGGCCTACGATGCCCCCTCTGACGGCGATGATGAAGACAGTTGGCAAGCCCCGCAGCACTTTCTGGCTGATTTACAGGCTGGCCCTGAGCAGATTGTTGAAGCGGCTGATTTTACACGGGACAGCACGGCACGGTTACAGTCGGCGCTGGTTGACCTCGATGACCGCAGTCGCGATATCCTCCAGCGACGCTGGTTGACCGACGATAAATCCACGCTACATGAGTTGGCCGCGCTTCATGGCGTGTCGGCCGAGCGAATCAGACAGCTTGAGGCCAATGCGATGAAAAAACTGCGCACGGCCCTGATCGCTTAATCCGCGCTCTTCATAAGCAGGTGCTGGATGCCTGCTACGCAGCCCCTAATCTCACGTCGTATTAGAAGCTTCGTCATGCGCGCCGGGCGGATGACGCCGGCGCAAGCGCGTGGCTGGAGCGACGGTCTGCCGCGTTTCGGGCTGTCTATCGAGGACGGCCCACTGGATTGGGACACCCGGTTTGGCTTCACCGGACGGCGGGTGGTTGAAGTGGGTTTTGGTATGGGTGACAGCCTGCTGCAAATGGCGCAGGCCGATCCCGCAACCCAGTTTGTCGGCATTGAGGTGCATCGCCCCGGCGTAGGGCGTTTGCTCAGTCAGTTGCTGGCGTCGGGTTGCGACAATCTTCGCGTTTACCCGGAAGACGCTGTCGAGGTGTTGGAGCGATGTGTCAGTCCTGAATCCATCGATGCAATTCACATATTTTTCCCCGACCCTTGGCATAAGAAGCGCCATCACAAGCGGCGATTGATTCAGCCAGCGTTTGTTCATCTCGTGACACGATTGTTGCGCCCGGGAGGGTATCTCCATCTCGCGACCGATTGGGAGCCCTATGCTGAGCACATGTTGGCAGTGTTGAGCGCGGTGCCGGCATTGAGCAGTGCCGGGGGTAGCATGACGCAGCCCTTGCCCAGGCCTGCGTACCGACCGTTGACCAAGTTTGAGGCCCGGGGTGAGCGGCTTGGACACGCGGTTTGGGACTGGGTCTATTATCGTGTCTAGGGCTACACTACGGTGGTCAAAACGCTATCCAGAAACTGAAACCCAAGCGGCGTTGTCACGAATCTGCCACTCTCCCAGCCCGCCAGCCAACCCCGCTCCACCCCCGTTTTTGCATGGTGGTTGAGCATGCGCTCAGGGAGACCGGTGCGCTCGGTAAAGGATGCTATGCTGACACCGCCCCGCAACCTCAGTGCATTCATGGCGAACTCTCCGGGCAGTTCTCGTTCCGCTATCGCTTTAGTGGCGGGTGCCGAAAAGGGTTTCGCAGTCAACGGCTTAAGATAATCCGTTGGTGATCGTGTCCGCTGTGTCCGTATGATCTTGCCGTCAGGTAATGTCACCTTCCCATGAGCGCCTGCTCCAATGCCGACATAGTCACCGAAGGTCCAGTAGTTCAGATTGTGAGCGCATTCCTCACCGGGGCGACAAAATGCCGACACCTCATATTGTGAAAACCCTGCGTCTAGCAGCAGCGCTTGGCCCGCGCCCTCGATATGTTCCAGCGTGTCCTCATCTGGCAGTGAGGGGGGCGTGGACCAAAATCGCGTGTTTCGCTCCAGGGTGAGTTGGTAGCGCGAAATATGGCCTGCACTGAATTTGATGGCCTCTAGAATATCGGCGCTGGCACTCCCGGGGTTCTGACCCGGGAGGCCGTGCATCAGGTCAATATTCCAACGATTAAAACCGGCCTTATCTGCCCAATCCAACGCTTTTCTGGCGTCATCTCCCGTATGAATGCGTCCCAGTTTTCCAAGCGCCCCATCGTCAAAGCTCTGGACGCCGATGCTGAGGCGCGTGACGCCTGCGCGCCGATAATCCCGAAAGCGCTCCACTTCGGCACTTCCAGGATTGCTCTCCATGGTAATTTCTGCACGCTCAGCGATCGGCGTCACCCTCGCCACACCCGACAGGATGCGCTCTATCCATTCCCCAGCGAAAAGGCTGGGTGTACCGCCTCCGATGAATATTGTCTGCAGCGACCGCCCGGCTATCCAGCTCTGCTGACTTTCGAGGTCAGCCAGTAACGCGGCGACGTAGGGCTCCTGAAGCGCGTCGTGGAAGCCTTCATGACTGTTGAAGTCGCAGTAGGGACATTTTCGAGCGCACCATGGCAGGTGTATGTAAAGCGACAGTGGGATTTTTTCAGAATCGATCATGGTCGACAGTGCTTTAGCAAATGCCTGACGGCGATGCCGCGGTGACTCACCTGGTCTTTCTCTTCAGGGGAGAGCTCGGCTGCGTGTTGCTTATCACCGAGCGGCACAAACAGGGGATCGTAGCCAAATCCGCCATGACCCCGCGGGGCTTCTGCAATATGCCCATGCCAGCGGCCCTCGGCGATCATCGGTGCGGGATCCTCGGGCCCGTGCATGAGCACCAGAACGGCAATGTAGAATGCCGCGCGGGCGTCGCCATGCAAGTCACGCATATTGTCAAGCAGCAAGGTGTTATTGTCCTCATCACCGGAGCCTGAGTAACGCGCGGAGCGCAAGCCAGGCGCGCCGCCCAAAGCAGGCACCACCAGCCCAGAATCGTCGGCCAATGCGGCTTGCCCCGTCTCGTGGCAAGCATGTCTGGCTTTGAGGATGGCGTTTTCGACAAAGGACAGCCCGGTCTCTGGAACCGCGGCGACGCCGAGGGAAGCTTGGGGCTGGATGCGCCACCAGGCCGATAAAATACGGTCAAATTCGGCGATTTTTCCCGCGTTATGGCTGGCAATCACTAATCTGGGCAGGTCCTCAGCCATGGCCGGTTAGTCCTGTCGCCACAACTGGACTTTCATTTTGTGCTCGAACTGCTTTTCCGCGCCCTCGGGTTTAAATGAGAACTCAAAGAAGCGGTATTCCCGGTCGAGAAACTCGAAAGGCACGATGTAATAGGTCGCGCGGCCTTCACGAATTTCTCGCACATCCATTTCGCCACCGGTGATCAAGTCCCAGGTACGCCCTTTAATCTGCATCGGCCGACCCGCCATGTCGCCCGACTCGGCGTCGCGTACCGAAAGGGTAAGCATGGCCTTGTCGGCCCCCCGGGTAATGCCGTACTCGGCGGCCACCTCGGGCGTTACGAACGTCGTATAAACAATACTGTGATGAAGCTCAAATTCATCGTAACGGGTGGACTGTTGGGCGTAGGCAGTACCCGCGCTGAGTAAAAACCAGAGCGTTACTGCCCAGAACGGCGGATACGGTACACCGCGCTGGTAGCAAAAACATTGGGCCAGAGTTTCCCCAATATTTTTTGGCCGGGGCCTGAGACGGTTGCCCGCTCGATAATGTCGATGTTGAGTTCTGAACACAGCGCTTCGAAATCCCTGACAGTGCAAAAGTGAATGTTGGGGGTGTCATACCAGTGGTGCGGCATCGCGCGGGACATGGGCATGCGACCTCTGAAACCAAGGTGCAACCGACAAAACCAATGTCCAAAATTAGGAAACGAGACGATGGCCTGCTTGCCAATCTGAACCATACGTTCCAGCGCGACGTGCGGATGCGTTAGCTCTTGCAGGGCATGGGTCAACAATACGACGTCAAAGCGATGCGCAGGAAAACAATGAAGGCCGTCATTAATGTCTTCCTGAATCACATTAAGGCCTTTTTTTACCGCGCTGATCAGATTATCGGCGTCAATTTCAACGCCCACACCAACTACGCCGCGTTCGTCGCAAAGTCGTTGTAAGAAAGCGCCATCGCCACAGCCTAAGTCGAGCACGCGACTCTCCCGGGGCACCCAATTGTTGACGGCATTCAGATCCAGGCGATTCATCATGAGGGGCCGACTCTCTGCATCCATTCCGCCAGCAACCGCTCGTAGATGGGGTTTGGCAGGAGAAAGGCGTCGTGACCGTTGTCGGTCTCGATGTTGGCGTGGGTCACGGCTTTGCCGGTTGCCATCAAGGCATCGCGGATCTCTATAGACCGCTGTGGGGGAAAACGCCAGTCGGAACTGAAGGATAGCAACAGAAAATTCGCCTCTGCCCTGGACAGGGCGCTGGCGAGATCGGGATATCCCTCCGCCAGATCAAAGCGGTCCAGCGCCCGAGTCATCAGCACATAGGTGTTGGCATCGAAGCGGGTAGAAAAACGAGCGCCCTGATGCCGGAGGTAACTCTCCACCTGAAAAACGCGCTCCTGACTGCCATCCGGCGCGAAGCTCTCTTCCCTCAGCTCTCTGCCGAAGCGGTCACTCATGCCGTCAGCAGACATGTAGGTGAGGTGTCCGACCATGCGCGCCAGCGCAACGCCCCGGGCAGGCAGCGTCTCCTGGGCCAGATAATCGCCATCTCTAAAGTCTGGGTCCGACAGAATGGCGTGGCGGGCAATCTCGTTAAAGGCGATATTTTGGGCGGTTAAATCGGGAGCCGATGCCAGCGCTACGCAGTGCTCAACCCAGTCGGGGAAATCAATCGTCCACTGGAGCGCCTGCATTCCGCCGAGGCTGCCACCCACGACTGCGGCCCACCGCGATATGCCCAGATGCTCAGCCAGCAGTTTTTGACTGCGAACCCAATCCCTCACCTGTGGCTGCGGGAACTGTGAACCCCAAGGGGTGTTGCTACCGGGCATCAGCGTGTTGGGACCGGTTGAGCCGTCACAACCTCCTAAATTGTTTGAGCAAACGACAAATAATCGGTTGGTATCGATGGGCTTTCCGGGGCCGATGACAAGTTCCCACCACCCCGGGCGCTGCTCGCTGGCATCATGAACGCCCGCCGCGTGGTGGGAGCCCGAGAGGGCGTGACAGATTAAAACCGCGTTGGTTGCAGCCGCGTTGAGCTCCCCGTATGTTTCAAAAATAAGCTCATGTTGGTCCAACGTGGCGCCACTTAAAAATTGAAAAGGCGCGTCGAAGCGCACCACTTGAGGCGTTATTACACCGACGCCTTGCGAGGACAATGGGGCCGCCATCAGTTACAGGCCGAACACCAGACCGGTGGGCAACCCAGCCGACATGGCGAGATGGCGCAGCGCAATTTGCAGAACGTTCAGGGTGACAAAAACCAGGATGGGGGAAAAATCGATCCCACCCATGTTGGGCAAGAGTGCGCGAAAGGGAGCCATAACGGGCTCCGAAATTTGCCAGATCAGCTCGATGGCGGGGTGGCGGCTACCGGGCGCGATCCAACTGACGACGATCATTGCAATCAAGGCAAAAAAATAAAAATTTATCAGCAGGCCCAAAACGCCAATGATGCCCCACAGCAGCAGCGTCACAGGGTCTGGTAAGGTCCATCGTTCCCCCGCTACAAACGCGATCGCCACGAGGATTGCGATCTGAAGCGCAATCGCCAGTAACCACGTTGCCCAGTCTACTCTGCCGGTCGCGGGCAAGAGGCTACGAAGCGGCGACAGCAAGGGATTGGTCAGGCGCACGACCAATTGAGACAGCGGGTTATAGAAGTTCACGCGCGTTGCGTGCAGCACGCCTCTTACAACCACCAGCAGGAGGAGAAAGGCGCCTAGGTTACGAATTAGGTAGAGTGAAATTTCTGTGCCTGCGCCCATCTCAGCCAAACTCCTCGCCCAGTGTTTTCGCGCGCGCTGCGCATCGGCGCACGGCCTCCGATACGACGCCGTCAAACTGCCCCGCCTTGAGCGCCAGCAAGGCCTGCTCGGTGGTGCCTCCCGGGCTGGTGACGTTTTCCCTGAGCGTTGCCACGGGTACATTGGAGGCCTGCGCAAGTGCGGCTGCACCGATCGCCGTTTGCAGCGTCAATGCCATCGAGACCTCGGGTTCCAGCCCCAGTTGTGCGCCAGTTTGCGAGACAGCCTCGATCAGAGAAAAGAAATAAGCAGGCCCGCTGCCCGAGACCGCGGTCACGGCGTCCAACAGAGATTCCTCGGCGACCCAAAAGGTCATGCCGACGGAGTCTGTTACTGCTTGGGCCAGGTTGCGCTGGGTTTCGGTCACCAGTTCTGCGGCATAAAGGCCACTGGCACCTTTGCCCACCATGGCCGGCGTATTGGGCATGCACCGGATGACAGGGGTCGAGCCACCGATGTAGTTCTGCAGGGAAGCAACAGGGATGCCTGCTGCAATGGACAGCAGTGCGGTGTTAGGGCCCAGCCGATTTTTCAGCGGGGAGAGTGCCTCTGCCATGACCTGTGGTTTGACAGCCGCCACAATCAGATCGACGCCGTCGTTAAACTGCGCTGGGGAGGCGCTGAGCTGCGCTAATCCGAGCGAGCGAAGCCCTTCCAACGCCTGCTCGCTGGGGTCTGCCGCCCGGAGCTGTTGGGGGGAGAAACCGGTGTTCAGCAGGCCAAGAATGATGGCCCTAGCCATATTCCCCGCCCCGAGGAAGGCAATTTGAGACTCCATAGGGTGCTGGTGTCCAAGATCAGATGCGTTAATTATACCGTGCGCCGAAGATATCTGTTCCTATCCGGACAAGCGTGGCGCCTTCCGCGATGGCTTCCTCCAAATCGGCCGACATGCCCATCGATAAAGTATCAAAGTCAGGTAGGACCACGGCGAGGTCGTCCTTCAGTTCCCGCAGGGCTTTGAAGGCGGCTCGGGGGCTTGCGTCAGGCCTCTGTGGCGCGGGGATGGCCATAAGGCCTCGCAGCAAAATGCCGGGTAATAAGCTGACGCTTTCGGCAAGTTCCCGCAATGCCTCTGGCGCCACTCCCGACTTGCTGGACTCCCCCGAAATATTGACCTGAATCAATACATTGAGCGGATCTTTGTCGGTTGGACGCTGTTCACTGAGGCGGCGGGCAATCTTGAGCCGGTCCACGCTGTGAACCCAGTCGCAATAGGTTGCAATGGTCGCGGTTTTGTTGCTTTGAATGGGGCCGATAAAATGCCATTCAATCGGCAGGTCTGCCAGTAGCGGGGCTTTCTCGAGGATCTCCTGAGCGTAGTTTTCCCCAAAAGCCGTCTGGCCCTGTTGGTAGGCCATGCGGATCAGTTCCGCAGATTTGGTCTTACTCACGGCAAGCAATGAAACGCTGTTTTTCTCTCGGTCGGCAGCGGCTTCGGCAGACCTTATCCGGCGGGTGACTTCTGATATATTACAGACAAGATCAGTCGGCATCATGGATCGCATCATAAGGAAGTTGATGCACCATGTGGTAGTCCGACAACCGCGGAGAATGTGAAATGGATATCACGGAATTACTCGCTTTTAGCGTCGAGCAAGGCGCATCTGACCTCCATCTGTCGGCGGGTTTGCCCCCCATGATCAGAGTGGACGGTGATATACGGCGCGTCAATGTGCCCCCCCAGGACCACTCAGAAGTGCAGGCGCTGATCTACGACATTATGAATGATCGGCAGCGCAAGGATTTCGAGGAGTTCCTGGAAACCGATTTTTCTTTTGAAGTGCCGAACGTTGCGCGTTTCAGGGTCAACGCTTTCAACCAGAACCGGGGTGCAGGCGCGGTGTTCCGCACCATCCCCTCTGAGGTTTTGACGATGGAAGCGCTGGGTATGGGTCAGGTCTTCCGGGATATATCGCTGCTTCCCCGGGGTCTGGTGTTGGTAACCGGACCCACGGGCTCGGGTAAATCCACCACCCTCGCAGCGATGGTGGATTTCGTCAATGACAACCGATATGACCACATTTTGACCATTGAAGACCCCATCGAGTTTGTCCACGAGAGTAAGCGCTGCCTGGTGAATCAGCGAGAAGTACATCGCGATACCCTGGGTTTTTCCGAGGCGCTCCGTTCCGCCTTGCGTGAGGACCCGGACATTATCTTGGTGGGCGAGATGCGGGATCTAGAGACCATCCGTCTCGCGCTGACCGCCGCAGAGACGGGCCATTTGGTGTTCGGCACGCTACATACCACCTCAGCGGCGAAAACAATTGACCGCGTCATCGACGTGTTTCCCGCAGACGAAAAGGCGATGGTCCGATCAATGCTGTCTGAGTCGCTGCAGGCGGTGATATCCCAGGCCTTGCTGAAGCGCAAAAGCGGGGGTCGTGTTGCCGCACACGAAATCATGCGTGGAACGTCGGCCATACGAAACCTCATCCGCGAAGATAAAGTGGCGCAAATGTATTCTGCGATCCAAACGGGTCAGGCCGTTGGCATGCAGACGATGGATCAATGTTTACAGAATCTGGTCGACAAAAGGATCGTTTCGGTGGAAGCGGCACGGGAGAAGGCACGACAACCCGACAGCATCACCGCCTGACGCTTCATTGGTCATTTAACCAGGTCGTCAGAATGATAGCGGCGGCCTCAGCGTCAACGGGTTCCGCCGCAAAGTCGCCCTTGTGGCCTCGCGACAGCGCCATTGTTTTCGCTTCGCGGCTCGATAATCGCTCATCGACCAATGTGACAGGCCGGCCGAGCCGGCCCTCAACTTGCCGCGCGAATTTGGTGGCGCGCTGACTCAATTCGCTGGCTGAGCCGTCCATATTCAGTGGATGACCCACAATAATCCGGTGCGGCTGCCATTCATTTGTCAGTGCCGTTAGAGCCGTCCAATCGGGCACCCCATCTCTGGCCGATATGATGGTCAGAGGCTGCGCGGTTCTTGACAGGGAGTTGCCTACTGCCACACCGATATTACGAAGACCAAAATCCAAAGCGATGATTGATTCCGGTCGCGCCATGTTTAGGCGTGCCCTGCCTGAGCGGTCAACAGGTCGATATCAATCCCCAGCAGTTGCCCCGCGGCAGCGAGTTTGTCGCTGGCAGCGACATCGAACAGGATGCGCTGGTCAGCGGCGACGTTGAGCCAACTGTTTCCGGAGACTTCTTGCTCCAACTGGCCGGGCCCCCAACCCGCATAGCCTAGGGCGACCAGGTATTCTTCCGGTCCGTCCCCGAGTGCCAGCGCACACAGAATGTCTCTAGAGGTGGTGAGGCTGAGATCCTTGCCAACGGATTGACTGCCCTCCCACTTCGGGTCGCCACAGTGCAAGACAAACCCCTGTTCTGTGCCCACCGGGCCGCCCGCAAGCACCGGGCAGTGCGACAGATCACCGACAGTGTCGATATCCAGATGCTCCAGCATATCTGAAAGTGCGAGATCAAGATGTTGGTTAATGACAATACCCATGGCGCCATCGGCATCGTGATGACACAGATAAGTCACAGAGCGATTGAAGAATCCGCTGCCGATCACTGGGGTCGCGATGAGCAGTTGCCCCTGAAAAAACCCGCCAGCGGTGGGATTCTCTGGGGGGTGCTGTTCCTCAACATCCATAGGGCGCCGCCTGCATCTCAGTATCTGAACTGCCAAGTGCGAATAATATCCAACTCGGCCACGGAATTGGCGAGAGCGGGCGGAAACGCATCGAATGGCGCCAGGCGCTCCACAGTCTCAATCGCCGTGCGGTCCAATGCCGTGACTCCCGACGTCGATAGCAGGCGTATGTCGCGTAAGGCCCCATTTGAGCCCACCCGGACCCGGAGCCGCACATCGCCGCTACCATATCGCTTAGCGGTGTCGCGGTAATGCGCGTTCCCAAATCGTTCAACCGCGATCTGCCACTGGCTAATATAGTCCGCTTCGAGTGTGGCCCTGGCGGCAATGAGTGCCGGGGTCTGGTGCACCGTGAGGGCAGTCGATGCCCGCGTTACAGATCCCGGTGCCTCCTGGCTGAGGGGTGGAGTTCGCGGTTGGGCCGGCGCCACTTGAAGCGCTTGGGCCAATCCGTCGCGGGGGGCCGTGCCCCCATGTTGATGCGCCGCGGCATCGGCGGTTGCGTTTAAGGGCGACGTCGGTGCGGGCCTGAGTAGCACCGCAACGCTACGATTGGCTTCAGTGATCGCTTCCTTACCCGCTGGCGAGACTAAAAACCCAAAAATCAGGACGAGGTGTACGCCCAACGAAAATATGAGCGCGGATCCAAACAGGCGATGGCCCGTCGGTAGGAAGAGAGAGCGATTCAGGATTTGTTCTCGGCAGTCAGATGATCGGCCAATACACCCAATAGCGTGTCCGCGATGTCGAACCCCGACTCTGCCTCTATCTCCCGCAGGCAGGTGGGACTGGTGACGTTGATTTCTGTGAGATAGTCGCCGATCACATCCAAGCCTACAAAATACAGTCCACGCTCTTTCAGTGTGGGACCTACTTGGGACGCGATCCACAAGTCCCTTTCTGTGAGTGGTTGAACGCGACCCGATCCCCCTGCGGCCAGATTGCCACGGCTTTCTCCTGCCAGCGGCACTCGGGCAAGACAAAAGGGAATCGGTTCACCATCAACCATCAGGATACGCTTGTCTCCCTCGCTGATTGCTGGCAAATAGCATTGCGCCATGATCGTTTGTTGCCCGGATTGGGTCAGGGTTTCCAAAATGACGCTCACATTCGGGTCATCCTCCCGCGCCCTGAATATGGCACTGCCACCCATGCCATCGAGAGGTTTGAAAATCACATCCCGATGCTGCCGATGAAATGCTTTTAACTTTGACAAATCCCGGCTCACCAATAAGGTGGGGCAGCACTGAGGAAACTCGGTCGCGAACAGCTTCTCGTTGCAATCGCGGAGGCTCTGGCAGCGATTAACGATCAAGGTGCCCTGTCGTTCAGCGCGCTCCAGTAAATAGGTGGCGTAGATGTACTCCATGTCGAAGGGAGGATCCTTGCGCATCAGGCAGAGATCGAGCTCGGCGAGGGAAATATCCTGGGGCTCAGACAAATCAAACCAGTGGTCGGGATCCCGATGCACGGTCAGTGACTGCGCCATCGCCATCGGGCGCTCGCCGTCAAGGAAAAGTGCATCGGGCGTCATGTAAAACAATGACCAGCCACGATCCTGAGCGGCCCAAAGAAGCGCTAAAGTAGTGTCTTTTTTGTAGTTGACGGCTTCTATGGGGTCCATCACTACGCCGAGCTTGAGGCTCATGTCTGCGTCCTTGTCGCACAGGGTGAGATATCTTGCGATCCATGGCCATTCGCCGCAAGCTCTCGTTTCCCTGCATAAGGGCCATGGTTACGTTGAATTAAGGCAAGGTATGGACAGTTTGTTTGTTGTCGTCGGTGTGATGGCACTGGTTTCGGCGGTGACGGTTGTGCTCAAGGTGCGCACCATCGGCTGGGGCGTGTGGGTCTGGTTTTTTTCCGGGTGGATTACCGGCGAACTGGCCATCTGGATGGCGGGCGTACAGTTGGGATTCATCGCCCTGTGGCTCCTGTTGATGGGGACAGATACCACCGGCTTTGGTTGGGGGTTATCGGCTTTTTTGGCGAGCTGGCTATTGTTGGCATGGGCATTGAGGGACGCATTTGACGCGGGAGCCGTATTTCATCGAGCGCTCTACCTCGCCTTGGGTGCGCAATATTTTGAACAAATTCCCTCTGCACGCCGCAGTACGCTGAGTCAGCAGATTCACAGTCAGGAGTGGCTCTGGCCATTTCGATTTCGGCGTCCTGGCGTCAAATATGTCAGAAATATTGCTTATACCGATGCAGGAAAGCGTGGTCTGCTGGACCTCTATTTACCCGTTACCTCAGGAGAGCGGCGTCCTGTGCTGCTGCAGGTACATGGCGGTGCCTGGATGGTTGGCCACAAATCTGAGCAGGCACAACCGCTTTTGCACCGCATGGCGGAATCTGGTTGGGTCGGGGTTTCCATCAATTATCGACTGGCGCCACGCGCGGCTTTTCCTGCGCAGATCGGTGATGTCAAAAAAGCCATCGCTTGGGTAAAAGCCCACATTGCCGAATACGGTGGTGACCCCGATTTTATCGTCATCACCGGAGGCTCTGCGGGCGGTCATCTGTCCTTGCTTGCCGGCCTGTCACCGGGACATGCCGACTGGCAATCGGGCTTTGAGCGTGCCGATACGGCTGTGCAAGGGGTACTGGCGCTATATCCCGCCGTCGATTTCACCAACCGCTATGGCATTCGTCAGCAAGACCGCATGGACGCTTTTATTGCCAGTAAGATCATCCAGAGAACCCGCGATGAAGCGCCCGATTTATTTGAGGACGGGTCCCCCATCTCTTGGGTCGATCGTCCCGGTATCGCAGCGTCGGCGCCCCCTTTCTTTATTGTTCAGGGCACCCACGATTCTTTGGTGTGGGTGGAAGAAGTGCGGCGCTTTGTTGCGGAGCTCAGCTCACGCGCAGTTCACCCACTGGTTTATGCCGAGTTACCGCGCGCGCAACATGCCTTCGAGATTTTTCATTCACCCCGTACCAGTCACTACCTGAATGCGGCTGCCATTTGGTTGGAGTGGGTTCGTGCCCAGCATGAGCGCGCTATGAATTAGCGCAGCCCGAGGTCACCCCAGCGTGAATTGATCAGCGCCAGTGCTACCACTGGGGCCGTCTCGGTTCTCATGACCCTAGGGCCCAGGCGCAGCCTTCTGAATCCATCCCTTCGCGCAGTACTGATCTCGGCTTCGGTCAATCCTCCCTCGGGGCCTATCAACAGGGCAACCGTTTGTGGCGCCGTGACGGGTAATTTCTGGTCGTCAGCGGTCCCATCCAAAACCCATTTTTCATCGGCAGTTACCGCGTTCACCCAATTTAGCAAAGCGCACGGTGGAGATACTTGGGGCACGGTGACACGGCCACTTTGTTCGCAGGCGCTGATCGCTACCTGTTGCCAATGAGCGACTCGTTTCTCGATCCGATGGGCTGGAATGGCGAAGTCCACCCGCTCACTCTGCAGCGGCTGAATGGCGCTTACCCCCAACTCTGTGGCCTTTTGTACCGCCCAGTCGAAGCGATCGCCTTTGCTCAGGCAGAGCCCCAGTAGCGTCTTTACCGGCGACTCCGTGGCGGGGTTGATGGCGTTGCCCAGCAGCACGGTGATCGAATGCTTGCCCACCGCAGCGATTTGTCCGGGGAACTCGTATCCGCCACCATCAAAAAGCACAACGTGATCACCCAATTGCGCGCGTAGAACCCGGCCCAAATAGTGGGCGCTGGTGCCGGTGATCTCGATCCGACCATGGGGGTCGAGATTTTGGTCAACGAAGAGTCTGGGAGTGCGCATGATCAGGCCTTTTTACCTCTTCATTTTAAGGCATGACCGAGGAATCCCGCACCGGAGCGGATCGATGGCGATCCGCCGGGCGGGAGGATGCACTGTTAGTACTTGTAGGCGTCGTTTTTAAAGGGCCCGTCGACACCGACCCCGATGTAGTCTGCCTGCTTTTGGGTGAGCTTGGTCATGACGCCACCGAAGCCCTGCACCATGTAGGTGGCAACCTGTTCATCGAGGTGTTTTGGGAGCACTTCCACCGCAATCGCAGCCAAACGCGTCTCACCACTTAAATCAGCGAATCGCTTTTCAAAGAGGTGTATTTGGGCGAGCACCTGATTGGCAAAAGAGCCATCCATAATGCGGGAAGGATGCCCCGTCGCATTACCCAGGTTGACCAGACGCCCCTCGGATAGCAGGAGCAAATGATCATTGCTGTCTGCATCGCGAACCACTTTGTGAACTTGGGGTTTGATTTCTTCCCACTGCCAGTGCTCGCGCATGTAAGCGGTATCAATTTCATTGTCGAAATGTCCGATATTGCAAACCACGGCGCTCGACTTGAGTGCCCGTAGCATGGGTGCGGTGCATACGTTGAAGTTGCCAGTGGCGGTGACCAGTAAGTCGGTGGTGGATAGGAGTGTGCTATCAATGCAGCTGTCGCTGCCGTCGTCCACGCCATCGATGAAGGGTGATACCACTTCAAAGCCGTCCATGCAGGCCTGCATTGCGCAAATCGGGTCACACTCCGTGACGCGCACGATCATTCCCTCTTGGCGCAACGACTGCGCCGACCCCTTGCCCACGTCGCCGTAACCGATCACCAGCGCGCGTTTGCCAGCCAGCAAGTGGTCTAGGCCTCTCTTGATCGCGTCGTTGAGACTGTGACGGCAGCCGTATTTGTTGTCATTTTTTGATTTTGTCACGGCGTCGTTGACGTTGATTGCCGGGACTTTGAGTTCTCCGCTGGCCAGCATGTCGTAAAGCCGGTGGACACCGGTGGTGGTCTCCTCGGTAATGCCGTGAATCCGCTCCAACATTGCGGGGTACTGCTCATGCAGCATTGAGGTCAGGTCACCGCCGTCGTCGAGAACCATGTTGGCATCCCAGGGCTTACCGTCGGCGAGGATGGTCTGCTCGATACACCACTCATACTCCTCTTCGGTTTCTCCTTTCCAGGCAAAAACCGGTATGCCCGCGGCGGCGATGGCGGCGGCGGCGTGATCTTGGGTAGAAAATATATTGCATGAGGACCAGCGCACCTCTGCGCCCAGCGCAACGAGCGTTTCGATCAGCACGCCGGTCTGAATGGTCATGTGAATGCAGCCCAGAATTTTGGCGCCCGCCAGCGGTTGTGACTCGCGGTATTGCCCCCTGAGTGCCATTAGTGCCGGCATTTCGCTCTCGGCGATCTCCAGCTCGCGCCTACCCCAGTCGGCCAAGTGAATATCGGCGACCTTATAGTCGGCGAAGACGGTTTGCTCAACAGCAGTATTCATAGTGTGCTCTCTTTGGTTGGATCATTGAGTCGGTGAGTTATAGTCCGGCGGCTGAGCGGAGTTCCTCCGCCTTATCTGTACGTTCCCAGGTGAAGCTGTCGCCTGTCCGGCCGAAATGCCCGTACGCCGCGGTAGTACGATAGATGGGCCGCTTTAGATTCAGCATATTGATAAGCCCTTTGGGCCTCAGATCAAAGTGCTCGCGGATCAGTGTAACGATCGCGTCGTCAGAAAGTGATGCGGTACCGAAAGTATTCACCGAAATTGAGGTGGGCTCTGCAACGCCAATGGCGTAGGAAACCTGCACCTCACAGCGCCTGGCCAAGCCGGCTGCGACAATATTTTTTGCCACATACCGCCCGGCGTAAGCCGCTGAGCGATCCACCTTCGACGGGTCTTTGCCTGAGAAGGCGCCTCCACCATGCCGCGCCATGCCGCCGTAGGTATCAACAATGATCTTGCGCCCGGTGAGGCCACAATCGCCCTGTGGTCCGCCGATCACAAAGTTCCCTGTGGGGTTTATATGAAACAGGGTATCGGCGTGAAGCCACTCGGCGGGCAAGGTGGCTTCGATGATCTCCTTGCGGATGGCGGCACGCAGGTCCGCTCGTGAGATATCGGGGGCATGCTGCGTTGACACTACGACCGCCTCTATGCGCTCGGGTTTTCCGTCGGCGCTATAACGCAGCGTGATCTGGCTTTTCGCATCCGGGCGCAACCAGGGCAGCGCCCCTGACTTTCTGAGCTCCGCTTGTTTTTCGACGAGGCGGTGCGAGAAGTAAATCGGCGCGGGCATCAGTATGTCGGTTTCGTCTGAGGCGTAACCGAACATCAGCCCCTGATCACCAGCACCCTGATTGGCCTCATCGGCTTCGTGGGTGCCCAGTGCAATATCGGCCGATTGCTGGCCGATGGCATTGATGACGGCACAGGTGTTGCCGTCAAAACAAACATCGGAAGAGTCAAAACCGATATCAAGCACCGTTTGCCGGATCACCTGCTCGAGGTCACCGGGGGTGATATTGGATGACGTTGTGACCTCACCGGCGACAACGACCATGCCGGTCTTCACCAGCGTCTCCACGGCGACGCGCGCATCAGGATCTGCAGAGAGATAAGCATCAAGGATGGCATCGGAGATTTGGTCCGACATTTTGTCGGGATGCCCCTCAGACACAGACTCCGAAGTAAACAGGGAATAGTCGCTCATAAGTTGTCCTCTACAGCGGATGGGGTGCTTTTTCGAATTGATGAATTTGTATCTGGAAGCCGTTGCGTTGGGCGATGAACACGCTGGCGCTGACAGAGAGGCCGGCCGCTTCGGCCCAGCCTTGCAGCTGCTCGGGGGCAAATCCCAACCACAAGTCTCCGCAATGCTCTCTGGCCCACGCCTGATCATGGGCACAGAGTTCGCTCACAATGAGGCGGCCATTCTTTGCCAGCAGATGGGCGGCCTCGCCCAGAATTTGGCGCGGGTCAGGCGTATGGTGGAGCACCATGTTGGCAATTACGGCGTCCGCCTTTGCTTCATTTTCAATAGCGCGGGCCGTGCTGCCCTGTATAAATTCGATGCCGGGCAGGTGGCCTGCGAACTCCCGCGCTCTGGCCAGCATGGCCTCGGAGAGATCCAGCGCCATGACCGAGCTTGCCCGCTCAAGCAGACTTGGTAACAGCCAGCCTTCCCCGACCCCGATTTCGATAATGTGGTTCAGGTGCTGCTGAGGCGCTCTGTCGAGCAACTGTAGCGTGGCTTCGCTGTAGTCTTGCCAGGGGGCGATCAACTCTTGCTGCTCGCGAAAGCGGTCAAGGTTCCCTTGAAAAAAAGCCAGAGAATTGCATTCCCGCTGCTGGTGGATGCGCGCGATTCCCGCTTGCACCGCTGAAGAGACTGCGTGCTCATCCAAATGAAGCAGTATCGCTTGATGCAAGCTGGCGAGCGGCCCTGTGGGCAGCGCGCGGCGATAAAATGTGGTCGTCCTCTCCTTCTTGCGGCTCAATAGCCTCGCGTCAATCAACACCTTTAAGTGGTGGCTCAGCGCACTTTGTCGCATGCCGAAAATGGTGCAGAGCTCCGAAACGCTGAAAGAGTCCTGCGCCAAGGCCCGCAAGATTTGCAGGCGCAAAGCGTCTCCGGCGGCGCTCAACAACGCAGACAGTGCGTTATTGTTTGCCGGAACGGGGAACTCAATAAGAGATGCAGTACTTTTCATGGGCGCGGAGAATAACAGCGGCCGACAATTAATCAAAATTATTTGATGAAGTATCTGGCCCCCTGATTTTCGTCTTTTCGCGCTGTGCGACGACCCGGGTTTGGTATGGGGGTGTCCGGCCGTATTGCGGGGAGGCGGTCTCGTTAACCCACGCCCGATACCCGCAGGAAGGCATGGCATACTCAGTGTCAGACAGCGAGCGCATTTTTGCTCAGCAGGGTTAACTAAGAGGAGAAATGCGGTGGATTTGCAGAAACAAAAGGAGCGGGTCGGCGCGGCGGCGGTGGATTATGTCGAGAGTCTCTACCCGGATCGGCTTAAGCTTGGCATCGGTACAGGGAGTACCGCTGAGTGCTTCATTCGGGGCCTGGCGCAGCTCAAAAGCAGGATCGAGGCCACAGTGGCGAGTTCGGTGCGCTCAGAGGCGCTACTGAAAGAGATGGGGCTACCCGTGGTTGATTTGAACCAAATGGAGTCACTGGATGCCTACATCGATGGCGCCGACGAGATAAACCCGAATCTGGAAATGATCAAAGGCGGTGGTGCGGCCTTGACCCGAGAAAAAATAGTGGCCTCTGCCGCAGAGACGTTCGTTTGTATCGCCGATGAAACCAAGTTGGTTGAGGTTTTGGGCGCCTTTCCCATTCCGATTGAAGTGATTCCCATGGCCCGGAGCGTTATAGCGAGACAGTTGGTCGCTTTGGGTGGTCAGCCGGTTTGGAGGGAGGGGGTCGTTACCGACAATGGCAACTGGATCCTTGACGTTCACGGGATGGCGGTAGAGGACCCCGAGTCGCTGGAAAAGCACCTCGAAACTCTCCCCGGCGTGGTGTGCTCTGGAATTTTTGCGATGAACCCCGCTCAGCTAGCGTTGCTTGGCAGGGACGGTGAGGTGACCCAAATGGTGCGCGCCCATCCTGCCTGAAAAGAGTCGGCTGGCGTCTAATCTGCCGGAGATTTTATTCTGGCCGGTCGTTGCTTACGATTTTTCAGACATCGGCTTCGTGGACAGCTTTGCTGACTCGGTAGAACTGAGCATCGCCGTTAGTAATATCTTTGACGAGGATCCGCCCTACGGCCAGGGCTCGTTTGCTGCCATCGGCCTTCAGGATCTGATCGGGCGTTATGTCTCGGCTAACTTGAAAATCCAATTCCAAGTTTGCAGTTCTCACTGAAAAAAAAGTGCCGTTAGGCCCCTTTTTTTCAACACATTATTTTGATGGGAGGCTTGCGCCTCGAATTGCCGCCTCGATGGTCGGGTTTTCGGCGGCGGAACCCAGAAAATGGGGAATCGGCCCAGCTCCCAGCACCTGTTCTATTTCGCGCCCTGCGGCAAGCACCTGCGCATCGCTATTGGCGGTGCCGATCACGGAAAATCCCAGCGGCAAATTGCGCACCGTACCCATGGGGATAGTGAGATGGGGATAGCCGGCAATTGCCGCCAGGTATCCAGCGCCCGCCCAAGCGGGCCAAACATCGCCATTGATGAGATCAACGGCAGGCGCGATTGGCCCCGAGGGCGCCACCAGTAAATCGACATCGGCATCCAAGAGGAGTTGATCGATGCCGTCATTGCGACTCGCTGTCTGAATAGCGCCCAGCGCAGCCTCGTGCTCTGGAGACCCAGCCTCAGGCCGCTCTGCTGATGAAATAAGATGCTCCTGCCCGAAGAGCGCGAGCTCAACGCCACTATTGTCGAGATTAAAGTCGATGAGCGATGCGACGGAGGAAACCGGCAATCTATCCGCGCGCTCACTCAAAAACCGGTCAAGTGAATCAGCGAATTCGATTTCCAGTACTGTGAGCTCGTTTTGCCAGTAGTTCGGGTCTGACAACTGAAACTCGGTGATGTCTACAAGGGTCACCCCGGCCGCTTTAAGTGCTGCGAGGCTTTGATTAAAAAGCGCGTTGATATGGGTGTTGTCTCCCTGAGCAAACCGCAATACCCCAAGACGAAGTTGGTGCAACGATTTGCCCTCGGCTTGAGAGAAGTAGTTACTGTCAGTTAAAACATCCATCATCGTCACGGTATCAGCGACGGTTTTGGTCATCGGCCCCGCGGTGTCCTGAGAGGCCGAGATCGGCACGATCCCTGTGGCCGACAGCACGCCCACGGTGGGCTTGAATCCAACGATGCCGTTCACTTGCGCGGGGCAGATAATTGAGCCGTTGGTCTCTGTGCCCAAAGCCAGCGTGGCCAGTCCTGCCGCGATGGCGGCGCCCGAGCCAGAGCTGGAGCCGCAGGGGGAGCGGTCTAGCATGTGCGGGTTCTTGACTTGTCCACCCACTGATGACCATCCGCTAACAGAGTGAGTGGATCGAAAGTTGGCCCATTGGCTCAAATTGGTTTTACCAAGAATGACCGCGCCCGCCGCGCGCAACCGCGCAACGATGGGGCTATCCTGCTGGCTGTAGTTGTTGAGCAGCGCCGAGGATCCGGCAGTGGTCGGTATCGGATCCAGCGTTTCGATGTTGTCTTTTATTAAAATGGGGATGCCGTCCAGCGGGCCCAGCTCGGCATTGACGCGGCGCCGTTCATCACTGGCTTTGGCTTGGTTAATGGCGTTGGGATTGACTGCCATCACGCTGCGCAGGGTGGGTCCCTGGCGATCGAGTAGCTCAATTCGTTGCAAGTAAATCGTTACGAGCTGTTCCGAAGACATTTGCCCCGCTGCAAATTGCTGGCGTAGCGCAGTCAGATCCGGCATCTGTGCGGTCTGCGCGATCGTTGCGGCAATTTTTTGCGAGCCAGGGTCAATGGGTTGTTCGCAGCTTGTTGCCGTCAGCGCGGTTGCCGCGATAAAACAAATTAGGCGTATTGGCGATAAGTGATTTTGTTTCATAGCGACGTCCAGTTCGGAGGGTGATTTTGCGAGGAGTCTTCCGCGCCGCAACCCAGAGAGGCTGATAATGGTACACCTTTGGATCGGCGCTTCGTTTTACTGCTACTCCTTTTTCGAGCGGCGGTGGAGGTGGCGTAGCCGGTGGCGGTTTCTGGCCATAAACCCACAATAAGTTTGCTCCATCGCCCGGCTTCACCGACAATACCTTCCGCCACTAACCCCCGGAGCCCTGATGCCCTCTCAGAATGATATGGCCAACGCCATTCGCGCCCTCGCGATGGACGCGGTTCAAGCGGCCAATAGCGGTCACCCGGGGGCGCCCATGGGCATGGCTGATATTGCCGAGGTGTTGTGGAACCGCACGTTGCGCCATCATCCCGGCAATCCGGAGTGGCCCAATCGCGACAGATTTGTGCTCTCCAACGGCCACGGATCGATGCTCATCTATGCGCTACTGCATTTGACGGGTTACGAATTGTCGGTCGAGGACATCAAGCAATTCCGGCAACTCCATAGCAAAACACCCGGTCACCCTGAGTACGGGTATACCCCGGGCGTCGAGA
>JAYNYK010000086.1:0-7885 GCA_038102985.1 Halieaceae bacterium
TTTTGCGATCCGAGAGGGTGGTCGAACGGTCGGTGCCGGCGTCGTCGCCAAGATTATCGAGTAACGATCCTGGCGGCTTGATAGCTGCCCGATGACTGAGCCGAACCGCCTTTTTTGGCTGTTCGGCTTCGTCGTCTCTGGAAAAGCAGTGTTTTTGCTCCCCTTGGGGGGGGAGAAAAGAAGTGGAAGGCCAGTAGCTCAATTGGCAGAGCAGCGGATTCCAAATCCGCAGGTTGGGGGTTCGATTCCCTCCTGGCCTGCCACCTCAAAGCGAGGTGGCGGTAACCTCCGGTTGTGCTGTGCACGCCGGGCGAGTGGAGACAGAGCATGAGTGAAGCCGCCGCGAGCAGGCTTGATTCGCTGAAATGGGTGGTTGTGGCGGGGTTGGTTGCCGGCGGTATCTATGGCAACAGCTTCTACGCCGACCAGCCGATCCTTTACCGGGTGATTGCGTTGCTGTTGCTGGCGCTGGTTGCGGGCTGGATAGCGTCGCTCACCCAAAAAGGCAGCGAATTTTTGACTCTGGTGAAGGGTTCGCGAACAGAGATTCGTAAAGTGATCTGGCCAACACGCCAGGAAACCACCCAAACCACACTCATTGTTTTTGTGTTCGTTATTATTACCGGCCTGATTTTATGGGGCCTCGACAGCGTGCTGGGTTGGCTCGCGTCACTGATTCTGGGTTGAGGGCAGGAACATGGCTTTGAAGTGGTACGTGGTACATGCCTACTCTCAATACGAGAAGAAGGTGGCCTCGGCAATTCAGGAGCGCGTCGAGCGTTTGGGGATGCAGGATCGTTTTGGTGAGATTATTGTGCCCACCGAAGAAGTCATCGAAATGAAAGGCGGTCAGAAACGCAGAAGCGAGCGCAAATTTTTCCCGGGGTATGTTTTGGTGCAAATGGATCTCGATGACGAGAGCTGGCATCTGGTCAAGGAAACCCCGCGCGTTCTGGGATTCATCGGTGGCAAGGCCGATAAGCCATCGCCAATTACCGATGCCGAAGCCAACGTCATTTTGCAGCGGGTTGAGGCGGGTGTTGACCAACCCAAACCCAAGACCGTTTTTGAGCCCGGTGAGATGGTCCGCGTGATAGATGGACCGTTTAACGACTTTAATGGGGTCGTTGAGGATGTGAATTACGAGAAGAGCCGTCTTAACGTGGCGGTGCTGATCTTCGGGCGCTCGACGCCCGTAGAACTGGAATTTGGTCAGGTAGAAAAAGCCTGATCGGGTGGGGAGGCGTTAAGCCGCCCCTTAAATTACGCCGCATTGCGGCGATAGTGGGGAGCTCGCGTGCCTTGCCAGTGGCAAGGAACACAACAGCGCTTGAACCCAGGAGAGAGCAACATGGCTAAGAAGATCGACGGCTATATCAAGCTGCAGATCCCGGCTGGGCAGGCGAATCCGTCCCCACCGGTGGGTCCCGCACTGGGCCAAAAGGGTGTAAACATCATGGAATTCTGCAAGGCGTTCAATGCCGATACTCAGGGCATGGAACCGGGCCTGCCAATTCCCGTGGTGATTACGGTATACACCGACAAGTCTTTCACCTACATCAAGAAGACGCCGCCGGCATCTGTACTTTTGAGAAAGGTCGCAGGCATAAAAAGTGGTTCCGGCAGGCCCAACACCGAAAAGGTGGGGAAAGTGACGCGCGCTCAACTTGAGGAGGTGGCGACACAGAAATGGCCTGATCTGACGGCGTCAGATATGGACGCTGCGGTGCGAACCATTGCGGGTAGTGCACGCTCAGCTGGTATCGATACGGAGGGGGTGAACTGATGGCCAAGTTATCCAAACGTGTTCGCGCTTTTCGAGAGAAGGTCGACGCTAACCGCAGTTATTCGCTGGATGAGGCGGTTGCATTGCTGAAAGAGTTCGGCACGGCAAAGTTCAATGAGACTGTAGAGTTGGCGGTCAATCTCGGCATTGATGCGCGGAAATCTGACCAAGGTGTTCGCGGTGCGACGACGTTACCTCATGGCACGGGGGCCGAAGTCCGCGTGGCCGTGTTCACACAGGGTGAAAGCGCCGAGAAAGCAAAAGCGCTGGGTGCCGACTTTGTGGGTATGGAAGAGCTTGCCGAGCAAATCAAGGGCGGCATGATGGACTTCGACGTCGTGATTGCCTCTCCAGACGCCATGCGGGTGGTGGGTACACTGGGTCAGATATTGGGTCCCCGTGGCCTGATGCCGAATCCCAAGACCGGCACGGTGACGCCCGACGTGGAAACAGCGGTTCAAAATGCCAAGGCGGGCCAGATGCGCTTCCGCACAGACAAGAACGGCATCATCCATGGTGGCATCGGCAAGGTGAACTTTGAGCCTGATGCGATTAAGGGCAATCTGATCGCCGTTCTGGCCGACTTGAAGAAAGCAAAGCCCGCCTCGGCCAAGGGCGTATACGTGCGCAAGGTGACGCTGTCGACCACCATGGGTCCCGGTGTCACTGTAGATCACAACGCGATCGATTTTTAATCACAGCTTATGACCGCGGGCTTTTGCTCGTGGCCAGATGCCCCCTTTGTGTTTAGGGAGGGGGTCGGGCGAAGTGCACCATAGGCTTTGTCCACTTTGGAAGTCTTTGCAGGAAGGTGTGGCAAGTCCCCGCTGAACGCCAAAGGCTGTCAAAGACCGTAGGTGGCGCTTGCGAAAGGGCCTTAATGACGGATGAATTTACATCCGGTTGCCTACGCAGATGGTGAGGCAGTTCATCACCGAGGGGGGTTATTGCAATGCGATGACCTTAACGACCACAAAAGGAGTAAGCCAAGTGGCTATTGGACTCGAAGAAAAGAAGGCGATCGTCGCCGAAGTCAACGAGACAGCTGCCAGCGCACTTTCGCTTGTAATCGCCGACGCGCGCGGTGTTGCATCGAATGACATGACTGCTCTGCGTGCCTCGGCTCGCGAAAGCCGTGTCACCCTTCGGGTGGTGCGGAATACGCTGGCCAAGCGGGCGCTGGAAGGAACCGAATACGAGTGTGTCACCGACACCTTAACCGGGCCCTCCCTATTCGGATTTTCTATGGAAGATCCGGGCGCGGCAGCGCGGTTGTTCAAGGATTTTGCCTCTGACAACGAACGGTTTGAGGTAAAGGCACTGGCGGTAAGCGGCAAGCTGCTCGGGGCTGAACAGCTCGACGTATTGGCCAAGTTGCCCACGCGGGATCAGGCTATTGCGACCCTGATGAGCGTCATGAAGGCGCCTATCGAGAAGCTGGTACGTACGTCGAACGAAGTTCCGGGCAAGCTGGTCCGTGTGATGGCGGCGGTTCGTGATCAAAAACAAGAGGCAGCCTGAGAAGGCCCTGCCTCAACCTGCATTTAGTAACGGAGATTTAGATATGGCACTTTCAAAAGACGAAATTCTCGACGCAATCGCCGAGATGAGCGTAATGGACATCGTCGCATTGGTAGAGGCGATGGAAGAGAAGTTTGGTGTATCTGCTGCGGCGGCAGTCGCTGTGGCGGCGCCGGCAGCCGGCGGTGACGCGGGCGGTGCTGCGGCTGAGGAAAAGACGGAGTTTGACGTCATCCTCACTTCAGGTGGCGAGAAGAAGGTCAACGTGATCAAGGTAGTTCGCGCAGTGACCGGTCTCGGCCTCAAAGAAGCCAAGGCAGTGGTCGATGGTGCGCCCGGTCCTGTGAAGGAAGGTGCGTCGAAAGACGAAGCAGAAGATATCAAGAAGCAGATCGAAGAAGCAGGCGGCGCCGCAGAGCTCAAGTAATTGGGCGCTGGGTTTAAAGAGGCACCGTAACAGGGCTGGGGCGCATTGCGCTCCGGCCTTTTCCCGGTTGTAAGACCGGCTTTTGAATATTCAAGGTTTGCGTTGTTGAGAAGCGATGCAGACCGTAGGGGAGTACTGATGACTTACTCGTACACGGAAAAAAAGCGCATTCGCAAAGATTTTGGCTCCTTGCCCAAGGTGATGGATATTCCTTACCTTCTGGCAATTCAGCTGGATTCTTACGGCAAGTTCACCCAGGACGGTGTGTCTCTGGAAGATCGGGCCGAGAGCGGTCTCCATGCGGCCTTTAAATCTGTTTTCCCGATCGTCAGCTACAGCGGTAACGCGGCGCTGGAATATGTGGATTACAAGCTGGGTGAGCCGGTTTTTGATGTGGACGAATGCGTATTGCGCGGCACAACCTACGCGTGTGCTCTCCGTGTAAAGGTTCGTCTGATCATCTACGACAAGGAGTCGTCTTCCAAGTCCATTAAGGACATCAAGGAACAAGACGTGTACATGGGGGAAATTCCCCTGATGACCCAGAACGGGACCTTTGTCATTAATGGTACCGAGCGCGTTATCGTCTCCCAACTGCATCGGTCTCCAGGGGTCTTTTTTGATCACGACCGCGGCAAAACCCACTCCTCCGGCAAGTTGCTCTATAGCGCCCGGGTGATTCCCTACCGCGGCTCTTGGCTCGATTTCGAGTTTGACGCCAAGGATTTGGTTTACGTCCGTATAGATCGTCGCCGCAAGTTGCCGGCGACCGTTTTGCTACGTGCGCTGGGCTTTGACTCCGAGGAAATCCTCGACATTTTTTACGAGACCACCACCTTTCAGCTCGGTGAGGAGGGGTCGGCGACGATGACCCTGGTGCCGAAGCGCCTGCAGGGTGACATGGCCGCGTTCGATATTTTGGCGGGCAAAAAGGTCATTGTGGAGCGGGGTCGAAGGATTACGGCGCGCCATATCCGCGAGCTGGATAATGCCGGCATCGAGTTGCTAGCGGTACCCGAGGAGTATCTCGAGGGCCGGCGATTGGCGAAGAATATCGTCGATACGGCTACCGGTGAGGTATTGGCGGAGTGCAACTCCGAAATTAGCGTTGCCCTGTTGGCCGAGCTCCGAGAAAAGAGTATCGAGACTATCGAAACGCTATACACCAATGAATACGATTGCGGGCCGTTTATCTCCGATACTCTCGCGGCAGATTCCACCCGCAGTGTGCTCGAGGCGCTGGTTGAGATTTACCGCATGATGCGCCCGGGAGAGCCGCCCACCAAGGAGTCGGCTGAGAACCTCTTCCAGAACCTGTTCTTTTCTCCGGAGCGTTATGACCTGTCTGCAGTAGGCCGCATGAAGTTTAACCGGCGACTGGGCCGAGACGAAAAGGTGGGTTCAGCCACTTTGGACAAAGACGATATCGTCGACGTGATGCGTGCTTTGGTTGGCATTCGTAACGGTAAGGGTGTGGTCGACGACATTGACCACCTTGGAAACCGCCGCGTGCGTTCTGTCGGAGAAATGGCTGAGAACCAGTTTCGAGTGGGTCTGGTGCGAGTGGAGCGTGCAGTCAAGGAACGCCTCTCTATGGCGGAAAGTGAAGGCTTGATGCCCCAGGACCTGATCAATGCCAAGCCGGTCTCGGCGGCCGTCAAAGAATTTTTCGGCTCCAGCCAGCTCTCGCAATTTATGGATCAGAACAACCCGCTCTCTGAGGTGACACATAAGCGTCGCGTTTCCGCATTGGGTCCGGGCGGTCTCACCCGCGAGAGAGCCGGTTTTGAGGTTCGAGACGTGCACCCTACCCACTACGGTCGTGTGTGCCCTATCGAGACCCCTGAGGGACCAAACATTGGTCTGATCAACTCCCTCGCGACCTATGCACGAACCAACGAATATGGGTTCCTCGAGTCGCCCTATCGTAAGGTGGTCGATGGGGTTGTAACCGATGACATTGAGTACTTGTCAGCAATCAATGAAGCGGAGTACGTGATTGCGCAGGCCTCGGCGACACTCGATAACAAAAATCGGTTTGTCGACGATCTGATTAACGTGCGTCACATGAATGAGTTCACCGTGAAGGCTGCGGTCGACGTTCAGTATATGGACGTGTCGCCCAAGCAGGTGGTCTCTATTGCCGCCGCGCTGATTCCTTTCCTTGAGCATGATGATGCGAACCGGGCGCTGATGGGATCAAACATGCAGCGCCAGGCAGTGCCGACGCTCAAGACAGAGAAGCCGCTGGTCGGTACGGGAATGGAGCGCTACGTAGCGAGTGATTCGGGCGTGTGCGAAGTGGCAGCGCGCGGCGGGGTGATTGATTCCGTTGACGCCAGTCGCATCGTTGTCCGGGTCAATGCCAAAGAAGTCGGTATTGATGATTCACCGGTTGATATCTACAACTTGACCAAATACAAGCGTTCCAATCAGAACACCTGTATCAATCAGCGCCCCATCGTCAAGCCGGGGGACGCAGTCGAACGCGGTGACATTCTCGCTGACGGCCCGTCGGTCGATCTCGGAGAACTGGCGCTGGGTCAAAACATGCGCATCGCATTCATGCCCTGGAACGGTTACAACTTTGAGGATTCCATTCTCGTTTCCGAGCGTGTTGTTCAGGAGGATCGCTTTACCACGATCCATATTCAGGAGCTCACCTGTATCGCACGAGACACCAAGCTGGGCTCAGAGGAGATCACTGCGGATATCCCCAATGTGGGTGAAGGTGCGCTGGGCAAGCTCGATGAGTCGGGCATCGTGTACATTGGTGCCGAGGTCGACGCGGGCGACATCCTGGTGGGCAAGGTCACGCCCAAGGGCGAAACCCAGCTGACGCCGGAAGAAAAGTTATTACGCGCCATTTTTGGCGAGAAAGCGTCGGACGTGAAAGACACTTCATTGCGCGTGCCCTCAAGTTACAAGGGTACCGTGATTGATGTTCAGGTATTCACCCGGGATGGACTCGAGAAGGATCCGCGAGCCAAGCAGATTGAAGCGGCACAGCTCGCCGACTATCGAAAAGACCTGAAAGAAGAGTACCGGATTTATGAGGAGGCGACGTTTGCGCGTCTCGCGGGGCTCTTGGAAGGCAAGGCAACCGTGTCTGGCGGCGGACTGAGCAAGGGCACCAAGCTGACCAAGCAGGTGTTGGCTGATCTCGATCGAGAGCAGTGGTTCAAGCTCAAACTTTCCGATGCTGACCTCAACAGCCAGTTGTCCTCAGCGCAGCGGCTGCTGGAAGAGCAGAACAAGCAGCTCGAAGAGCGCTACGAAATCAAGAGGGACAAGCTGCAGAGCGGCGACGACTTGGCGCCCGGCGTGCTCAAGATCGTCAAGGTCTATCTTGCGGTCAAGCGCCGCATTCAGCCAGGGGACAAGATGGCGGGTCGGCACGGCAACAAAGGCGTGATCTCCGTGATCATGCCGGTAGAAGATATGCCTCACGACGAGCATGGTGAGCCGATCGATATCGTGCTGAATCCTTTGGGCGTTCCATCGAGGATGAACGTAGGGCAAATCCTTGAGACCCACCTTGGCATGGCTGCTCGCGGCCTTGGACGCAAAATTGACGACATGCTGGAGCAACAAGTGAAGCTGACGCAGCTCCGCAGCTTCCTCAAGCAGGTTTACAGCCACACGACTGACAGTCGTCGCAGTGCAGATATTGCATCGCTCAGCGATGACGAATTGCTGGCGCTGGCGGAGAATCTGCGAGCGGGTGTGCCCATGGCGACACCGGTCTTTGATGGCGCTCGAGAGGAGTCGATTAAAGAGCTGTTGCGTATGGCGGAGCTCCCCGATAGCGGGCAGCTGACGTTATTCGATGGACGAACGGGCGAGCAATTCGATCGTCCCGTTACGGTGGGTTATATGTACATGCTGAAACTCAACCACCTTGTGGATGACAAGATGCATGCACGCTCGACGGGTTCTTACAGCCTCGTTACCCAGCAACCCCTCGGCGGCAAGGCGCAGTTTGGTGGCCAGCGCTTTGGTGAGATGGAGGTCTGGGCTCTGGAGGCCTATGGTGCGGCGTACACGTTGCAGGAAATGCTGACAGTCAAGTCAGATGATGTCGCAGGCAGAACCAAGATGTACAAGAACATCGTCGATGGGGATCATCAGATGGAGCCGGGTATGCCCGA
>JAYNYK010000022.1:0-35725 GCA_038102985.1 Halieaceae bacterium
CGCCATGCGCACAGCTGTGGTGCAGGCGTTGGCGGCGCGCTATCTCGCGCGAGCAAACAGCGAGTCGGTGGGCCTGGTTGGTGCCGGGCGGATTGGTGCATTGACGCTGTGGGCCATATCGAAGTGGTTTCCGGATATCCAGCACTATCGCGCTTTCGACCAAAGTGCCGAACGAATGGAAGCCTTTCTCGAGCACATGGCCACGCTGGGCCTGACAGTAGAGGCGGCCTCGTGTTTTCAGGAGGCGCTGGCGGAAGCTGATATGGGCATCGTCGCTACCACTGAGTCCGAGCCCTATGTCACCGCGTCCGAGTTCAAGCGTGGCTCACTCTTTATGAACGTATCACTGATGGATCCTACATTCGAACTGGTCAGCGCCGCGGACAAGATTGTGGTGGACGACTGGCATCAGAGCGTGCACTCCGACCGAGTGTTGGCGCGCATGCACCGCGAGGGTCTTGTCACGCGAGACAGCATTCACGGTGAGTTCGGCGCCGTCGTGTCAGGGCACATATCGGGTCGTGAAGATCCCGACGAGCGCATTTTCTGGAACCCGTTCGGGCTGGCTATCGAGGACATCGCGGTGGCCTCTGCCGTCTACGACCAGGCGCTGGCAAAGGGATTGGGGAAAACGGTGCAACTGGTCGATCAGGAGTGGGATGTCCTGTTTTGACCGCTGCGGTCGATGAAATGAACCGCATCGTCTTTCTCGATGTGCTCCGCGGCGTGGCCCTGTTCGGCATCTTGCTGGTCAACGTGTTCAGTTTTGGTGCGGATTATCCTGCCTGGTTGGGGGTTACCGATCAGATGGCTTGGCAGGTCAAGCACGTCTTTTTTGAAACCAAGTTCTGGATGCTCTACAGCCTGCTGTTTGGCATGGGTTTCTTCCTGCAAATCTCATCTGCGGGATATACCCTGGCGCGTTCCCTGCGCCGTCTGGGCGTGTTGATGGCCCTGGGTTGCTTGCACGGTCTGCTGTTTGAGGGCGACATTCTGATGCTGTACGCCGAGCTCGGGGTGCTTCTGCTGTTGCTGTATCGGTTACCCACACAGTGGCTACTCTCACTGGGGCTGATGCTGGTGATTAGTTTCCCACTGGGTCATCTGCTTGTTGCCGATCGGGGAGACGACTGGCCCGCCGAGAACAAGGCGGAAGCGCTTGCTTGGCTTGACGAGGATCGGATGACATCACCGCTCGCGGTGGGCAGCTTTACTGAGGTATTGGGGCACCACGCCGCGTTTTTGCCCGAGCGTTTCTGGGCGGACTGGCAATATCCTGACTCAGGATTCCTGGTGCTTGCCTGTTTTCTGGCCGGTTTTTGTCTCATGCGCAGCGGGTGGGGTGCGCTGCAGCGGCTGGCGCGCTGGCAATCTCTATCGATTGCGCTGGGGCTGTGGATGGTGGGGCTGTCCCTGATGACTGTAGAGCGCTATTGGTCAGCCGCCGTGGGTTATATGCCTTTTGAGCGCTCGAGTGCCACGCCGATGCAGGTACTGGGAGGAGATCTGGTATATCTGGTCGCCACCATCATGCTGGCGGGAGCCTGGTTCTTTAGCGTGTGGTGCTGGGTTCAGTGTGACTGGCTGGTTGGTGTGAGACGCCGAATTGCCAGCGCTGGAGCAATGAGCCTGACCGGCTATGTCACCCAGACAGTGATCTTCACCACAATTTTTTATGGGTACGGGTTTGGCGCCGCCTTTATCTGGGGGCCAGCGCAAGTGGTGACCCTCGCTGTTGCCGTTTATGCGGCGCAGGTACTCATGTGCCACTGGTGGTACCAGCGGTTTTGGCGCGGACCTCTGGAGTGGGTGTGGCGGTGCCTGACTTACTGGCGTTGGGAGCCGCTTCGACGCTGACCATGGCCCAGCGCGATCGGCGCCGGCATCTCAGCTAATTCGCTGGGTCGGGCTGCCCGTATGAATGCCGGCTTCCAGCTTCATGGCTTTGAGCACCAGCGCTTGCGGATTGACGGTAACCCCTGAATCGAGATCCGCGCCGCCCATTATCATGGTGCCGTGGTTGATCACGCAGCCGTCCCCAATCTGGGTGCGAGACACCGTGAGTACGCGATCCTCAAAGCTGTGTAACTGCATTTGCCCATTGATGACGCAGTTGCTGCCGATATCCACCGCATGCCAGTCGGACATCTGTAGCGGCAGGCCGATTAATGTGCGTTGGCCTATTTGACAGCCAAAGCGCCGCAGAATGGGGTTCGCGAGTGCGGTGCCCGATACGGTGCTCATAAAGCCTGTCATGAGGCGGAAGAAGCAGTCCTGTGCGAGAAAGTAGCTGAAGTGACGCACTGACCAAAAGGGCGCACTGTTGTGACGCCCCCAACGATTGCCAACCAGAGCGAGCTTGACCAGCAAAGCCAGTAGTGGGAGCGATAGTGGCACAACAATGCTGGTGATTAACGCTGCGCCCACATTGCTGAAGCCCATGGTGTTGAGGCTGACCAGTAAGCCGGTGGCCAGGAATAAAGTGATACCCGGAATGATGCCCACAGAGGCAAGATCGTTCAGGATGAACCGCGCCAGAAAAATGCCGAGAGACGGTGCCGGGTGAGCGGGTATGCCCTGAGGGTCATCGGTGCCCACCTCCAGCGGGGGATTGCCCGCGAGTACACGTTTGGTGTCGGGGCGGTCGTTGTATTGCGGTCGGTACAAGTGGGGTCCGAGCGGTGTGGATACGCCGAGAAGCAGATTGCCCGGGACCGGTCCGGGTTCGACCATGGCATTGTTGCTGGCAAAGAACCCAGCGGGCATCTGGATCGGCTGTGCCAGAAGAAAAGCGCCGTGCTCATCCAGCACGTTGCAGAAACAGCCCTGCGCGATGAATACATTGGCATCCGCGTAGAGGTGCTCCGGGAGCAGATTCACTAACTCGTCGCACTCGGAGGCGCCGACTTGGGAGAACTTCACGCCGGCCAGTGCTCGCAAATATTGACCGGTGAGGCTCCAACCCCACATCTGCTGTACCTGATTCATCTTGGTCTGCCGGTATCGCGCTAGCGTGCCCCGGAGGCTGGCCGCGCGCGTCCAGCCTGGCGGCGTGGGGGTGAGCCGAAGGAAAGTGCAGACAATCATTGAGCTGGTGAGTACCCCCAGCCAAATACCGATTACCCCCGAGCCACTCATCACCAACAGATCGCGAGCCGTCAGTACGTTTGCATCTAAATTCACTTTGCCGAGTGCATCGAATCCCAAAAACCAGGTAGTCAGCAGTGCAATAAAAGCCCCGGGCATGATCACCAGCACAAGTTCCAGCGCAAACTGGGTCGCGATATTACGCAGGTCGAGCGCAACCTCGGTTAACGAAGACGGCGGCGTAATTTCGGGTGTTCTGGGCGGTTGATAGTTGCCCGCTTTGACTCCCGGGACGCCGCTGATTTGGCTATAGGGCTCGGTCTCGGTATCGAGGCTAGACAGGGGTGTGAGCCATGAGTGATGTCCCAGCGCAGCGCCACCGGAGACCATAGCGCGGGTCCCGACCCGCGCTTTGGGGCCCACCTGAATAGTACTTAAAACAACGTCGTTCCCCTCCCAGCGCACAGTGCTGATTTGTGCGCCCGCCTGAACAACCGCTTCTGGCCCTATCGAGATGAGTGAGAGCGGGCCATACCACTCAGTGCTCTGGGCGATAAAGGCTTTGGGATGAATGTCGGCGCCCAAGCGATTGAGTGCCCAGTTGAATAACACCGGGCTGCGGAGTCCTTTGACCAGCGGTTTGAGCACAAAGTCGGCTTGTTGTTCCAACCACCACAGTTGCAGGTGATGGCTGGAGAACTTCGGGTAGCGCCCGGGGGTCATGCTGGGCGCACGCACGGTGGCGGCCTGAATTCTGCGCAACACTAGTACCCAGCTGAGATTGACGAAGGGTACAACCATGTAGACGGTGTAGGCGATGATCGTCGCCAGCAAAAAGCCCGAAATATCTCCAACCAGTAGCAATTCTTCGGGATCGATAATGGCGAGACCCAAGGCCGCCATCAGCAATAACGGCACCCTGAGTAGCCCAGCGGCCAGAGCCTGCACCACGGTGAACTGTCTAAATCCATAGGAGCGACCCGCTTGCCGGCTTGTTTGTGACTGCGCCTCTGATTCCCCATCCACTCTGGCTGTCGGCTCGGCTGGGTCGTGGTCATCCTCGCGGTTAGTGGGCAGCTCGGCGATGGCGGCGGCGGTGCGCGTGTCGCTGAGTAAACCTCTGACAGAGACGGGGTAGCCGGCCGCCTGGAGCAGCTGGGTTAACCGCGCGATCGCAATCGAGTGAGCTCCTCGTTCGATGAAGTCATCATGCCAGTCGAGTGTGGGCCCGAGCTCAGCCCGGCACAGGGTCAGGATCTCGGGCGCTAAAGATGGACTCCCATCATTGGACGCCGCCGCCGGGGCAATATCGGACATCTCGCGCTCGGCGATATCCGCTACCGAAGGCAGGGCGCGACGATTGATTTTGCCCGAAGCGGCAACCAATTCGAATTGATCAACGACAAAGAAGCGGCTGGGTATCGCATAGGGTGGGAATCGCGAAGCAATGAGCTGCTGCGCCTCACCCACGAGCGCATGGTTTAACGGCTGGATGTTGGTGGTCGCTGCGTCCTCAGACCAAAGGGCAGGGGCTCTCACCAGAGCGATGAGCTCATTGTGCTGGCAATCCAGCACGGCCGTCTC
Source organism: Halieaceae bacterium (assembly GCA_038102985.1). Classification (GTDB taxonomy): domain Bacteria; phylum Pseudomonadota; class Gammaproteobacteria; order Pseudomonadales; family Halieaceae; genus Luminiphilus. The sequence continues at coordinate 4,672 of JAYNYK010000022.1, forward strand.
AATATCGGTAAATCGATCCTGCAGCAACGATTCGATGGGCTGAGCCTCCACCCGATATCCCCTGACCTTGAGCTGAGCATCAATGCGACCATGAAAATGTATCCGCAGCGTGACGGGATCAACGTGGCAGCGGTCCCCCGACCGGTAGATCCTTCCGAGGTCGGCGTGGTCGATAAAGCGCTCTTGGGTAACCTCGGGCAGGTTGCGGTAGCCGTGGGCGAGCTGAACCCCGCCAATCCAGAGTTCACCCTCCTCACCATGGGGCAGCGGCGTCAACGAGTCAGGGTCAACGATGGTATAGCTAACGCCGGGGAAAGGACTGCCGATAGTGACAGGCTCATTGGGCCGCAGCAGCTGTCGGCTGGTATCCGTGCTCGCCTCTGTTGGGCCATAGGTGTTGATGATTTGTCGCCGCCCCCGAGACCAGGGCTCAATCAAGGACGCGGGGAAAGCCTCGCCGGCAGGCACAATATAGCGGCAGATGGGGTAGGGCAGATCGCGCTCCGGGAGTGCGGTCAGCGTCGACAGCAATACAGGCGGACAAAAAAGAGCAGTGACTTGTGCTTCACGTAAAACGGGCACTAATTCCGGACCGGATCTCAGGGCTGCCTTGGTCAGCATTACCACCTCGCAGCCGGCAACCCAGGCGCTGTACATCTCGGAAATACTGCCGTCGTATCCCAGCGATGAGGTGAGCGTGCTCGCATCGCTGCCGGGTGTGAAGTCATAAAAGGTCGCATAGGACTGCGCGAGGTTGATGTAGCCTGCATGGGGGCACTCAACCCCTTTCGGTTGGCCGGTGGTACCGCTGGTGTAAAACAGCGAGGCCAATCTGGTCTGGGGCTCATCGAGCCAAGGTACTGAAGTTGCGCACAAGGGTTCAGATTCTGCCTGGCGGAGCAGCATCTCTGGCGACAGCCAATTCCCGGTATAGCCCTCCGGTGACGCGTCGCTGATCAGTAAAGCGGGCTGGGCGTCATGCAGTACGCGCTGGAAAAGTTCATCCGGGGCGTCGGGGTCGATAAAGCATTGGGTGGCACCCGCTTTTAGGATCGCCAGATGCAGGGCAACGATGGTGGCTGAGTCCTGGGGAAGGCGCACCGCCACGACTTGATCCGGTTCAAAGACAGTGTCGCCGATGGCGGAAGCGAGTTGGGTAGCCAGACGATCAAGCTCCGCGTACGTCAGTGACGCCTCCGCTTCGGGTACGGACAGCGCGATGAGTTCGGGGTATCGCGCCGCTGAGCGCTCAAAGATTTCGTGGAGCCAGCGCGCACCGTGCTGGTGCCGGTGGGTACCCCAGGTTGTCGACGGATGAGACTGGGTAAGGGTGGGCGCTGTCGTAGGCGTGAAAACATTGCTGGCCACCACATGGCGATAGCGGATCCAAGCCGCAGTGACGGCCGCCGGTAGCAGTGCGATCCACAGTAGTGTCATCGAGGCCTGCGCCAGTCGGTCATGGTTGTCCCGTTAGGAGAAATAGGATTCCATCGTGCCACGGCGCCGGGTGTCCAGCGTGACGCAGTGAAAGCCTCCTCCCATCATGCGCGAGTGACGCAGTTTAAGCGGAATCACCTCCAGACCTTTGGATTCTAGCAGCGCGATCAACGCGCTCTGGTAGCCGTCCACGACGACGGTGTCGGGCCCGAGACTGAAAAGATTCATGTCGATCCATTCACTCCCGATCGCCTGCTGCAAATACTCGGGACTGTGCCGTTCCTGATTTTCCATCGGCGGACTAAAGATGATCTCCCAGTCTTTCAGGAATGCCGGAATGGTGTCCATCGACAGTCGTTCTGGGTTGGCCAGTACAAGCCCCGGACGCAGCGCGACCAGTGTCGAGTCGATGTGGCTCCCGAAATACACGTCTTTCATAAAGTGGACACGAAACTCATCCCCCAGTATGCGCTGCAACCACTGGCCGCCTAGCTCGTTCCCCGTAGCGCTCACCAAATAGAGTAGGTCGCGCCCGAAGCGCAGGATATTAGCGGCGTCAAAGGCGGGCTCGAAATTCTGCGGTGTGGGTGCCGCGGGATCGAACTCAAATAGGCGATCTTCCAACAGCGGCTTGGGAGCGCTGAACCACTTGGCACCCCCATCATGATATTCCATGAGCAGGCGTCGATAAGATCCCGTCTCCAGGGAGCGCCCGCGAATCACGTTTGGGGTCTCAATAATCGTGTCGCCCACCACCAATAGCACATCCCGGGGGCAGTAGTTGTAGTAGCCCTGGGTTTCCCACTGGACTGTGCGAATGGTGTGATCGTGGGGCCACGTATCAGGCCTCCTTACTGTGATCCCGCGTGCCTCAAGCGCGTCGACAAATCCCTGCAGGTCTTCCTCGGTCTCTTTAATGATTTGTTCAGGGAAGGCGCCCTGCGGAATGTCCGCCAGATCGCGGTCCGGGTACTCCGCCAGTCGTGTGCTGGGGTCGGCGAAGGGAAAGCGAGCGCCCAGAGGATTACCCACAATCACCTCTTCGAGAGGATCCCACTCATTGCAACTCCAGATCTGGGTCATAGTGAAGCACTCAAGAAAAGGTGGTCAGATAGGGCTAACTGGGAGCCCGCTCAGTTGAGTGAATAAAGGTCATCCCTAAGGATTACATAAAAAAGGGCCGCCAGATGGCAGCCCTTGCGACACCCATTGAGGTAATCAGATTTCGTCGCTCTCCCACAGGGCACTGCCGTGGCAGGTCATGGTTTCTCGCTCCATTTGCGCGACATCAGACGCGGGATAGGCATCCCACCACTTGCCGAAGTCACTGAAAGATTCCCAGGAAACGGCTAATAGTACGTCGGTACCGGCACCATCAGCGCCTACGGACACGGGGAACATTGTGTAGACACTCATGCCCTCACCACCTGCGAGTTCGCCAGCGGCTTTTTTCCACTTGCCCGCCTGCTCCATCACGTCTTCTTCGCTGACGTCACCGTTGATGTTGCACCGCCACATCTGGACCGGATCACCTGCAGATGCAAGTGGAGACAAAAGCATCAACGCACCCGCTACGGAAACAAAGCTCTTGAATTTCATGAAATCTCCTCGATTGGACTCTCCCGCACGCTATCAAGCGGGTGTAGGGACATCAATTGTTATCGTGATCTTGTCACCTTTTGCTAATGCCGCGCCTCGCGGCTACTTATCCGCTGGCCAGTCGTTAATGCGATCAGGCAGCCCGGGCGAGTCTGGTTCCCAACAGGCGGCCAAAGGTAATCGCGGGCGTGACCAACATGCCGTTGGTGTAGGCGGCGCCGGAGGTGGCCCCAGCGCCAATGACTTCTCCAATCGCATACAGATTTGGAATCACCGCGCCTCCCTCGCGCTGGACTTGCAGATTGGCATTGACTTTGAGGCCCGCAAAAGACACCAGTGTCCAGCCCTGCATGGCGATACTGTAATAGGGTGGGGTGGACAGGGATGCCGGTCGCGCCTCGCGTCCAAATGTATCAGCTCTGCCTTCTTGAAGTCGTTCGTTGTAGTCGCCCACCGCGCGCTGCAACGCGAGCGGGTTGAGGCCCGCCTTCAAGGCGAGTGCCTCAATAGACATGGCACTGTGAAACATGGCGTTAGTTTTGTGTTCCTGCGCTAGGCGCTCTCGGCTCCATTTGGGGATGATGGGCTCTGATCGCTCAAGCATGGCCGCATCAAAAATAGCCCAATGGCGGTGCGCGGGCTGCTGATAAACACCGCGCTCGATATGATGAACGCTGGTGTGATCCTCCTGCACGAAGCGCTCACCTCTCGCGTTTACCAGAATCTCCCACGGCATGCGAGTTGCCGGATTAAGCGGCGCATAGGCAAACATCTGGCAGGGATACTGAAATGCGTCGGGTATCAGCCCCGGTAGGCAGGCGTACTTGTCGCCTCCGACGATGGTGCCGCCGGCGGAGAGTCCCAGTAGCAATCCATCCCCCTGCGAGGTTGGGTAAGCGGTTTTGGCATACAGCGGCACGCCATGTAATTCCTCGAAGAGGCGCGCATTGGCAGCGCAGCCTCCGGCCGCAATCACCACGTTTGACCCGAGGATATCCTGAACGCCGCCGGGCCCGGCCGCTGTGACGCCCGTGATGCGCCCATCCCGCGCTTGAATGAGATTGGCAGCGGTAGTGCCTGTTAGCACCGTGATCTTTCCATCCGCGGCCATGGCGTTAAAGGAGGGCAGAAAAGCATCGAGAATCGACAACCCGCTTCTGACGCCTTGCTGATACCGCCTTGTCGTGAAATGGTCGTGGCCAATCCCGGTAACCGGGTGCCCGTCCATTACCTCGAAGCCGTGATCCGCCAACCAGTTAATGGTCTCGCCCGCGTGCTCCACCGTGAGGCGCGTGAGAGCGGCGTCCGCCGTCGCGTGATTGATCCGCATACAGTCCTCAAAATGTGCTTGAGGCGTATCTGTAATACCCAGCCGCTCCTGAAAAACTGTGCCTGATCCCGCAATTTGTCCGGTCGACCAGAATAGCGTGCCGCCCAACGCGGGGCTTTTTTCGATGAGTAATACCCTCGCCCCCCCCATCGCGGCGAAGAGCGCACAGGGAATACCCGCGGTGCCGCCACCGATAACGATGACGTCGTAACGCGTCTCGGGATTGCCCTTGGCAAACATTGCTGGCCACAGAGGTAGCGCGGCAGCCGCGGCTAAGAGATCCCTCCGATGCAGGCGGCTCACGACACACTCCTCGCTGAACGGCTTGTGAAATGGCGGTCTGCCGTCATCACTCTGGGCGCGCCCGGATGCGGAGAAAGCGTCGCGTCCACACCGATTGGAAGATCGGGTCCAGCCAGCGATAGAGCCGTCCTGACACCACGATAGATTTGCCTTTTTCCACGCCGCCGATGGCATCTCTCACCACGATATCGGCGTTGTACCAAAGCCACTTTGCCATGTTGTTTTTCATATCCATTAATCCGGCGGTCTCGTGGAAGTCGGTGTGGGTAAAGCCCGGGCACAGTGCTGAAACGTTGACTCCCGAGGCAGCAACGGTGAGGTGAAGCTCTTCAGACAATGCGACCAAATAGGCCTTGGCAGGGCCGTAGTTGCACCCTCCGGATCGGGGAACCCGGGCGGCGACGGAGGCGACGTTGATAACGCGGCCATAGCCACGCTCAGCCATTCCCGGCACAAAGCGATGACATAAGTCAGCCACAGACAACATCATGAGCTGGAAAAATTGCTGCTGGGTCGGCCAATCGCGATCCTGCAGTAAGTCTGGCCCCGCGATGCCCGCGTTGTTGATGAGCCAGTCCACTTGCCAACCCTCGGCTGTGCATACGCTGGCAATGTGCTCCGCCGCTCCTGCAAGGCTGAGATCGGCCGCGATGGTCTTTACTTCAATCTGATGGGAGGTTCGGAGCGCGTCTGCAATCCGCTCCAGCCGTTCCTGACGCCGGGCGACGAGAATCAAGGGCCTACCCATAGCCGCTAGCTGCTTGGCGAACTCTTCACCCAGTCCAGCCGAAGCCCCGGTGATGAGTGCAAAGCCCTGAGATAGGTCCGATTGATTGCTCTCCGACGGACTCAAAGCGTCATTGACCAGCTGTGGAGGCGGATTTTCCAGGCGCCAGTCGCGTCCTTCGCGACCACATCAATGTAATGTGATGTGGTGCTGTCCCCCTCGAGCGCCCCCTCCGGTAGGTCCGCGTTTGCGGTGACATCCACCACGCGGCGAATTGTGTAATCGTATTCCACAACGGCAGCATCACCCATCATGGTAATGCTGTGCGGTACATCCACGGTAATCTCGTACCGCGCCGTCGCAAAAACTGGGCCTAAAAATACCCGGTAATTCTCGCGACCATCGAGACCGGGCACGCCGGGCGGCCTGAGGCTCACCTCAGGGTGTAAGCCCCCGACATAAGCGTCGACGTCGCTGCCCTCAACCGCTTTTATCCAGCCTTGGTATAGCGCTAGGATTTCATCCTGATCAGTCTGCGCATAACTGACGGTGGTCGAGCACCACATCAATACCGAAAATAAAGTGAGTGCAGTGAGGTAAGGGGCACGCATATCGAAACTCCCGGTGGGCGTTGCAGGTTGACCCGATTGTCAGACAGATGGACCGCCGACATCAAGGCCACGCGCCTGAGGCCTTTAGCACAGATTGAGCGCTGGGCCGTGGCTGGCGCGCATCCATTCGCTATCGGCCACTGTTTTTTTGGCATTAGCACTGCCACAATTGTCGTTCACTCTCCGTTGATATCTTCTGGTGTGCGCCATGTCCGAAAGAGTTTCAATCTCCATCGCTGAACATATTGCTCATGTCACCTTGACGCGGGCAGACAAAATGAATGCCCTCGACACCGCTATGTTCGCTGCACTTTGTGATGCGATTGACCAGCTCACAAGTGAGCCTGAGGTCCGGGCTGTTGTACTGTCAGGAGAGGGGCGTGCTTTTTGTGCTGGGCTCGATCTGTCCAATTTCGACAACAGTGGCGAGCCCATGGCGTTGATGCCTCGCACCCACGGTATTGCAAACCAGGTGCAGCAAGTGGCGTGGGGCTGGCGTCACTTATCCATGCCGGTAATCTCGGCTGTCCATGGTGTGGCTATTGGGGGCGGGTTAAATATTATGTCGGGCGCGGATATTCGTATTATTCACCCGGAAACTCGCTGCGGGGTGATGGAGATGCGCTGGGGTCTGGTCCCGGATATGGCGGGGTATCCCCTTTGGCGGGGTAACGTGCGAGACGATGTGCTGCGGCGACTCGTCTTTACCAATGAAGAATTTTCTGGCGCTGAAGCTCGCGAATTGGGGTTTGCGACGGAGACATCTGAGGCGCCTCTGGAGCGTGCAATGGCCCTCGCCGAAACTATCGTGCAAAAAAACCCCGACGCGATTCGCGCGGCCAAGCGCTTGTCCAACATGCTGACCTATGCCTCTGATGAGGAGATTTTGCTCGCGGAATCCGCTGAGCAGGAGAAAATTATGGGCCGCCCCAACCAGATAGAGGCGGTGATGGCCCAAATGGAGGGCCGAGCCCCCGCGTTTTCCTGATGCGCAAACTCAAAATGCTACACTGACGCCCGTCTGCGGGGTTTTCCTGAGGTTGTGTTGGCGAGGCGCCTCCCAAGCAAAAGGTCACTATGAGCGATCCGAATCCCAAAACGCATCATCGCGTGTGTCACCTCTGTGAGGCCATGTGTGGCTTGGTGATTCAGACTGAGGGTGACCAGATATTGGACATCAGGGGGGATCATAATGACCCGCTTAGCCGCGGTCACGTGTGTCCAAAAGCGGTATCACTGAAGGATATTCACGAAGATCCGGACCGCTTGCGCAACCCCCTCAAGCGCATCCGCTCTGAGACCGGGGTATTCGAGCATGTCGAGATTGAATGGTCCGAGGCGCTGGACTTGGCAGCGGAAGCCTTGGCGTCGACGATTCAGAAACACGGTGTCGACGCAGTTGGCGCGTATTTTGGCAATCCGTCGGTGCACAACTACGGCATGCTGACGCATCAGCGTAATCTGTTCCGGCATATTCGAACGCGGAATCGATTTTCCGCGACATCGGTCGATCAGTTGCCTCACCATCTGGTATCACTATGGTGCTTTGGACACATGTTGCTGCAGCCCGTTCCCGATGTGGATCGCACCCAGTACTTTTTAATGTTGGGCGCGAACCCCTTGGCCTCAAATGGCAGTATGTGGACGGTGCCAGATGTGCGTCGGCGACTCAAAGCACTTACCGCCCGTGGCGGCAAGCTGGTTGTGATTGATCCGCGAAGGACCGAGACAGCGGACCTCGCCAGCGAACACCTTTTTATTCGACCCGGCTCAGACGCGGCTTTCCTATTGGCAGTGCTTCATGTGCTGTTCAGGGATGACCGGGTAACGCCGGGGCCATTGTTTGAGTTCACCGATGGCCTCGAGGCGGTGGGTGAAGCCGTGAAGCCCCTGACACCTGCTTGGGCGGCAGAAAAAACAGGGATAGCCGCCGCCGATATTGAACGCATTGCCCATGAATTTTCCCATGCCGAGGCAGCTATTTGTTACGGCAGGATGGGCGTCAGTACCCAGGCGTTTGGCGCACTGTGCCAATGGGCAATACAGGTGATTAACGTTGTTACCGGCAACCTCGATAAGCCAGGAGGCAGTTTGTTCACGCTGCCGGCGATGGACCAGGTGAGCAACACCAGCCCCGGTGGATTCGCCCGCTTTTTTAGCCGGGGCAGGGGCTTGCCGGAATTCAATTATGAGCTACCAGCGGCGGCCATGGTGGAAGAGATTCAAACCCCAGGAGAAGGCCAGATTCGGCTGATGTTCACGGGCGCGGGGAACCCTGTCTTGTCGACGCCCAACGGCGCAGCACTAGACCAGGCTTTGGAGGAGGTGGACTTTATGATCTCGCTGGATCCCGCCCTCAATGAAACCACCCGCCATGCCGATGTGATTCTGCCGCCGACTTCGCCACTTGAGCACGATCATTACGATATCGGCTTTCACAATCTCGCCATTAGAAATACGGCGCGCTACAACCCACCGATATTCGAAAAGTCGGAGGACGCGCTGCATGACTGGGAAATTTTTGCTGCATTGGGCGATCGGCTGGCTAATCTGTTGGATCTCGAGCCCATGCCGGCGCATCCACCGCATCAATTGGTTGACGGGGCCTTGCGAATCGGGCCTTATGGCGCCGACAGTGAGTGGCAGTTGAGTATCGAAAAACTCAAGGCGAACCCTTCGGGAATCGATTTTGGTCCGTTGCAGCCCTCTTGTCCTGAGCGACTTCAGACACCGGAAAAGCGCATCCGGCTCGCTATTCCTGAGGTGCTGCGTGATATCGATAGACTGGTGGCTGAGGGTGCCGCACGCGCCGAGGGCTATCGATTGATCGGACGGCGCCACGTTCGAGACAACAATTCGTGGATGCATAACCATCATCGGCTGATGAAGGGCAAGCCGCGCTGCCAACTCTTGATGCACCCGAATGATGTGGCGAGCGAGGGGTGGCAGAGCGGTATGACCGTGACGGTGAAGAGCCGCGTGGGTCAAATCGACGCCGAGCTCGCTGCGTCTGATGAAGTGATGCCCGGTGTGGTCAGCCTGCCCCACGGCTATGGACATGGCCGAAGCGGTACGCGGGCGGATATCGCAAACCGGCACCCCGGAGTCAGTTGCAACGATGTCACGGATGAACAGTTCGTTGACCAACTCTCTGGCAATGCCGCGGTAAATGGCGTTCTGGTCCAGCTGAGCGTGTGCGCGGCTTGACGCGCGATTCGGCGCCGATGAGTTCAGGAGGATCTAAGCGATGAGCGAAGACCGCATACCCGTCGCATCAATAGACAGCGGTGAGAAATTTACCAATGATCGAGGCATGCGGGTCATCAAAGACGGGATCAAGGCGTCCGCCACAGAGCGTGAGCGCCTCGCCAAGCCCGACTGGCTCAAGATGCGTGTCACAAATAGCCCCAAATTTGAAGCCGTGAAGTCGATTGTTCATGAGCATCGGTTGGCGACCGTGTGTGAGGAGGCCAAGTGCCCCAACATCAGCGAATGCTGGAGTGCCGGTACAGCCACAATAATGCTCATGGGTGATGTATGTACCCGGGCTTGTCGCTTTTGCTCTGTGAATACGGGAAATCCTGGGGGTTGGCTGGACCCGGATGAGGCGGCAAACACTGCTGAGGCGGTGCGTTTAATGGGTCTCAAATACGTGGTGCTGACGTCGGTCAATCGTGATGACTTGGCGGATGGCGGGGCCGGCCACTATGCCGCAGTGGTGAGAGCGACCAAGGCGCTGAATCCGAATACGGCGGTGGAAGCACTCACGCCAGACTTTCTGGGCGATCTCCGGGCTGTAGAAATACTGCTGGACTCCGGTATTGAGGTATTTGCCCAAAACGTTGAGACCGTGGCGCGACTGACGCATCCGGTGCGAGACCCCCGCGCTGGGTATCAGCAAACCCTCTCCGTATTGGCGCATGGAAAAGCCTATCGGCCAGATGTCATCACCAAGACATCGTTAATGTTGGGTCTCGGTGAGCAGGAGGATGAGTTGAAGGCCTGCATGGATGATCTTCGCCGACATGCCGTGGATGTGCTGACATTGGGCCAGTACTTGCAGCCCACCCGCCATCACATGCCAGTTGCGCGATTCGTCACCCCTGATGAATTCGCGCTTTATCGAGAGTGGGGGTTGGAGCGGGGGTTCCTCGAGGTGGTGTCCGGGGTTTTTGTGCGCTCGAGCTATCGTGCCGAGCGCGTGCTTGAACATAACAACGTCGGACTCGACACAGCGTGATTTATCCCCGGTTCGCCCCAATTTGCCCTATAGCGGTGGGCTATGCCTTGCTACACAGAGCCAGTGGTAACGCCATTTTGGCTGCGATAGGGCAGGCTTTGCCAAGCAGCGTTTCGGGGGGTCGCAATGCAAATGGCAGATTGTGAGTCCTCCCGCCGCGTGGGACGAGTAACATTCAGTGTGACAGAGGAGGGGGTGAGACGATGAGCACGACCACTACCCGTAATTCATGAGTACCAGCTTCAATCATGTTGGGCTCCTGGGTCGCAGAGAGCACCCCGGCGTCGAGGAAATCGTCTCGGGCTTGCTTAATTTGCTGGATGATCGCGGATTACAGGTCACGATTGAGGATCGGTTGGCGACGCTTTCTCATTTTGAAAAGCGAGAGATGGAGTCCCGGGACAAGATTGGGGCGATGGTGGATCTTGCTGTTGTCATCGGTGGTGATGGCAGTCTGCTGAGCGCTGCGCGGACGCTGGTGAAGCACGACACGCCGGTCATTGGTATCAACCGCGGCAGACTGGGTTTTCTTACTGACGTGAGCCCTGACGAACTGCTTGAACAGGTAAGCAACGTGCTGGACGGCGAATACATCAGTGATCGGCGCTTTCTACTCGATGCTGAGGTGTGGCGTGGCGAACAGGTGATTGGGCGGGGCGATGCGTTGAACGATATCGTGGTGAACTCGGGCGCCACTGCCCAGATGATTGAGTTTGAGCTGAGTATCGACGGCGAATTTGTGTATCGCTTGAACGCCGACGGGTTACTGGTGGCGACACCGACGGGATCCACGGCTTACTGCCTGTCTGCCGGCGGGCCGATAATGTATCCGGGACTCGATGCCATGGTCCTAGTCCCCATGTTTCCGCACTCACTGACCAGTCGTCCCATCGTTGTCAGTGGTACCAGTGAAATCCGGATCGATGTGGTTTCTCGCAATGATATCCACCCGCCGATTACCTGTGATGGTCAAATATCGATTACGGCGCTGCCCGGAGACTCCGTAAAAATTCGAAAGAAGTCGCGGGAACTCACCTTGCTGCATCCGCCCGGATATAGCTTTTATGCCAGTTGCCGGGACAAGCTTCGTTGGTCAGATGCCCTCGTTAAGTAGTCTACCGCTACCGATCAAAAGAGCGCCCGCGACATTTTTTTTGATCGTCGTGACCAGCGTCTGCTTCCTGCTGTTCTATCCGGCGCAATGGATTGGCATGCTGGAGCTCTTTAATTTTGTGCCCTTCCGGTCCGCCGGTGGTTATGTAGCCTTCGGCGATCTGAGCGATGAATGGTGGCGTCTTGTTACGCCCACGTTGATCCACTTCGGTTGGCTGCATGCGGTATTCAACTGTTTGTGGTTGTGGGAGTTTGGGCAGCGCATTGAGCACAGACTGGGTGCCACCAACCTGTTGGGCCTCTATGGCGTGACAGCAATGGTCAGTAATTATTGTCAGTATCTGTTGGAGGGGCCCTCTATCTTTGGCGGCATGTCCGGGGTGGTCTATGCGTTCATGGGTTTTATTATGATGCTGGCTTGGAGAAGGCCCGGCTGGATTACGCCACCGCCGATGGCGGTTTTCGGTTTTATGCTGATCTGGCTGCTGGTTGGCATGGTAGGTAGCATGGAGTTTATCGGAGCGGGCGCGATCGCCAACGGGGCGCATGCGGGTGGCCTGCTCATCGGGTTGATGCTCGGTGCGGTGGTGAGTGTACTGCCCATGGCCTTTAAAAGGAGTTGAGGTGGCGACCGACTATATGCAATCGGTTCAGCAAATGGATCGCGGGTTATATGACCGGCTACTCGAATCATTGGCCACTGGCCGTTGGCCAGACGGGCGACCCGTGACCAAAGCCCAGCGACAGCACGCCATGCAGGCTGTAATTGCCTGGGGAGAGCTCCATCTTGCGCCAGAGGAGCGCGTTGGTTTTATTGATAAAGGCGCCAAGGCAGGACAGGATTGCGACGCGCCTGCGCCCCTCAAATGGCAATCAACCCAGGACGAGCCGACCTATGAGTGACTGGCGGGGCGAGCTGCGAAAGATGCACGCGGCGCTTGAGGATACCGTCAGGTACACCCTGCGCCCGGATCAAAATCCGTTGTGCCTGAGCAACCAATTGGGACAGGTGTTGTCACTGTCTTTCACCGGCGCGATCCGCTGCGTTGCCTGCGCGCGAACCACCAAAAAAAGTTTTAATCAGGGCTATTGCTTTCCTTGCTTTAGAAAGCTGGCGGCGTGCGACAGTTGTATTATGAGCCCCGAGAAATGCCATCTTGCAGAGGGCACCTGCCGGGAGCCTGATTGGGCAGAGACACATTGTCAGGTGCCACACATCGTCTATTTGTCGAATACGTCGAGCGTCAAGGTGGGTATCACCCGCGCGACCCAGATCCCCACCCGCTGGATTGATCAGGGCGCGACTCAGGCCAAGCCTATTGCGAGGGTGCAGACGCGCTACCAGTCAGGGCTGCTTGAGGTCCTTTTCGCCCGGGAGGTGGGTGATAGAACCGCCTGGCAAACGATGTTGAAGGGCAATGGCGAATCTCAGGATCTGGAGGCGATTCGCCGAAGGATCGTCGCCAGCTGTCAAGCTGGTATCGCTGATCTTACGCTGCAGTTTGGTGAGTCCGCATTCGAGCTGATCGAGGATGCGCCCGAGACGTTCATCAATTACCCGGTGCTGAGCTGGCCTGAAAAAGTCAGGGCGCACAATTTCGATAAAACACCCCAGGTCGAGGGGACGCTGATGGGAATTAAGGGCCAGTATCTGATGCTGGATACCGGCGTCCTCAATATTAGAAAATTTGGCGGATACGAAGTAGAAATAAAGGTGGCGGCGTGATGGGAATGCGAGAGGGTTTACCGGGAACCATTTTTCGAGCGGACTACCAGCCCCCCGCGTTTGCGGTAAGTCATGTTGAACTCGAGGTGTGTATTTTCGACGGCCGGACTTTGGTTACCGCTGCGCTTACAGTTGAACGCAGAACCCCTGAGCCTGCGGCACTCAAATTGGATGGAGAGCAGCTTGATTTGCAGTGGATTGAAGTGGATGGGCATCGCCTCAAGGATTCGCAGTACGCGTTAAACGCAAACCAGCTGCTGATCCCGGATCTGCCGCCTCGCTGCATCTTGCGCACCTGCGTGGAGATCTGTCCGGAGGAGAACACCTCTCTTGAGGGGTTTTATCGATCACAAAGTGCTTACTGTACCCAATGTGAGGCAGAGGGCTTCCGCAAAATCACCTACTACCCCGATCGTCCCGATGTGCTGGCGGTCTACACCGTGACGCTGGAAGCTGATCAGAAAACCTGTCCAGTGCTGCTCAGTAACGGCAATCTGATTGCTGAGGAAACGATTGCAAACGGAAGACATCGCGCTACCTGGCATGATCCTTTTCCCAAGCCTGGCCACCTGTTTGCCATGGTTGCTGGTGATCTTCAACCGGTGTCGGATGTCTTTACCACCAGCTCTGGCAAGCAGGTCGATCTGCGTATTTGGGTTGAAGAAAAAGATGTAAATTACTGTGATTACGCGATGCAGTCGCTTAAAAATGCGATGCGATGGGATGAGCAGGTCTACGGGCTCGAATATGACCTTGATCTTTATAACATCGTTGCGGTCGATGATTTCAATATGGGGGCCATGGAAAACAAGAGCCTCAACGTATTCAACACGTCGTGTGTGCTGGCACATCCGGATATCACCACGGATGCGGGCTTCCAACGGATCGAGGGCATTGTTGCACATGAGTATTTTCACAATTACTCGGGAAACCGGGTTACTTGCCGCGATTGGTTTCAGTTGACGCTTAAGGAGGGATTCACCGTATTTCGGGATTCCGAGTTTTCTGCAGATCTCAATTCTCGAGGTGTTAAGCGTGTCGAAGACGTTATTTTTCTCCGCGCACACCAGTTTGCAGAAGATGCGGGACCGATGGCCCATCCCGTGCGTCCCGATGCGTTTGTCGATATTTCCAATTTCTACACCCTGACGGTCTATGAAAAAGGTGCCGAAGTGGTGCGGATGTTGCACACCCTGCTCGGCCACGATCAATTCATCGCCGGGGCAGGTTTGTACTTTCGTCGTTTTGATGGCCAAGCAGTGACTTGTGACGACTTTGTCGATTGTATGGCAGAGGTCTCTGGGCGGGATCTGACTCAGTTCCGCCGCTGGTATGAGCAGGCGGGGACCCCCGAGGTGGTCGCCAGTGGTGATTATGATCACGAAGCCATGCAGTATCAGCTGACGCTCAAGCAGCTGAATCGCCCGACGCCCGGACAAACTGACAAACCGCCGCTGGTGATTCCAGTGGCAATGGGGTTGCTCGTCGATGGCGAGCCCATGGCACTGGATAATGGCACCACGCGCATACTCGAGCTGACGGAGCCTGAGCAGACGTTCACGTTTGGGGGGGTCGGCAGCCGTCCGGTGGCATCTTTATTGCGAGGATTTTCCGCGCCCGTGCGTTTAACAGTAGATCATTCAGAATCTGATCTGCTGACGCTGATGAGTCACGACGACGATGATTTTGTTGCTTGGGATGCCGCGCAAACGCTGTTGGCGCGAGCCATCGAAGCATTGGATTTGACTGCGCCTGCGCCGAATGTCTCCAATGCGCTGCTGGAGGCGGTGGCTCGCGTCCTTGGCGGCCCAATGGATGCGGCGATGAAGGCACTGACCTTGTGTTTGCCGTCCGAGGAGTATCTGGCCGATCGGGCGGCTCAGCGAGGATTGGTTGATATGACCGATCTTCATCAGCGGCGGCAAGCGGCGAAACGGGTGATCGGCCAGGCGTTGCAGGGCCAATGGAGTGAGGTGGCCGCGCAGTCTGTCGCGCCGAGTCCGTACAGCGTGAGTGCGGGCGATATGGGCAGTCGATCGCTCCGCCATTTAGCGATGGACTATCGACTTGCCGCCAGACCTGATCGTCTGGCAGATGCGGAGCAGCTGCTGGAACGGGCCGATAATCTCACCGATCGCCTGGCGGCGCTGCGTTGGATTGTGCAGTATGCAGAGGAGTCCCAGCGCGAGCAGACGTTGTCCGAGTTCTATGCTCGCTGGAACAGCGAATCGCTGGTGGTGAATCAGTGGTTTACCGTCCAGGCGACAAGGCCCGCAGTGTCCAGCGTTGAGAGCGTCAGGCAATTACTCGATCATGATGCTTTCGACTGGCGAAATCCCAACAAGCTGCGCGCTTTGGTGGGCGCATTTTCGACTGCAAACCCGCCGGCGTTTCACCGAGCAGATGGGGCAGGGTACCGTCTGCTGGGAGACGTGATTGTGCGTATCCAGACATCGAACCCGCAGATCGCGGCGAGGATGTTGGCGCCCCTTACACGCTGGCGCCGCTATGTGACGGGCCAGGAAGCCATGAAAGCCGAATTAGAACGAATCGCCGCGATAGATCCGTTGCCAAAAGATGTTTACGAGGTGGTAAATCGCTCGCTGGCTGCACCAGCTTAGTGTCCCGCCCACAAATGACGAGCGCTAGCCGGTTGGGTAGAGCGTCAGCGGTGTGCTCCCGCTGGAACCTTTTTCCGGGGCCGGCTCATTTCTGAGCGCCGAGATTAGCTTTTCCGGGGCGCCATTTTCTGACCCCGGGCTGTAGAGCGCGCGATCGAGGTCTTTGAGCACCGTTGCCAATTGCTCGCCGCTCGCATTGGCGAGTTCGGTGAGCGAAGAGAATCCCCTTCCATGATGTCCGGTACCCCACAGCAGTACTGCCTGCCGCAATGCACTGCTGTCCTGTTGTTCCAACGCGCGTCGGACCCGCACCATGGCTTGCCTGATACTGGCCTCATTTGGCCCTGTGGATCGATCTGCCGAAGTTGTCGCAGTTTTTGGCCGCGCCATGATCAATACCCCGAGTAGCAGTGCGGCCACGAGCCAGCCTGAACCGGCCAGCGCCCACAGCCAGGTAGGTGCCGCCCCGCGTTCATTGCTGCTCAGGGTAGGGTTGGGTACGTCGGGGATGAGGTCTGCCGTGTTTGCGGATCGCACGGTGACCGCCCTGGATGGCAAGGTCGCATACTGTAAGGTGTTAGTTTCAGTATTCCACCAGGGCACGCGGATTTCCGGGAGCGTCCAATTGCCGCTGGCTCTCGCCACCAGGGCTTCGCTCTGCACACGCTGCCCCTGCAATCCCCTCGCCAATTCGCTCTGATCTATGGACTCCTGATCGGGATAGAATCGTAGTTCCGGAATATCGGGCGCACCTTGCAAACTGCTCAGGGGCGGTAACTGGCTACCCTGAAGGCCATCGGCGACCAGCGTTAAGGTTCGTGTCGTGGAGTCACCCACCGACAGCCCGTCGGGTTCTACAGACCAGTTTTCCTCCAGAGTCAGCGCCCGGGCAGGGAGCCATATCGTGCCGGGAAAGTTGTCAGGAACCGGTCTGACGTCAACGTCTATCGGTTCTGATGCCAATCGCAAACGCCGGCCGAGCCGGGCACCTAAAAGCGATCTTCCGGGCTGAACTTCGCGCGCAGTAAACCCGATCGCCGGCACTTTTAATGGCCCACTTTTTTGCGGATACACAGCGTACCGCAGTTCTGTGACCAGCCAGGTGCGGTTACCGAGGCGTCTCTGAAAGGACCTGCGCTCCAGAGGCTCCAGTACGGCATCGGGGATATCAAATGCAGAAATCTCACCGCCATCCAGATTGATGGCTTGTTGCAACGTCACGGTTAGCATCAGTTCTGCCTGAACGTAAACACTAGGTTGGTCTACGCTGGCCTCGAATAAGACCAGCGCATCACTGGGTGCGATCACAGGCTCGGGGTTCACTCTGATTGATAAGGGTGTTGTGCGTCTTCCGCCGGAGATGAGCGAGGGTATGCCCAGCGTTCCCTGGCGGAGCGGGGCGAGTTCCATTTCCAGCGTGCGGGTAATCTGGTTCTGACCGTTGATATATCGTGCATTGGTCGCGCTGGAGCGAGAGAGGATTTCCCAGTCTCGATTGAGGGGCGTCAAATCAATCTCCGCCGGTTGCTCCCCCGCATCGCCCATGAGCGTTAGTCGCAGTGTTTCGCCAAGGGCGATTTCTCGTCGATCTACCGAGGCCGTGAGTTCCGCCATTGCAGGCAGTGAAAGCACCAGAAGTAAAATCACTAGGCCGTGTGGCGCTTTCAGCGAAGAACGGTTTTTACCAGCGAATCGATTCATCGGGTTCCTCGCCCTCCCTGAGACGCTGCATCGTTTGGTAGCGAAACTTGCGCCGCAAAAGGCCGCCGGGGTCATCGGGCACGCGCCTTAACCACTGTTCCAGCGCCTGCTGCTCCTCCAGCGCCTCATCAAATTTTGCCATCTGTTCCTGAGTGGCCGCCTCCAGCGCCTCCTGATCTACCTCTTTGTTATCTGCTAGCGCAGGGTCCTGCTGTTGCTCCTCGGAAGACGGCTCCTCTTCCCCGCCACCCGATTCGTTGTTGGATTGATCTCCCGGCTCTTGTTCCGATTGCTCGGAGTCGCTTGAGTCGGACTGTTCCTGATTATCGCTCTCGGAGTCGCCCTCGCTCTGAGACGAGTTATCCTCTTGATTTTGCTCATCACCCTGTTGATCTTGCGGGTCCTGCTCCTGTTGATCCAGCAGGGATTGGATGAAATCTCTGTTGGCGACAGCGTCCTCGGCGTCGGGCAGCTCAGCCAGACTTTTTTCATAGGCGGCGAGTGCGCCTTGCAGATCGCCCTGCAGTGCCAGCGCGTTACCTAAGTTGTATAGGCTGTCGGCGGTCTGTTCGCCAGCGAAGTTTTTTGCAGCCTGATCATAGGTTCCTGCTTGATACGCCGCGACGCCGCGCCAAGCCGGGTCATTGAAGGTCGCTGCTGCTTCCGCAGGAAGACCATTAGCCAGTTGCCGTGCACCCTGTTGATCTGGGGTAAGCCAGAGATCCTGCCATTCAGCCGCTTGGGGCGGTGGTGCATGAAAGACCAACAGCAGCGTGACGCCCGCCACCGCGCCTTTGCGGAAGGCCGGTAACAGCAAGAGGGCGACCAGCGCGGCCAACCAATATCCCTGATCCTGCCAGGCGTCCGTTTGTCTATCGAGATCGAGTTCGCCCTCGGCGACCAATAAATCGCGCTCGGTCAGGGCCTCAATGTCTGCTTCGTCCAGTGTGATTTCACGGTACGTAGCGCCCATCTCGCCTGCGATAGCATTGATCCCACCGCGGTCCAGTGCGGGTATGACGATTTCTCCTGCATCGTCTTTCAAGAAGCCGCCGTTGGGGAGTGGGATGGGCGCGCCAGAGGGAGTGCCAATGGCCAGAATTGCCAGCGTCGCACCACTGTCCTCAAGCGTCTTCTTGACCGCACCAGTATCAAAGCCGGGAAGGCCATCGGTCATCAGCAAAATCTGGCCGCCTTGCGCACCCGCGGTCATCAGTAAGTCAGCGGCCATCTGAATAGCGCTGGCGGCATTGGCGCCGGGTAGCGGCATCATAGTGGGAGACAGGGCGGGCATCAGATTGGCAATGGTTCGGGTGTCATCGGTCAGCGGTGTGACCACGTGCGCATCGCCCGCAAAAACAACTAACCCGGTAACGCCTTCGTTGCGGGTCTCGAGGAGGTCCAGCACTTTTTGTCGTGCTCGTTGGATGCGGCTTGGTTGAACATCAGCAGCCAGCATCGATGCACTCATATCGAGTACGATGACCAGCGCGTCTGCCCGTTTGATCACGGGCAGTTCCACCCGCTGCAAGCTTGGCCCTGCCGCGGCCAAAATGACCAGCGCCAGCAAAAAAGTGGGTATCCATACGCTTACACGCCGCGCTGCTCCGGTCTGATCAGGCAGCAGAAAGGGAAGCAGATCTGCATCAATCACGCGGCTCCAGTCCCCCTGATGCGCGCGGCGAAACCACAGCGCCAGCGCGACCACCGGGCAAATCCCCAATGCCCAGAGTAACTCGGGTCGCAATAAGTGGAAGCCATCAACCATAACTGGGCCTTGTGCTGAGTAATCTGACCCAGCGGCTTCTGACTAACGCCAACAGCGTCGCCAGCGCCAACGCACCCAGTAGCGGTATCCAGCTTAGCGCGCGTTTGGGCCGAAAGGTGCTGGCTTCCTGCTCAACCGGCTCGAGCTCGTCGAGCAGTGCGTAGACGGCTTCAAGCTCCGCGGGTGAGGTCGCCCGAAAGTAGCGGCCGCCTGTGGACTCCGCCACGGCGTTGAGCATGGCTTCGTCGACCTCCGCGCGACCGTTACCCGCTCGCCCCAGGTTTCTGCTGATACCGATAGTATAAATTTTGACCTCCAGTTGCGCGGCAAGGGCCGCCGCTTCCATGGGGTCCACTGTGCTGGCTGTGTCTTGTCCGTCGGTTAGCAAGATGAGTATTCTCGACGCAGCAGGACGTTCCCGCAGGCGCTTGATGGCCAGTCCAAGCGCGTCGCCAATGGCCGTATCCTCCCCGGCAAAACCTAATTGGGCCTCCTCGATGAAACGGGTGACCGTATCCAGATCAAAGGTCAGGGGCGCTTGCAGGTAAGCACGCGTGCCAAAAAGAATCAGGCCTACTCGATCACCTTTGCGACGTTGCGTAAAATCGGCGGCGATGGCTTTCACGGCGGTAATGCGCGAAACCAGTCGGCTCCCTATCTGCATGTCTTCGATCTGCATACTGCCCGATAGGTCCAGGCCCAACATCAGGTCGCGGCCAGTATTGGGTAATTCAATCGGTTCACCAATCCATTGCGGGCGCGCACTGGCGGCAACCAGCATCATCCAGATCAGCCACAGCCACCACCAGTAGCCGCGGCTCGATTGGGCGCTACGTCCGGCGCCCGATAAGCTGCGCCATCGGGCGGCAAAGGGCGCGCGAACGGCAGCAGCTTGGGGTGATTCCCCGCGGCTGAAAAAATGGACCAGCAGTGGCAGCGGGGCGCAGATAAAAACCCAAGGCCAAACCCATTCAAACACGTCGCACCTCGTGGCGTTTCAGCCAGCACTCTGCTGCGTCAAAAAGGTACTCACTGATCGACGGGGGTTGCGCCTGGTAAGGCGCTTCGAGGTCTTGCAGTTGATTAATGCTCAATTTTGGGCAGGTCCGGCACAGAAATTCGAGCCATGAGTGTCCATGCAAAGCCGCGACTGGCTGGTCGGGATACGCGCGCAATGCAGCTGCCTTGAGTAATCGATTAAGCGCGTCCACAGCGCTTTGGCTCTCGCGCAAAAGCTGCAGTTCGATGAGCGCGCGTCTTCGGTAGTGACGCTCACGCCGCCGCTGCCAATACCAGCGAGCAGCAAAGGCCACCGCAATGACGGCGATTAGCAGTAACGCCCACCAACCGGGCGCAAGGGGCCACCAGCCTATTCCAGCGGGTTCCCTGAGGGGCGCAAGTTGCTCAAGCAGCGCCTCGGGATTCATCTGGCGGGGAATACCGTCAGTAGGCGTTTGAGGGGATCTTCATCGGTTCTCACCGGCAGGAGGGGGATGCGTAACTCCCTCAGCCGCCGCGACACCATCGTCCAGTGAGACTGATAGTCCGCGGCATAGGACTCTCTAATGCCTGATATGCCCGTGTCTAATTGGGAGTGATTATCGCCATCGGTCACCGCGTAGTAGCCTGCGCGCGGCAGTTCAGCTTCCAGCGCGTCAGTTACTGAAATGGCGACTACCTGGGTTTTGCGAGCGAGCCGCCTGAGCGGAGCTAAATGATCTCCATCCAGCAGGTCATGGAAGTCGCTGATCAAAAAAATCCGTGTGCCCGCGCGCGCAATTCGTTCCAATTGCTGTATTAGGTCTGCTATCGACAGCGGTGCATTGACACTATCTGATGTCGGCGTGCCCTCGCGTACCAAATCGCGGATGACATTGAGTACCGCGTGTTGACTGCGTTTGGGGCGCGTATCCGACATTCCCCCGTTTCCCAGCACCGCTCCGCCCACCCGCTCTCCCGCCTGCAGGCCTGACCACAGCGCGAGACAACCGATCTGCGCCGCCATGACGGATTTGAAGCAACGCTGTGAGCCGAATTTCATGGATGCACGTTGGTCAACGGCCACCAGAATGGGTTGTTCCCGATCTTCGTGAAAGAGTTTAGTGTGGGGTGTGCCAGAGCGCGCGGTGACTCGCCAGTCGATGGCGCGGACATCGTCACCCGCTGCGTAGGCACGTACTTCGTCGAACTCAACACCGCGCCCGCGCTGCCGCGCACGCCTCATACCTGCCAGATTGGCCAGTGCGCGGGTTTGCCCAGTAACGTCAATGAACCGCGCCAAGAATCGTGAGGCAATGAGATCCTCAGCGCGCACGGTAGCGCCCCGAGCACTTGTTGCCGCGAGGTGAGAACGGGGTTCAGGCAACGGGAATACGCTCGATCAATCGTTCAATGATCTGGTCGCTGGAGACGCCCGCAGCCTCAGCCTCAAAGGACACAATCAATCGGTGACGCAGGCAGTCGTGGGCAACGGCCTGGACATCGTCCGGACTCACGTAGTCTCGCCCGGCGATCCAGGCATTGGCGCGCGCGCATCGATCGAGTGCGATTGTGGCTCGGGGGCTTGCCCCGAATTCCAACCACTCTGCTAATTCAGTGTCGTAACGGTCCGCCTCTCGAGTGCCGACGATCAGCTGTACGATGTATTCCTCGACGGCTGGCGCCATGTGTACATCCAGTGCCGCCCGCCTCGCGGCGAAAATGTCTGCCTGAGAAACGGTCGCCGCGGGCGTGACTCTGTCGCCACTCGCCTCGCTGCGGGCGAGTCTCAGTATCTCTTGTTCCGCTGCGGCATTGGGGTAGGACACGCGCACATGCATCAGAAAGCGGTCTAACTGAGCCTCTGGCAACGGATAGGTTCCTTCTTGTTCAATGGGATTTTGGGTGGCCATTACCAAAAATAATTGCGGTAATTCATAGGTTTGGCTGCCAATGCTCACCTGTCGCTCGGCCATTGCCTCGAGCAGCGCAGATTGCACCTTTGCGGGTGCACGGTTGATTTCGTCGGCCAGCACCAAATTGTTGAAAATAGGGCCCTGTTGGAATTCAAAAGCGCCTGTCTGGGGGCGGAAGATATCGGTGCCTGTGATATCCCCCGGCAACAGATCGGGGGTGAACTGAATACGGTGGAAACTGCCTTCGATGCCCTCGGCCATCTCTTTAATCGCACGGGTCTTGGCGAGTCCGGGGGCCCCCTCAACGAGCAGATGGCCATCGGCCAGCAAGGACAGCATGAGTTTATGGATCAGATCTTGCTGGCCAACAATCTGTTGTCCCAGCCAAGCTTCCAATTGCGCAAGGAGTTGATAATTCACGAATAAGGCCTTTTATTACCGCTGTTTCAGAAATGGCGTCATTTCTGACCATTACAAGGCCTAAAGGTTCGCAGATTCCCCCGCTAGGGCGTCGTCTTTTAGGCTTAGGCTCAGAAACCCGACAATTTATAGCATGTCAGGGCCTCTGTGAGGCCTTCTCTCCAGTCATTTCTGCCCTCGCGCCAGCCTTCGAGCCATCGTACCCGGGCAATACCCGTCAAAAAAGGACAATTTTCTCTCGACCGGCCGGCTAATCCCAGCTGGTAGCCTTTTTCAAAAGCGCGTTGAATTCGATTTCGCTTGGGTCTCTTCATATTGTCATTTCCCTGTCCGCTCAGAGGTTGTCAGATGCATGGCGTCAGGGACGCCACAGCAACCAAGTGTTACCGCGACGGTGCGGTCGCGCCGGGAAAGTCGGCCGAGCGATGCGCTCGCATGAGGGGGCGATACGCTTGGATAGTGGGCCGGCACTGCAGGTATGCTCGCTGATCGCACCGGGCCGCACTCGGCCGGGAAATGGCTCCAAGTGACCACGTTAGCGTGTTGCAGCAGCAGTGTCGAAAAACAATTTATTCTCAAAGGACTCCCTGCACAGATGCGATAGGCATAAGTCAATAAGATCGGGCTCCTGGGGGCCATTGGGCAGCAAATTTTTTATCTGTCGCAGTGATCCGCAGAAAAATTCGCGGCGTATCTTTTGCGACCGGGTGATCGACTCCCCGGTTGAGCCATCTTCCCCCAGGTGGCGATTTATTACCCCGGCCCTAGGCCGGGGTTTTTTTTGAGGGCGCCTATGTCTAATCGAACCGTCATATTGGCACTGGGTTACGCTGGGCTACTGCCGTTTTTTGCATTCTGTGCCGGCGCGTGGTGGCTAACCGACTGGCCAGCAGCGTTGTCGCGCCAGGGGTTCGTTATTTATTCCCTTGGGATTTTGAGCTTTTTGGGTGGCACCTTGTGGGGACGAGTGCAGCAGCTGGACGACCCCAATGTCATGAGGCTGCTGGTGAGCAATGGCGTGGTTCTGTTTGCGGTAGGTGCTGTGCTGACGGCACAAGCGTGGCTGGCATCCATGATGCTCATGGCGGGCTACATGGCGCTACTTTGGTACGAAAAGGGATCAGAAACGTTGCCAGCCTGGTATGGGCGGATGCGATATCACCTGACCGCAGGGGTCGTATTGGCACATCTCCTGTTTTTTGCGATGCAGGTTTATCGCGCCTCTCCCTGAGTCGGCATGTCAGCGGGTCGATCCGCATCCCGTAGCCAGAAACTTGTCACGGGTACCGCTTTTGCGCTCAGCGCGCTGAGCAACCCGCTGAGTTTATTGTCACCTCGATCCAGAAAGGCGTTGCAGGTTGGCAGCATTGGCTTTGCGATTTTTATACAGGGCGAGTGGTTGCCGTCCTCATCCGTGAGCACGATGGCGCCATCTCCCTCGGTCCACGCATGTTCAAGCGCCGCTATCAGGGGTTCGCTGGCACTGAGGAGGTCAGTGGGCAGAATGATAAGGGTTTTGCTCTCGCAGGCGGCGAGCAAAGCTCCAATGCCTGCGCACGGTCCGCGGTGAGGTGCGCTTTCACAGAGTACGCGGTCGCCATAATGGGAGTAGAAGCGGGCGTTGTCTCGGCAGCAAATCAGTATCTCCCGCGCTTGTGGGGGGCGAGGCTGGCAGGCATGGGCCAGCAGGGGGCGCCCGCGAAACGCGATGAGGCCTTTATCGCGGCCGCCCCAGCGCCGGCCGTGGCCGCCCGCCAAAATACCCAAGCTGAAGTCTGTCTCAGCATTCAAACTGATCTACCTCTGTGGGATGATTGCAACACACCGGTTTGACTATATCCCATGCCGTCCATGCCGCGCATTCTGGCGCTCGACACTGCTACGCAGGCCTGCTCGCTTGCCCTCGTTTCGGGGGAATCGCTATTGCGTCGACACGAGATGCTGGCCAGGGCGCACAACCGGCATATTTTGCAGATGTTGTCCGAGATATTGCAGGGGCGGGCGCTGGCGGATGCGGTTGATGTGATCGCCTGCGGGGTGGGCCCTGGATCTTTTACCGGGCTGCGCGTGGCCGTGAGTGTGGCCCAAGGTCTGGCGTGGTCACAACGGCTGCCCGTGCACGCATTTTGTTCGCTTGAGGCACAAATTTATGCGGCAGCCGAGCAAAATTTACTGAGTGAGGGCGATTGCGTGCTGTCGACCATCGACGCTCAAATAAATCAACTTTATGGATTGTGGGGGATTTGGACCGGTCATCAGGTTGTGACGACTGTCCCGCCTTTTATCAGCGCGCCAGATCAGATTCCCGTGCCAGACAACACCGACAAGGCGGTGATTTTGGGAAGTGGCATTCATTACCAAAAGCAATTTACTGACGCTCGCCTGAAGGCCGCCCCACATTACGACACAATCACCCCCGATGCCGGTGTGATGGCATCGCTTCTGGCTGGGGGAGCCCTGCCACTGGATTTGCAACCTGCACACCTACTGACGCCTCAGTACGTTCAGCGGGATATCGGCTGGAAAAAATTGTCGGAGCAGGGCCGTCGTGACTGAGTGGTGGCAGGCAATCTTATTGGCCGTTCTGCAGGGCGTGACCGAATTTTTGCCGGTCTCCTCCTCTGCACACCTGATTTTGCCCTCGCAAATCCTGGGTTGGCCGGATCAGGGATTACTCTTTGACGTCAGCGTGCACGCTGGCACTTTACTTGCTGTGGCCTACTATTTTCGCGCCACATTGATGCAATTTTTGATCGGTTTGATCCCCGGGGAGGGGCGTGACCGATCTGAATTCTGGGCGCTCTGCATCGGGACGTTGCCGGTGGTGATTGCAGGGGTTTTTCTGAAAGAGATCATAGCTTCCGATGCCCGCGGGGCACTGCTGATCGCCGCCACTACCCTTTTCTTTGGTGTGCTGCTGGGGTTGGCTGATCGGCTCGCGAGGCGACACGACAATCAGCGGCTGGCCATTTCTTTGCGCGATGCCCTGTTAATCGGGCTGGCGCAAATGTTGGCTTTAGTCCCGGGGACCTCCCGCTCAGGGGTGACGATTACCGCTGCTCTCTTTCTGGGTTACTCGGCGCCGGTTGCCACGCGCTTCTCTTTTCTTCTGAGTATCCCGGTGATTTTGGGCGCTTCGATCGTCATGCTGGCATCGGCTCCCGAGGCCAATGCACCATCAGCGGGCGGTGTCGTATTGCCGGCGCTACTCGTTTCTGCACTGGTTGCCTATGCCACTATCTCGCTATTCATGGAGTGGGTTGCGAAAGTTGGCTTGATGCCTTTCGTGATCTACCGCCTGATCTTGGGTGTGTTATTACTGGCATGGGCACTTCAATAGTCTCAACTAAAGAGGATCCCGCACATGGCGGAAACATCGGATCTACTCGGTTTTCTTGGCGAAGCGGTGACGCCGTTTCATGCCGTTGCGGCGATGGCCGAGCGCCTGACAGCTGCTGGATTTGTCGAGGTCGAGCAGTTTGACGGCGCCAACATGGTGCCCGGGCAGGGCTATTTCATCACGCGCCAGGGCAGTTCTCTGATTGCCGCGCGCGCGGGCAAAACCCCGGCGAGTGCGGGCTTACGCCTGGTGGGAACACATACCGACAGCCCCAATTTATCGATCAAACCCAACCCGGTGAAAGGCCGCGACGGCTGCGTGCAGTTGGGCGTAGATGTCTATGGCGGTGCGCTACTGAATCCCTGGTTCGACCGCGACCTGGGGATAGCGGGACGACTGACGTTGCTGGCACCGAACGGCGAACTTGAATCAGTTCTGTTTGATACGCGCGGACCCGTAGCGGTTTTACCGAGTCTTGCCATTCACCTGGACAGAGAGGCCAATACCAAGCGCAGTGTGAACGCGCAAAAGGACATGGTGCCCTTGGTGATGCTGGGAGACCCAGCGCAATTTGATTTTCGGCAGTGGCTGGCGGATACCCTGATTGAGGGTAATGCTCAGTGGGAAGGCGCCCGGGTCTTGGACTACGAGTTATCGCTGTATGACACTCAACAACCGGCGTTGGTCGGTATCGACAAGAGCTTCATCACGTCGGCGCGGCTCGATAATCTGCTGAGTTGTTACGCCGGCGTGACGGCGTTGATCAGCGCGGAAGACAGCGAGTGGTCTGTGCTGGTCGCGACGGACCACGAGGAGGTCGGCAGTGCTTCTACTGTGGGGGCTCAAGGCCCCTTGCTGATGGATGCACTGATGGGCATTGCGCCCGATACGGCAATCAACCAACAGTTACGGGCACGTTCTTGGCTGTTATCGGTAGATAATGCCCATGCGGTGCATCCTAACTATGCGGACCGCCATGACGACCAGCATAATCCACAGTTGGGTGGGGGCCCGGTCATCAAAATTAATCGCAACCAGCGCTACGCCACCAACAGTGAGGGGGCTGGGCGTCTTCGTTTGGTCGCAGAGCGCGCTGAAGTGAATGTTCAATCCTTTGTCATGCGTTCTGATTTGGCCTGTGGCAGCACAATTGGCCCGATTACCGCCACCGAGACGGGGATTGCGACCACGGATATTGGCGTGCCTACCTTGGGCATGCATTCGGTACGAGAACTTGCATGCGCTAAGGATGTTCCACTCATTATCGCCCTGATTGAGGCGTTCTATCGTCGTTTGGCGTAAGGATAGAGGTTGGTTTTATGAGCAGTGTCCGGGTATTGACCGGTATCACCACGACGGGAACGCCGCATCTTGGTAACTACGTGGGAGCGATTCGTCCCGCCATCGAAGCCTCGCGAGATGAGGGTACCGAGGCGTATCTTTTTTTGGCGGATTTTCATGCGCTGATTAAGAATCAAGACCCGGATCAGGTGGCGCAGTCGAGCCTCGAGATCGCCGCCACGTGGCTGGCACTTGGACTTGATCCCCTGCAGACGTTTTTCTATCGCCAATCAGATATCCCCGAGATTGCCGAGCTCAGTTGGATACTGAGTTGTTCTGCTGCCAAGGGCTTGATGAACCGAGCACATGCCTACAAAGCGGCGTTACAGGCTAACGAGACGGCGGGTGAGGACCCGGATTTCGGCGTCACCATGGGTTTATTTTCCTATCCGATACTGATGGCAGCGGACATTCTGATATTCAACGCGC
Organism: Halieaceae bacterium; assembly: GCA_038102985.1. Classification (GTDB taxonomy): domain Bacteria; phylum Pseudomonadota; class Gammaproteobacteria; order Pseudomonadales; family Halieaceae; genus Luminiphilus. The sequence continues at coordinate 32,272 of JAYNYK010000022.1, forward strand.
ATAAAGTGCCCGTCGGTCGTGACCAAATCCAGCACGTCGAAATGGCGCGTGATATTGCGCAGCGATTTAATCATCACTACGGCGAAATCTTTACGCTCCCCGAAGCCGTTACCGATGAGCATGTGGCCGTCTTGCAGGGTCTGGATGGCCGAAAGATGAGCAAGAGCTATGGCAATACTATTGCGTTGTTTGGCACGCCCAAGCAGCTTCAAAAGTCCATTAACAAAATCAAAACCAATTTACTCGAGCCCGGTGATCCCAAAGAGACCGACGATTCTACTGTCTTTCAAATATGGTGTGCTTTTGCCGATGAGGCAGAGCGTGAGCGAATGGGTGCCGCTTTCGCTGACGGTATTGCTTGGGGCGAGGCCAAAAAACAATTATTTGAACGAGTGAATGATGAGCTGGCGCCCGCGAGAGCATCCTATGAGCGTTTGATGGCGGCACCCTCAGATCTGGAGGCGGTTTTGAAGCAGGGGGCAGAGCGGTTGAGGCCCAGAAGTCAGGCGTTGATTGAGCGGGTAAGGGAAGCGGTCGGTCTCAGGGCCTACCAATAACGGGGCAACGACCTCAGATCGGGGGAGTAAGCCCGAACCCTGCGTGTGGTTCGCCCGTCAAAGCGCGAAGGTCAATCCCAAAACAGCGCTTCTCGGCTCTCCTACAAAGTAACGGTAGTTCCCGAATCCGTAATCCGCTCTCTCCGCATAGCCCTCGTCCAGCAGATTGGTTGCGACCAGTGTCAGCGTGGCTTTGGGAGACAGCGCCCAGCTGGCTCTGAGGTTCAGTAACTCATGTCCTTTGTATTCATGGGCGTTGTTGGGGTCTACCCAGTATTTCGCGACCCATAACCACTCGGCTTCGGCACTGACCGGAACGCCGAGGGAGGAAAAGTCTGCCACCACCTGAATAGACCCGAAATGCCGTGGCGCGGTGTCAATGTCATTACCTTCAATGCTGCCCCGGGTTCCGAGTAGCTGAATGTCGCTGTCGTAGCGATGTCTCGCATAGTTGGCATTACCGGATATAGACCAAGTATCGGACAGCAGCCAGCGCACGCTACCCTCAATGCCGCGATGGGTGGTTTTAGCACCGGATACGTTATAGCGGTCGCGATCCTGAAAAATAACATCGCGCTTGGTCATCAAGTAGGCCGACAAGTCATACTGAAACCGGTCAAATTGAGAACGAACCCCCAGCTCTAAGCTGTCGCCTGTTTCGGCATCAATGTCTGCAACTGTTTGCCCGGATTGAAGACGGTACAGCTCTGTTGCTTGGGGCACCCGGAAGCCTCGAGCGACTCTCCCGTAAGTCGTTGTGGTGTCGGTGTGGTGGCTGATAGCAAAATTGCCGGTCCAATCCGCAAAGTTATCCTTGCGACTCGCCGGCCGATAAAAACGACAGGCTGAGGCCGTTGGCGCGCAGGCAGGGCCATCACCCGTCCGGTTGCTGTAATCGTAGCGCGTCTCCTCAAGACGCAATCCGGCATCCCAGCTCCACGCGGGACTGAGTGTCCAGCTCAGGTGCCCAAAGGCGGCCGCCGTGAGGGCGTCCACTTCATAATCGTAGTGCGTGCCGTCCGGTTGATTAGGGCTGAAGAAGGTTGCCTGGGTCTCAACTAATTTCCCGGTTGTCTGGTCGAGATCTACCCCCACCAGCCAACGGAAGTTATCTCTGGACAGTGCGGCAGTGGTCTGAACACCCACGCTGTGGTGACGATTTTCTTCAGTCGCCTTCCACGGTAGATAGTGCTGCAAAAAAGTCATGCTGTTATTGCGCCAGTAGGGGCGGATGGTGAGCTCACTCGTCTCATTGATGCGCCGCCGAAAACCCAGGTGTCCGCGCGCTGACCAGGCATCACGATAGGCTTCTGGATTCGGGTTCTCTTTGCTGGCTTCCTCATCTTTGTAGGCCTCATAACCCTGAATGTAGCCAGCGGTTTCCTGATCCAGCGTGCTGGCTTCCAAAGCGCCATCGATAATCCAATTGCTGAAGCTGCGGTCGAATCTGAGAGTGGCTTTGTGTTGCTTGTAGCCAGAGTCTGCTTGATAGCCACCGTAACGACTGGTTTGAGCCGAGACAGCGACACTTTGCGTTCCGCCGCTGGCAGTGAGTCGATAGTAGTCCCGCGACCCCGCCTCGACACTTAATTGACGCGGCGTGGACGCGACAGGACGGGTGATGACATTGATGATGCCGTGTAGCGCATTAGAACCGAACACGACGGCAGCGGGCCCTTTGAGCACCTCGACGGCGCCGGCTTGCAGCAGATTGGCATCGAACAACTGATTGACGTTGCAAAACCCCGGGGCGCGCAAACTGATGCCATCTTGCGCAGTCATGAACGCACCGCAGCTCCCAGCGCCGGTCAGCACCGGCGACCTCAGTGATATCAGCGACTCCTGGCCATTACCGCGGCTGACCCAAGCGCCCGACACACGATTGAAAAGCTGATTGCTGTGCTGTGCTGCTACCCTGGTGATGGTTTCCTCGTTGAGGGCAACCCAGGCGCTGGGAAGCGTGTCTCCATCTTGGCTTGTCCGAGCGGCGGTGACGATGACGGTCTCCAGTGCGCCGGCGCCATCCGCTTGTTGGGGCAGCACTGCCGCAGTGGCAGTTCCGCCGAGCAGCATGCCCATTCCCAGAATCAGTCCCAGAGGAGGGGGTGTGCAGCCCTTCAGGTGAGCACTCATGCATGGGTTCCTTACAAGATGGCGTAGACAGGCAGTGGCAAGCGCGGACATTTTGAGCAAAACTGCCACCCATGCCAAGTTGTCAGGAAAGATTGCTGTGAGTTCAGAGGTGCTCGCCGTTAACGACACGTTGCCCATTCGGACCAGTGATTCGGTTCACTCTGGAAAAGTGCGTTCTGTTTATTGGTTGACAGAGCGCGACAGTGCTCGCCTGATCTCGGAGCGGGGCTACGCAATCGCAGCCGACTCACAGTTGGCGGTGATGGTCATCAGTGATCGTATTTCTGCGTTCGACTGCATCTGGCATGGGGAGGGAGGGCTCGCCGGTGTGCCCGGGAAGGGCGCGGCCCTAAACGCCATCTCGAAATTCTGGTTTGACGAATTCCAACGTCAGGGACTGGCCCGTAGCCACATTCTTGAGGTGCCCCACCCGCTGGTGTGGATTGTTCAACGCGCCGCACCGATCAAAATAGAGGCGATAGCGCGGCGCTACATCACCGGATCCATGTGGCGCGCTTATGAGCGAGGCGAACGAGTATTCTGCGGTATTGAATTGCCAGATCACTTAAAACGCAATCAGCGGTTGGAGGAAACGCTGGTGACGCCCTCAACTAAAGGCGTGTTGAAGGGCTTAAAGGGGGTTCCTGAAACTGACGACACCAATGTCTCGCAAGCGCAGTTGCAGCTGCACTGGCAGGCGTTTGGTTTCCGCGCGGGGCGCGATATCGATCATTACGAATCACTGTTGAAGGAGGGCGTAGAGC
>JAYNYK010000023.1:0-34755 GCA_038102985.1 Halieaceae bacterium
CGATTCGCCGCCGTGGTGGAGTTCATCCACACTGCGACGTTGCTACACGATGACGTGGTGGATCTTTCCACCTTGCGGCGGGGCAAACCCACCGCCAATGCGGCCTTCGGCAACGCGCCCAGCGTCCTGGTTGGCGATTTCATATACACCCGCGCCTTTCAACTCATGGTCCAACTCAATCACATGCCGCTGCTTGCCCATATGGCGGAGACTACCAATACCATCGCTGCGGGTGAAGTGATGCAACTGGTCCACGCAGGGGACCCCGAAACACAGGCAGATCAGTATCAGGAGATTATTCGTCGCAAGACCGCCGCTTTGTTCGCTGCCGCCTGCCACGGCGCCGCCCTGCTGCACGATGCAGCCGACAACGTCGCTGCCGCATTGCACGACTATGGTATGAATCTGGGCATCGCGTTCCAGTTGGCTGACGATCTGCTTGATTACGCCGGAGACCCCACACTAACGGGCAAAAATATTGGCGATGACCTCAATGAGGGCAAAATCACCCTCCCCCTGCTGCATGCAATGACGGTAGGTGATGCAGACGACCGCCGCATCGTGGGTGAGGCGCTGCGCAACAAAGATGCAAGCGCCTTTCCCGAGGTCATGACGGTTATCCAGCGCACCGGGGGACTCGACGCCACGCGCGAGGCTGCCTTGAACCACCAGCATAAGGCGATTGATGCCTTGGACGTGCTTGATCACTCCTCTGCCCGCGAAAATTTGCGCCTGATGGCAATGCAAGCGGTGGATCGCCCCGGTTGATAATGGTCGCACCTTTGCCACTGCAACAACGCATGGAGGCCGCTGCTGCGGCCCTCAAAGCACAGCGCATTGAAGCGCTCTTCGATAGCGAGCCCGATCGCTCGGCACAGTACCGCTGCAGCGCTGAGGGGCTGGTTCTGGACTTTAGCAAGCACCTGCTGGATCGCGACGCATGGCAGGCCTTACTCGAATTGGCCAACGCGCGGGACCTGCCCCAGGCATTTGCGGCCCTGATCAGGGGCGACGAAGTAAACACCTCGGAACGCCGGGCTGCGCTGCACACGTTGCTTCGCGGCTGTGCAGCGGACGCGCAGCCCGCGCTGTTTGGACAGGTGGAGGAGACCTTGTCGCGCATGTCGGACTTGGTTGAAGCGGTTCACTGCGGGGCCGCTACGGGTTTTGACGGCCAATCTTTTACGGATGTGGTCAACCTTGGCATCGGCGGGTCGGATCTGGGGCCGCGGCTGGCCTGCGAGGCCCTGGGGCACCCGAATGCGCACCTGCGCGCCCATTTCGTGGCCAATATTGACCCCCACGATCTCGACCACACACTGCAAACGCTGGACCCCGCCCGCACCCTCTTTGTCATTTGCTCCAAATCGTTTAACACCGAAGAAACGCTGTCCAATACCATCAGGGCTCGCGCCTGGCTGATCGCGGCAGGGGCCACCATGGAGACATTGGGGCGCCACCTTATTGCAGTAACAACGCAGGTTGCCCGGGCAGGGGAATGGAACGTCTTGCCAGAGCGGTGCTTCCCTATCTGGGACTGGGTGGGTGGACGATATTCGCTTTGGTCGGCAATCGGCATCTCCATCCCGCTGTCTCTGGGATGGTCTGTTTTTTCACGTTTGCTGCAAGGCGCCCGCGCGATCGATGAGCATACCGCAGCGTCGCCACCGAGGGACAACCTGCCGATGATGATGGCGCTGCTCGAACTGTGGCAAACCCAATACCTAAAGACCGATACCCACGTTGTTCTGCCCTACGCCCAGCGACTGGCGCGGTTGCCGGATTTTTTGCAACAACTGACAATGGAAAGTAATGGCAAGCGCGTCTCGCCCGAGGGCAAACGGTTGGCACATCACACGGCGCCCGTGTTGTGGGGCTCAGCTGGCACCATCGGGCAACACTCGTACTATCAGCTGTTGCATCAGGGCACCCGATCCTTCACCGCGGACATACTTTTACCCCTGTCGGCTGACGATGGTGATCAGGAGGCCCGCCGGGCGCTCGCTGCTCATGCGCTTGCTCAGAGCCGAGCGCTGATGATCGGGCGTTCCACGGAGGAGGCCCGTCGACTCGGCGCTGAACGCAATTTTTCTGAGGAGGCCAGTCGACAATTCGAGCTGCCCGGTAATTACAGCCACTCGTTTCTCACGATAGACAGCGTATCGCCCGAGTCCTTGGGCGCACTGCTTGCTGCTTATGAACACAAAACCTACTTTCTCGGGGTATTACTGGGCGTCAATTCCTTTGATCAGTGGGGCGTGGAACTGGGCAAAGCCATCGCCGCCGATATGCAAGCTCTGCTGCGTGGCGATGAGGTGACGGTGGCTGCGGACCCCGCCACGTTGGCCGCGGTGAAGGCCTGGCGAGAGGCCAATCCCGAGACTTGACTAGGCGTCGATCATAGACAACAGCGCTTTCGTCTTTTCCGCCATCAGCGCTTCATCGCCCCGGGATTCCACATTGAGCCGAACCACGGGCTCCGTATTGGACATGCGCAAATTAAAACGCCAGTCCGCAAACTCCATACCCAACCCGTCCAGCCGCTCGATGGCTATTGCCTGGGCGCCGTATTGCGATTCAACGGCCGCTAGCAGCGATGGGGGGTCAGTCACCTCGCGATTGATTTCCCCTGAGCAGGGAAAAGCGCTCTGTCTGGCGGTGACGAGCTCTGAGAGCGTCTGCTTCGTTTGAGACATTAAGCCCGCGATTAACAACCAGGGGATCATACCGCTGTCACAGTAGGCGAAGTCTCGAAAATAGTGGTGCGCGGACATCTCGCCGCCGTACACCGCGTCGACCTCCCGCATACGCTCTTTAATGAAAGCGTGGCCGGTTTTGCTCAGTACAGGTTCGCCCCCAGCGGCACGCGCAATAGCTTGGGTATTCCAGGTTAGGCGGGGATCGTGCACGATTTTCTGAGGCCCCAATCGTGACAAAAAGGCCTCGGCCAGCAATCCCACGATGTAATAACCCTCGATAAAATGGCCTGAGCTGTCAAAGAAAAAGCAGCGGTCAAAATCACCGTCCCAGGCGATACCCAAGTCAGCCCCCTCTGCAATCACCCGGTCGGCTGTCACGGCGCGATTCTCCACCAATAGCGGATTGGGGACGCCGTTTGGAAACTCACCGTCTGGCTCGTGATGCACCTTGATGAAGTTAAAGGGGAGGTGTGGCTCAAGCGCATCGATAACGCTCCCCGCCCCGCCGTTACCGGCAGTGCAGACAATTTTTAACGGCTCGAGCGCGGTAACATCGACGTAGGACAAAAGATGCTGTACGTAAGCGCCTCGCGTATCGACGGTGGCGTACTCACCTCGCGACGTCGCGGCTTCAAATTGATTATCCTCTGCCAGAGCGCGAATATCCGCTAACCCAGAGTCCCCAGAGATGGGACGGGCGCCCTCCCTGACAAATTTCATGCCGTTGTAGTCCTTGGGGTTGTGGCTGGCAGTCACCACAATGCCGCCGCCAACACCGAGGTGAGCGGTCGCAAAATAAATCTCCTCGGTACCGCACAGACCGATGTCCTGCACCGAGACACCCTGCAGACGGAGTCCCTCAACCAGCGCCCCCTTGATCGATTCGCTGGTCAGGCGAATGTCATGTCCCACCACCACGGTACCGGGCTGAATGACCTGGGCGTATGCCTGACCAATGCGGTAGGCAATCTCTTCATTCAATTGGTCTGGAATGCGCCCACGGACATCGTAGGCCTTAAAACAATCGAGGGGGACAGTCATGCGTCGCGACCGTAGTAATGTTCATAGACGTGCTGGGTCGCCTCCACAAATCCGGGCACACTGCCGCAGTCAAAGCGCTGCCCCTCAAACTGATAAGCAAGTACGCGCCCCTCGTTGGCCTGCTCCTGCAAGGCATCGGTCAGCTGTACCTCGCCATTTCGCCCTGGCGGCGTACTGCGAATAATGTCGAAAATGTCTGGCGTCAGAATGTATCTGCCAATCACTGCCAGGTTAGAGGGTGCCTCCTCGGGGGGCGGTTTTTCCACCATTTCACTGACCCGGGTCAGCCCCTCGCGCTCAGCGCTACCCGCCACCACACCGTACTGCTCAATATCTGCCATCGGCACCTCTTGTACCGCGACGATCGAGCATTGAAACTCTTCATACAGCGCCGCCATTTGCGCCAGCACCCCGGGGCCGCTGCCGTTCAGACATAAGTCATCTGACAACACCACGCCAAAGGGTTGATCCCCAATCAAGGGCTCTCCCGTTAGGATGGCGTGGCCCAGACCCAACATTGCGCGCTGACGAACCATGGTGAACACACCGCGGTCGATCACGTCGCGGATCCCCTCGAGGTATTGCTCCTTGGAAGAACCGGCAATCTGGTGCTCTAACTCATAACTGATGTCAAAATGGTCGGCGATAGCGCGCTTGCCCCGGCCCGTCACCAAGGCACAGTTCAACATGCCTGCCTCGATGGCTTCCTCTACGCCATACTGCACCAGCGGTTTATTCACCACCGGCAGCATTTCCTTGGGCATACTTTTGGTCGCCGGAAGGAAGCGAGTGCCGTACCCCGCCACCGGAAACAAACATTTTTTAATCACGAGGCGGGTTCCTCCCTGCCGTACACATCATCAAAACGGACAATATCGTCCTCCCCCAAATACGATCCGGACTGAACTTCGATAACTTCAAGGGGGACATCGCCACGATTGGCCAATCGATGTTTCATCCCCAGCGGGATATAGGTGGATTCATCGGGCCCCAGGGTCAATTGCTCCTCCCCTCGGACAATATCCGCTACGCCGGATACCACGACCCAGTGTTCCGCGCGTTTATGGTGCAATTGTAAGGATAATGTTTGCCCAGGATTCACGGTAAGCCGCTTTACCTGAAAATGCTCCCCGACCACCAGCGACTCATACGCCCCCCAGGGTCGAAACACCCGATGATGCAGCGTCGCCTCGGAACGATCTGATTCAGTCAGGGTATCGACCAGCTGTTTGATGTCCTGCACCCGGTGCTTGGGGCTGACCATTACAGCATCTGGCGTCTCGACGATCACAAGATCTTCGATACCCAGCGCGGTCACCAGCCTACTTTGGCTGCGCACATAACTGTCCTGCGCGTCTTGCAGTACCACATCGCCCTGGGTCACGTTGCCGCGCTCATCACTCTGCCCCAGTTCCCACAGGGCCGACCACGCGCCGACATCACTCCACCCGCAATCGAGCGCGGCCACTCCACCGTGTTCGGTTTTTTCCATTACCGCGTAGTCGATGCTATCCGCTGGGGAGGCCAGGAACGCCGGTGCCAAAGGACGTATAAAATCGAGATCCCGCTCAGCACCTGCCATGGCCCTCTCGCAGGCGGCCAGCATATCGGGCTGATACCGCGCCAGCTCCGCAAGGTACTGGTCTGCTCGGAACAAAAACATGCCACTGTTCCAATAGTAGCTCCCTGAAGCGATGTAAGATTCCGCGGTAGCCAGGTCCGGCTTCTCAACAAACTCCGTCAGATGAAAGTTTCCCTCCGACAATCTGTCCCCCGCTCGCACATAGCCGTAGCCGGTTTCCGCTCGGGTCGGCACCACGCCAAAAGTCATCAAGCAGCCCTCCTGCGCATGCGCTGCAGCCCGCATCACAGCGTCACGAAACCGCGCTGGCTCAACGATGTGGTGATCGGCCGGTAACACCAGCAACAGGGATTCGGGTTGGGTCATGCTGAGGTGGAGCGCCGCCAAGGCGATGGCCGGCGCGGTATTGCGACCGGCAGGCTCCAGGATGATCTCTGGAGACGCAGTGGATTCCCCACGCAGCTGCTCGGCGACCATAAATCGATGTTCGGCATTGCAGACCACCACCGGAGGTTGGGAATCGAGGCCCTGCAAACGCCGCAGGGTCTCCTGCAGCATCGAGCCCTCGCCCCCCAAGGGCAAGAACTGCTTAGGCCGCGCGGCCCGAGACACAGGCCACAAGCGGCTTCCAACACCACCAGACAGTAGAACAGGGACGAGCATAAGTGCGAGCAGCTAGTAAGGGAGACGGCGATGCTACTGGAACCTCAGGCTTTTTTCACCTATGGCGCCCGCAACAGATCTCGGGGTAAGCCGGATTTTACCCCGCCTCGCACGATCCTCCTCCCGTCTGGATCCTGTCGCTGCATTGCTCTACAATCTGCGCCCCTAGGCGGCGCTTCACCTCAATACCTGCCGAGCCCCCCAAAGACCACCGCACCCCTGATGGAAACCCAAGGCCATGACTGAACGCACGACCTTTGTCCCCCAGTCTCATTATGACAAAGCGGCGTTGATTGCATGTGGCATGGGCGAGCTGTTTGGGCCGGGGAACGCCCAACTCCCGGTGGATAATATGCTGATGGTTGACCGCATCACACACATCAGCTCTGAAGGTGGTGCCGCGGGTAAAGGAGAGCTGATTGCCGAGCTCGACATCCATCCGGATCTTTGGTTCTTTGATTGCCACTTCCCCGGGGACCCGGTGATGCCCGGGTGCCTGGGTCTCGATGCCATGTGGCAATTGGTGGGATTTTTTCTCGGCTGGCGTGGTAATCCGGGACGGGGCCGCGCTTTGGGATCGGGTGAAGTCAAGTTCACTGGGCAGATTTTGCCAAGCCACTCGGTAGTGCGCTACCACATCCACATGAAGCGCGTGATTGAGAGGAAGCTGGTTATGGGTATCGCCGACGGCTCGGTGTCGGTTGATGGCGAGGTCATCTATACCGCTGCGGACCTGCGTGTAGGCCTCTTTCAGAATACGGAGACGCTGTAATGCTTGAGCGTGTCGTCGTTACTGGTATGGGAATCATTTCTTGCTTGGGCAATGATGCATCTGCCGTAAAGCATGCCTTGTTCGAGGGCAAATCCGGTATTGCCATGTGCCAAGCGCACATTGACGCGGGCATGCGATCCCATATCGCGGGGATCCCCCAGATTGACCTGTCTGAGCACATCGATCGAAAGCAATGGCGATTTATGGGAGATGCGGCTGGCTACGCCTACCTCAGCCTGCAGCAGGCCATTGCGCAGTCTGGGCTGACAGAACAGCAAGTCTCTCATCCTCGCACCGGCATTGTGGCGGGGTCTGGCGGCGCCTCCTCATCCAACCAGGTCGAGGCAGCCGATATATTGAGGGAACGGGGTATACGCCGGGTGGGGCCCTACCGCGTGACACAGACCATGGGCAGTACCGTCTCGGCCTGCCTTGCCACGCCTTTCCAGATCAAGGGCGTGAATTATTCGATCTCCTCCGCCTGCTCTACGAGCGCACACTGTATTGGTCATGCCATGGAGCTTATTCAACTGGGTAAGCAAGATGTGGTCTTCGCGGGGGGCGGCGAGGAGTTGCACTGGACCATGAGCGCGCTCTTCGACGCAATGGGAGCGCTATCGACCCAGTACAATGACACTCCCCAGCGTGCGTCACGGGCCTACGACGCTGACCGGGACGGCTTTGTTATTGCGGGTGGTGGCGGTATGTTGGTGCTGGAATCCCTGAGTCATGCACAAGCCCGAGGCGCCGATATTCTCGCCGAGTTAGTGGGCTATGGCGCCACTTCGGATGGCTATGACATGGTCGCCCCCTCCGGTGAGGGAGCAGTGCGATGCATGCAGCAGGCGATGCAGGGGCTGGACGGCGACGTCGACTACATTAATGCCCACGGCACCAGCACACCGGCTGGCGATATTCAGGAGCTCAACGCACTGCGAATGGTATTTGGCGACAGCGCCCCAGTCATCGGTTCGACTAAATCCTTGTCAGGTCACTCATTGGGCGCGGCAGGCGTTCAGGAAGCGATCTACTCGCTGCTGATGATGCAGTCGGATTTTATTGCTGCCTCGGCCAACATAGACACGCTGGACGAGGGCGCCGCCGGCATGCCAATCGCCCTGGAACGCGTTGAGAATGCGGGTCTTGAGCAGGTGATGTCCAATAGCTTTGGCTTTGGCGGCACCAACGCGACCTTGATCTTTCGCCGGTATCGGGCCTGAGCCTATCCGTATCCCGGTTGCCACAACGCATTTAAGGGAATGACCTCCAGCCAATCTCCCTCCTCCACTGCGGTACCCGCCGGAATCACTGCCAACGCGTCAGCTTGCCCCAAGCTGGTTAGGACACCAGAGCTCTGACTCCCCGTCAGCGCCGCTCGCATCCCCCGACCTTGACCAATCAGGCAGACGCGCAAGAACTCCTCTCGGGTGCCGGGGCGCGAGAGCGAAAAGCTTGCCTGCACGGGGAAGCGAGGCACCGCCGGTAATGTCCCCCCTTGGCGCCTGATCAACCAAGGTCTGGCGACGAGAGCAAAAGTAATCCAGGCCGATACCGGGTTACCGGGCAAACCAAAAACGGGGGTACCGCACACCTCGCCGAATGCCAGTGGCTTGCCCGGTTTGATCGCCAACCGCCACAGCGACAGAGATCCATGCTTCTCGATCGCGCCCCGAACATGGTCCTCCTCCCCCACCGACACACCACCGACTGTCACGATACAATCAGCGCGGCCTGCGGCACTTTGTAGCGCAGACGAGATCTGAGCGGGGATATCGGGCAGATGGCGGTTTTCAGTCACTTCCATGCCCAGCGCCCGCATCTGATGCGCCAGCGCAAAACGGTTGCTGTTGAAGATTTGCCCTGGTCCAAGTTCACCCTGTCCTGGGTCCCTTAATTCATCACCGGTTGTGAATACGGCCACCCGCAAAGGCTGATAAACCAATACCGAATGGATCCCAACCGAGGCGAGCAAGCCGACATCCTGTGGCCGCAAGCACTGGCCCTGGGCCACCAAACAATCTCCGGGTTGAATGTCATCGCCCCGCGGCCGGATATGCTGCCCAACCTTGGCGGGCGGCAATCGAATACCTGCTTCGATGACTTCGGCCGCCTCCTGAGGGATGACCGCGTCAGCCCCGGACGGCACCTCCGCACCGGTGAAAATCCTTGCTATCGTGCCCGGCGCCAATGCTGCCGGGGGATGTCCGGCGGGGATTCGTTGACTCACGGGCAACAGGCCGGGCAAATCCTTGCTGCGAGCGGCATAGCCATCCATCGCGCTGTTATCTGCAGGCGGCACCGCACAAGGCGCAATAACGTCTTGGGCAACATATCGATTGAGGGCATCCTCCAGCCCCACTTGCTCTGAATGGGGCGCAGCTGCGACCGTGCCGAGGATAATCTCAAGCGCTTCGGCGAGGGGGGTAAGCGGCATTATCAGTGCCCCCGCAACACCCCGACGAAATTACAGGGTCGGTGCTCACTGTCGAGCTGGTCCCGAAGCACGCCCTCCCACGCGGTGCGACAGGCCCCGGTCGATCCCGGCATGCAGAAAATCACCGTGCCATTAGCCATACCCGCCAACGCCCGGGACTGTATGGTCGAAGAGCCGATTTCAGCATGGCTCAGTGATCGAAATACCTCTCCGAATCCCTCAATCACTTTGTCAAAGAGCGGAGCGACCGCCTCTGGAGTGGAATCACGTCCTGAAAAACCCGTACCGCCGGTTGTCAATACGACCTCCACCCCCGGGTCCGCAATCCAACGAGAGAGCGTAGCCCGCAGTTGGTAAATATCGTCAATCACAATCTGACGATCGACCACATCGTGCCCAGCAGCAGAGAGCGCCTCTTCCAAAAACGCCCCGGACGTATCCGTCTCGGGAGTGCGGGTGTCACTCACTGTCAGCACGGCTGCTTTTAAGTTTGCGCTCATGATGTCTTGCTCACCCCTCTGCGTAGAGCTCAATGTAGCGTTGCACCGCTCTCGGAACAAACTCTCGCCAGCCCAATTGCTGTATACCAAACTGATGGCGTATCTCGGCACAATCGAGACTCAAGCTGTTGGTGATACCCGTGCCATCACTGGTCAAGTCCATGAGATCACGCGCGCCCTGGAAAGGTTCGTATTGTGAGGCATTGGCCAAAACCGTCTCCATAAAAGAATACGCATTGACCTCGCCGATACCGCTGTAGTGGTAGAGCCCCGCACTCGGCGCTCCCGCACCCAACTGATCGATAACGCCGTGAATCACACGGGCCACCTCTGCGACATGCACTGGGCTGCCCCTGACTTGCTCACTCACTTTGATCCTATCGCCTCTGGCGAGTGCATCAAGCGCTCTGGCAAGGGGATTGGGTCGGCGACCGCCAAACATCAAACCCAGTCGCAAAATAAAAATCTCCTCCAGAGTGTCCTTCAACAACTGCTCCACCTCCATCAGGGTCCGTCCAACCGAGTCAGTTGCGTCGGGTTGATCAGTCTCGCGATAGGGTCGGGTCAAGATGCCGGAAAAAACCCGTGCACTGGAAAGAAAAAAATAGGGGATTTGATCCCGCGCCGCCAAACTAGCCAGCCATCGTGTGCGCTCAAGATCCGGCTGCCCCACGGGGTCTACGCCATCAATCTGGGTAACCAGACGTGCATCCAGAATCAGATCAGCGCTTTGCCGTCGAACGAGTTTTTTTACCTGCCTCTCACGACGCCAACGCGTTGCATCCATATCCACGCCAATGATTTCGTGGCGCATAAGAGGCGCTGCGAACGCGCGAAGGGAAAAACCCAAAGGAGAGTCCAAGCCTAAAACCAAGATACGCACGGCAATCAGACCATTCCATTAACGGGCATCAAAATGCCCCAAGACTAGAAGGGAATATCGTCTTCCGGAAAATCAATAGGCGCGGAATTACCGGAAGGCGCTGCGGCAGGTGCCGCTGCTGCGGGAGTCGACTGATACGCGCCACCGTCCTGCATCCCACCGCGACTATCAAGCATCTGCATTTCCTGAGCAACGATCTCGGTTGTGTACCGATCCTGACCAGACTGATCTTGCCACTTGCGCGTTCGCAGGGACCCCTCGACATACACCTTCGAGCCCTTTCGCAAGTACTCGGCAGCGATCTCTGACAGCCGATTGAAAAACACTATCCTGTGCCACTCGGTTCGCTCTTGCTGCTCACCCGTATTCTTATCTCGCCAGCTTTCCGAAGTCGCAAGACTGATATTGGTGACACCACCACCGGACGGTAGCACGCGATGCTCAGGGTCATTACCCAAATTCCCGACCAAAATCACTTTGTTTATGCCACGCGAGGCCATAGGGTTCTCCAAAATTTCATCGGGGCAGCACGGTTCGGCTACGCCCAGCTTTATCCATGATGCTAGAGACTATAGCAACGCTGCCAGCTGACGGGTACATCAATCTCTGTCAATTGCGCGCTTATAGCGCCACCACGGGCGCCCGGGCATAGCGCCAAACGCCAGCCAACCACAGGCCCGCGAGTCCCATGAGCAGCGCAAAAAGCGCCCACGCGCCACCCCATTGCAAGGCAGCGCCCCCCAAGAGGCCGCCACTGAACACCCCGAAAAATTGCGCGCTCGAAAAAACCCCCATAGCGGTTCCCCGGAGGGACACGGGCGCGAAAATAGACACCAACGCCGGCAACAGCGTCTCCAGCGCAGTAAACCCAACAAAAAATAGCACAAGGCCCAAACCCAGCAGGGATAGCGCATCAGCGGCTAAGGCAACGAATAGGCCCGTTACCGCCAACACGATAGTCACGCCCATAACGGGCCTGGGATCTTGCTGCGCGCCACGGCGCCGGATCAGCAACGCCACGCCGGGCAAGGCCACGATCAAGGTGGCGAGATACATCCATGCATGGTGCTCCGCGGGCAATCCAACCTGCTCGCTCATAATCGAGGGGATAGCGGTAAACGCGGCCATCAGTAACAAATGCAGGCAAAAGATGCTGGCGTAGAGTATGCCCAAGCCGCGGCCCCAGAGCGCCTCTCCCAAGCGTTGGCGATCGGCGAGGTGCGCACGACCGCCATCAGACAGCGCCGGTGTGGTCGGCAACCAAAAAATCACGACCAGGAGGCCCAAGGCCCCCATGACGGCGGTCACTTCAAACACACCGGATAGCCCATTCCATGACGCCAACAACGGCCCCACCACCAAAGCCAGCGCGAAAGATATGCCGATACTGGCACCGATAATCGCGGCCGCTTTGGTGCGTTGCTCTACCCGTGTGTAATCGGCTGCCAATGCCATGGTTGCAGATGCAATTGCACCGGACCCCTGCAATAAACGACCAAAAGCGAGACCCGTCAGCGTCTCAGCAACCGCTGCGACCATACTGCCGCAAATCAAAAGGCATAGCCCAGCGACAATCACTGGCTTACGACCGATTCGATCGGAAAGCCATCCCAAGGGCACCTGCAGTACAGCCTGAGTCAACCCATAGGCCCCCAGCGCAAGACCGATACTGGCTGAGCTGGCGCCCGCGAGCTCCTGCGCATACACCGCAAATAGCGGCAAAACCATGAACAAGCCCAGCATTCGTAGGCAGTACAAACACGCCAACCCGGTGACCGCGCGGCGCTCAGTAGCATCAAATGGTTCTTTGGAAAGCACAATTATCGTCGCGTGGGCGAGATTTCATTGTACCACGGGGTAAAAAGTTGGCCGCGACAGTCCGTCTCCCTCGGATCACCGTATACTGTTTCGTTGCCAGAAATTCCCCTAGGAAAACCCATGGATACCATTGAGGTTCGCGGCGCACGAACTCACAACCTCAAGAATATTGATCTCGATATCCCCAGAGACAAGCTGGTTGTGATCACGGGCTTGTCGGGCTCTGGCAAATCCTCGCTGGCCTTCGATACGCTTTACGCGGAAGGACAGCGCCGTTATGTGGAATCGCTATCGACCTACGCGCGTCAGTTTTTGTCCATGATGGAAAAGCCCGATATCGATCACATTGAAGGCCTCTCCCCCGCGATCTCCATCGAACAAAAGTCGACCTCGCATAATCCTCGATCTACCGTCGGCACCATCACGGAAATCTACGATTACCTGCGATTGCTCTTTGCACGTGTCGGTGATCCGCGTTGCCCGACACACGGGGTGACCTTGAAGGCTCAAACCGTGTCACAGATGGTCGATGCGGTACTGGCGCTCCCGGAGGGCAGCAAACTCATGCTGTTGGCACCGGTAGTGCGCGACCGAAAGGGTGAGCATTTGCATATATTTGAGCAGATGCGCGCGGCAGGATTTATTCGCGTCAGGGTGGATGGCATCGTCGTCGATCTGGACGACGTGCCCACATTAGACAAAAAAAAGAAGCATCGCATTGATGTGGTCATTGATCGATTCAAGGTGCGGGAGGACCTTAAATTGCGGCTTGCGGAGTCCTTTGAGACGGCCCTTGAACTGACCGACGGGGTGGCGGCCATTGCGCCGATGGAGGACGACGGCCCCGAGACGCTTTTCTCGGCACGTTACGCTTGCCCCAGCTGCGGCCACTCCATCGATGAACTGGAGCCGAGGCTGTTCTCCTTTAACAATCCGGCGGGGGCGTGCGACGGTTGTGACGGCCTGGGCGTCACCCAATTTTTCGACGAGAGCCGTGTTGTCCTGCATCCCGAGGCGAGCCTCGCCGAGGGCGCCATCCGCGGCTGGGATCGCCGAAACGTCTATTACTTCCACCTGCTTCGCTCTTTGGCTGGACATTACGGCTTTGATATGGAGGCGCCGTTCAATACCCTCAGCCAAAAACATCGCGACATCATTTTATACGGCAGTGGTGGCGAGGAAATTGAATTCTCTTACATCAATGACCGTGGCACGGTGTTCAAGCGGGTTCACGTATTTGAAGGCGTCATCCCGAATATGGATCGACGCTACCGCGAAACCGAATCCTCTTCCGTGCGCGATGAGCTGGCCAAGTATGTTTCTACCGCCGCCTGTAAAAGCTGTAATGGCACCCGTTTATGTGCCGACGCGCGCAGCGTCTACGTTGATGACCGTACCTTACCCAGCATAACGGCGCTGCCAGTAGGTGAGGCCCAGGCCTACTTCGACGCATTGGAGCTACCGGGACGACAAGGCGAAATTGCCGACAAAATTCTGAAGGAGCTCCGCGCCCGCTACCGGTTTCTGGTCGACGTGGGCCTTAACTACCTCTCGCTCAACCGCAGCGCAGAGACGCTGTCGGGCGGCGAAGCCCAACGCATCCGTTTGGCCAGCCAGATTGGCGCCGGCTTGGTGGGGGTCATGTACATTCTCGATGAACCGTCCATCGGGCTACACCAGCGCGACAACGAGCGCCTGCTCAGAACGCTGATTCATCTGCGAGATTTGGGTAACACCGTATTAGTGGTGGAACACGACGAGGACGCGATCCGTAACGCGGACCACATCATCGATATCGGGCCCGGCGCCGGCGTACACGGTGGCGAAGTCGTGGCTTCCGGAACCATGCAGGACGTGATCGATAATTCGCAGTCACTGACCGGGGCCTACCTGTCAGGTAAGCGCTCGATTGCCGTCCCGGCAAAGCGTCACGCTGCCAAACCACAGCACAACATTCGTATCAGTGGGGCGCGGGGCAATAATCTGCAGAACGTCACGCTGGAGCTGCCACTTGGGCTTCTCACCTGCGTGACTGGCGTCTCAGGCTCAGGCAAATCAACGCTCATTAACGGCACACTCTACCCGCTGGCCGCCACCGCACTGAACGGCGCGACCACATTGAAGGCCGCCGCCCATGGCGATATTGAAGGACTCGAGCAACTCGATAAATGCATCGACATCGACCAGAGCCCAATCGGTCGCACACCGCGCTCCAATCCCGCCACCTATACCGGCATCTTTACGCCGATTCGCGAGCTTTTTGCGGGCACTCAGGAAGCGCGCTCAAGAGGATACAAACCCGGGCGTTTCAGCTTTAACGTGCGCGGCGGGCGCTGCGAGGCCTGTCAGGGCGACGGGGTCACAAAAGTCGAGATGCATTTTCTCCCCGATATCTATGTGCCCTGCGATGTTTGTAAAGGCAAGCGCTACAACCGGGAAACACTGGAGATCAAATTCAAGGATCTCAACATCTCCGAGGTACTAAATCTGACGGTAGAAGACGCGCTGTCTTTCTTTGAAGCTGTGCCCGCTATCCACCGCAAACTGCAGACTCTGATGGACGTTGGGCTCTCCTATATCCGCCTCGGTCAGGCCGCGACCACGCTGTCTGGGGGCGAAGCGCAGCGGGTCAAACTATCGCGTGAACTCTCCAAGCGCGACACGGGTAACACGCTCTACATCCTTGACGAGCCCACGACTGGCCTGCACTTTGAGGACATTCGGCAGCTGCTCGAAGTACTGCACAGGCTCAGAGACGGTGGCAATACGGTGGTGATCATCGAGCACAATCTGGATGTCATCAAAACAGCTGACTGGCTCATTGATCTGGGGCCTGAGGGGGGCTCCGGCGGCGGGCAAATCATCGCCACCGGCACGCCTGAGGAGGTCGCAGCGACCAAGGCCTCCCATACCGGGCTTTTTCTGGCGCCTCTGCTCCCTGCACCGAAAAAGTCTGCAACCAAGAAGGCCTCTTCCACCAAGACGCGATCCAAGGCGGCGTGAGGGAAGACCCGAACGCCATTTTTCACCAAGGTCGATGCTTGGCGTTCAACGGATCGCGCTTCAAAAGGCTGTGATTAGGCAAGCGCTGACTCATAAAGCCCAGCACTGAACACAGCCGCGCCAAACAGCCACCCCAAAAAAAAGCCCCCCACCATCATTAACTGCATGATTTGGCTCACTTAAATCGAGCACATAGTCAGATGCTGGTCATATCACCAATCGAGGGAAATACGCCTCATTCAGCGTCACAGGCGCCTCATGGATCTGGATGACATCCCGGCATCAACGAACCGCCAACCGCTATTCAACGGGCAAAAAAAAGCCCCCTCGGGCGCGCCGGAGAGGGCTCATCGAGCAGGTCGAATCAGTCCTCAGCGGACTCTTCTACCACCTCGTCGTCTTCAATTTCGGGCTGAGGTCGGTCCACCAGCTCCACAAACGCCATCGGCGCCTTGTCACCAGTACGAAAGCCACACTTGAGGATACGAATGTAGCCACCCGGTCGCTCCTGGTATCGGGGACCCAACTCCTCAAACAGCTTGCCCACCGCGGCTTTGGAGCGCGTGCGGTCAAACGCCAGACGCCGATTGGCAACGCTGTCCTTTTTGGCCAGCGTAATCAGCGGCTCGGCATAGCTGCGAAGCTCCTTTGCCTTGGGCAAGGTCGTCTTGATCAGCTCGTGCTCCACCAGAGACACCGTCATGTTGCGAAACATGGCTTTCCGGTGAGAGCTGTTGCGATTCAGTTGTCGTCCGCTATGGCGATGACGCATGACTCTATTCCTTCCAAATGATGCCCGGCCTTACCGGGCGTTATTCCTTATCAAACGCTGAGCAGACGCTCGTCGTTCTTCAGACTAGCCGGCGGCCAGGCTTCGAGGCGCATACCCAATGACAGGCCACGTGAAGCGAGCACGTCTTTGATTTCGGTCAGCGACTTCTTGCCCAGATTCGGGGTCTTGAGCAACTCAACCTCGGTGCGCTGCACCAGATCGCCGATGTAATAAATATTCTCGGCCTTGAGGCAATTGGCTGAGCGAACGGTCAGCTCCAGATCGTCGACCGGTCGAAGCAGGATCGGATCCACTTCCTCGGCAGCCTCTGTCGCAGCCGCCTGCGCTTCGCCCTCGAGGTCAACAAATACAGCCAGCTGCTGCTGCAGGATGGTGGCTGCGCGACGGATCGCCTCCTCTGGATCCAACGTGCCGTTGGTCTCAAGGTCGATAATCAATTTATCGAGGTCTGTGCGCTGCTCGACTCGCGCTGAATCCACCACGTAGCTCACGCGGCGAATCGGTGAGAAAGACGCATCCAGCGGCAAACGACCAATGGAACGCGTTTCATCTTCCGGGTTTTCTCGGGCATCAGCAGGAGAGTAGCCGCGACCACGTTGCACCATTAAGCGAATCGCCACATGGGTCTTATCAGTAACCGTACAAATCACGTGATCCGGGTTGGAAATCTCCACATCGTGATCTACCTGAATGTCGGCCGCTGTTACCGTACAGGGACCTTGGGCAGACAAGGTTAACTGTGCCGAATCCTTGCCAGAAAGCGACAACGCCACGCCCTTCAGATTCAACAGGATTTCAATGACATCCTCCTGCACGCCCTCGATCGCCGAGTACTCGTGCTCTACGCCATCGATCTCCACTTCTGTGATGGCACAGCCAGGCATGGATGACAACAGAATCCGACGCAGGGCGTTACCCAGCGTATGACCGAAACCACGCTCCAGAGGTTCCAGCGTGACTGTTGCGCGTGTAGGAGACGCCTCATCAACCTTGATGACGCGGGGTGTCAGAAACTCAGTGACCGAACTTTGCATAAAGCACCTTCGATTAAATCAGGGATTGGGATTAGATTGCGTTCGAAGCACGATTACTTCGAATACAGCTCCACAATCAGGTTTTCGTTAATTTCGCTGGATAGATCCTGTCGATCAGGGCGCGACTTGAACGTGCCCTCAAGCTTATCAACATCGACTTCCACCCAAATAGGTTCCCCGCGCTGCTCGGCAATGGCGAGAGCAGATTGCACTCTGAGTTGCTTCTTTGCCTTCTCGCGAACCGACACTACGTCACCCGGCTGCACCTGATAGGACGGGATATTGACCACTTTACCGTTCACCAGAATGCCTTTGTGAGATACCAACTGGCGGGCCTCCGACCGTGTTGAACCAAAGCCCATACGATAAACAACGTTATCCAATCGGCTTTCCAGAAGCTGGAGCAGGTTCTCGCCGGTCGCCCCCTTAAGTCGGGCGGCCTCCTTATAATAATTTCTGAACTGCTTTTCGAGCACCCCGTAAATTCGGCGCACCTTCTGCTTTTCCCGCAACTGCACACCGTAATCCGACAGGCGGCCACGACGCGCACCGTGCTGGCCTGGCGCGGTCTCGGACTTACACTTCTTGTCAAACGCAGTCACGCCACTCTTGAGCTGCAAATCTGTACCCTCCCGGCGGGAGAGCTTGCACTTCGGTCCAATGTATCGAGCCATTTGCTAAGTCCTCTCTATGCGCCTTAAACGCGGCGCTTCTTGGGTGGGCGACAACCGTTGTGGGGAATCGGTGTCACATCAGTAATATTGGTGATCTTATAGCCGCAGCTATTCAGCGCACGCACCGCGGATTCGCGGCCGGGCCCGGGTCCCTTCACCTGCACATCGAGGTTACGCAGACCGTACTCCTTGGCCGCCTCACCCGCGCGCTCAGCGGCAACCTGCGCCGCAAAGGGGGTGGACTTGCGCGACCCGCGGAACCCAGAGCCACCAGAGGTGGCCCAACTCAAGGTATTACCCTGCCGGTCGGTGATCGTAATGATGGTGTTGTTAAATGACGCGTGAACATGCGCCACACCATCCACCACCTGCTTGGTGATTTTGCGTTTGGTTGTCTTGGCGTTTTTTGCCATAAATCTACTCGCTTCAATATCGACGCTACAAACCGTGATGTAGCTCCACCAAAGTGGCCATCCAGAATACGGATGGCAGCCTTTTTACTTACGAATGGGCTTTCGTGGCCCTTTCCGGGTTCGCGCGTTGGTCTTGGTACGTTGACCACGCAAAGGAAGCCCCTTGCGATGCCGCAACCCGCGATTACATCCCAAATCCATTAGTCGCTTGATATTCATGGATACCTCGCGACGCAGGTCACCCTCAACATTCATCTCCGATACCAGCGACCGCAGCTGATCCAGCTCACCCTCGGAGAGCTCACCAATCTTGGTGGTCTCGGGAATATTGCTGACTTCACACAGCCGCTTGGCTTGGGTTCGACCAATGCCAAAAATATGAGTGAGTGAAATCACCGCATGCTTGTGATCTGGAATATTGACTCCGGCGATACGCGCCATCTTTTATCTCCACACCGTTTTCGGGATACACCCCTTGGTGCATCCAATCTCCGCACCCAACAAAAGGGCGCGCATGTTAATTGCTTGGTCGCAAGCCATCAAGGATCAACCCTGACGCTGCTTATGCCGCGGATCTGAGGAACAAATCACTCTCACCACGCCGTTACGTCTGACCACTTTGCAGTTACGGCACATTTTTTTGACCGAAGCTCGCACTTTCATCAAAAACTCCTGATTCCTATCTCACCCGACCTGCAGGACTCATGCTCCCCAGATTGGCTTTCTTCATTACGCCTTCGTACTGATGTGACATCAGATGGCTCTGCACCTGCGCCATGAAGTCCATAACCACCACCACAACGATCAACATTGAGGTGCCCCCCAAATAAAAGGGCACGTTAAACATCACCACCAGAAACTGCGGTAACAAACACACCAATGCGATATAGGCCGATCCGAACACTGTCAGGCGAGTGAGCACACCATCAATATAGTTAGCAGTCTGCTGACCGGGGCGAATACCGGGTACAAACGCGCCCGAACGCTTTAAGTTGTCGGCGACTTCCTGGGGGTTAAACATCAGGGCCGTGTAGAAGAAACAGAAAAACACAATAAAACCCGTGAACAACAAGATGTTGAGCGGCTGCCCGGGACCAATCGCGACCGCCAGATCCTGCAACCAATCAGCGCTGTCGCCGCTACCAAACCACTGCGCAACAGAAGCCGGGAACAACAGAATTGAGCTCGCGAAGATGGCGGGAATGACCCCCGCCATATTGACTTTAAGGGGCAGGTGCGACGCCTGAGCTTGCATCATCCGCCGGCCCTGTTGCCGCTTGGCGTAATTCACCGTAATACGGCGTTGCCCGCGCTCGATAAATACCACCAAATAAATGACTACCGCCGCGAGAACGAGAATACCCAGCAGGATCAAAATGCTGATCTCACCCTGCCGCGCCTGCTCTAGGGATTGGCCAATGGCCGCAGGCAAACCCGCAACAATGCCCGCGAAGATCAGCAAAGAAATACCGTTGCCCACGCCCCGCTCGGTAATCTGCTCGCCCAACCACATCATGAAAACGGCACCGGTCACCAACGAGGCCACCGCTGTCACATAAAAGCTGAGGCCTGAGATATAGGTCAGCCCCTGATTGGCAAGGCCTACGGTCATACCAGTACCCTGCACCAAGGCAAGCACCACGGTCAGGTATCGCGTCCACTGTGAGATTTTGCGGCGTCCAGCCTCACCCTCTTTTTTCAGCTGCTCCAGCTGCGGTGTCACGGCTGTCATCAGCTGCATAATGATGGAGGCAGAAATGTAAGGCAGGATACCCAACGCCAAAATACTCATGCGTTCCAGCGCGCCACCAGAGAACACATTAGCCAACCCCAGGATGGTGCCCTGGTTCTGATCAAACAGCGATGCCAGCTGCTCTGGATCGATACCGGGAACAGGGATGTGAGTCCCGATTCGATAGATCAAAAGCGCAATCAACACAAAGCGCAGACGAGCGAACAGCTCCCCCATGCCGGCCGAATTCATTGATGGCATGCCGTTGGCCATGGCTTAAGCCTCGACGCTCCCACCAGCGGCTTCGATCGCTGCTTTGGCACCCTTGGTGACAGTCAGCCCGCGCACATTGACGGCGCGGCTAATATCACCGGACAAAAACACCCGCACGCGCTTGACGTCGTCTTTAATCAAGTCAGCGGCCTTCAGCGCTTCCAGATCAACCGTATCGCCATCGACACGATTCAGCTCGTGCAGACGAACCTCGGCTGTCGTGCGGCCAATACGCGAAGTAAAGCCATATTTGGGAAGACGCTTTTGAAGCGGCATCTGGCCACCCTCAAATCCCGCCTTCACGGTGCCGCCCGAACGGGCCTTCAAGCCTTTGTGACCACGACCGGCGGTCTTGCCCACACCTGAGCCAATACCGCGCCCTACGCGCTTTGCGTTTCGCTTGGCGCCAGGAGCGGGCTTCAGGTTGTTCAAACGCATATCGTCAGACATTGCTCTCGCCCTCAACACGCACCAAATAATTGACTTTATTAATCATGCCGCGCACAGAGGGCGTGTCCTCAACCTCAACCGTGTGGCCGATGCGACGAAGGCCCAAGCCCGCAACGCACGCCTGGTGCTTCTTGAGGCGGCCATGAATGCTGCGGACCTGTGTCACTTTTATCATTGCTTTACTCATTACTTTGGCCCCAATACTCAGCTGAGGATTTCTTCGACGCTCAACCCACGACGCGCCGCCACGTCCTCGGGGGAACTCATATCCCTGAGACCCTTAAAGGTGGCGCGCACTACGTTTACAGGGTTGGTAGACCCGTAGCACTTGGCCAGTACGTTATGGACGCCAGCTAATTCCAGCACTGAACGCATTGCACCGCCGGCGATGACCCCGGTACCTTCTGACGCCGGTTGCATGTAAACCTTTGACGCGCCGTGGGCTGATTTGATGGGATACTGAAGGGTGCCGTTCACCAGCTGCACCTGCACCATATTGCGTCTGGCCGCTTCCATCGCCTTCTGAATAGCGACGGGAACTTCTCTCGCTTTACCGCGGCCATAGCCGACTCGCCCCTTGCCATCACCCACGACCGTGAGCGCTGTGAAACTCATGATGCGACCGCCTTTGACGGTTTTCGCAACCCGGTTCACCTGCACCAGTTTCTCCTGCAGGTCACCTTCCGTACGCTGGTCGCCCTGCTGCCTTCTGTCATTCATCGCCATACTTAAAACTCCAGCCCACCTTCGCGCGCAGCTTCAGCGAGTGCCTTTACTCGCCCGTGATATCGAAAGCCCGATCGATCAAATGCCACTGAAGTGACACCGGCCGCCTTGGCACGCTCAGCGACCAACTTGCCCACTGCAGCGGCAGCTGTGACATTGCCAGTTGCACCCGCGCGCAAATCCTTGTCCAGCGTAGAAGCCTGAGCCAACACGGTCTTGCTGTCCCCGGATATCACCTGGGCATAGATGTGCCTGGGCGTTCGGTGCACCGACAGACGCAACGATCCAGCGGTGCGCAGTTGGACTCTGGATTTTCTGGCGCGACGCAAACGCGCTTTTGTCTTGGTATTCATCGCGGTACCCGATTACTTTTTCTTGGCTTCTTTGCGCCTGACGTACTCGTCGGCGTAGCGGATGCCTTTACCTTTATATGGCTCTGGAGGGCGGAAGCTTCGTATTTCAGCCGCCGCCTGACCGACTGCCTGCTTGTCGATACCAGAGATCACGATTTCCGTCTGAGAGGGCGTATCAACGGATAACCCCTCGGCCAACTGATAATCAACAGGGTGCGAAAGACCGATCGTCAGGTTGACGGTCTTGCCAGAGGCCTTGGCGCGATAGCCAACGCCGTTCAGCACTAAACGCTTCTCCCAGCCCTCTGTCACGCCTTTCACCATGTTGGCCAACAATGAGCGAGTGGTCCCCGCCATCGCCCGGTGAGCGTCACCGTCAAAAGTGATTGTCGCCACCTCGTCCTCGACATTGACCCCAATACCCTCTGTCAACGTCAGATCAAGGGCGCCTTTGCCGCCTTTGACCATCAAATTTATGCCCTCTACTTTTACGTCTACCCCTTTGGGCAGAGTCACAGGGCTGTTCGCTACACGAGACATTTCTCTAACGCTCCTGTTTTCGGATCAGAATACGGTGCAGAGGACTTCGCCCCCGACACCCGCAGCGCGCGCAGCGCGGTCCGTCATAACGCCACGGGACGTCGACACGATGGCAACGCCTAAGCCACCACGCACTGACGGCAAGTCATCTTTGCCTGAATAGCGACGCAGAGAAGGCTTGCTGATGCGTTCGATCTCGGCAATCACCGGTTTGCCATCGAAATACTTCAAATCGATCTGCAAACGCGGCTTTCCACTGCTGACGTCATAGCGGTGCCCAGCAATGTAACCCTCTTGCTCCAGCACCTTGGCAACCGACACCTTCAATTTAGAGCCGGGCATATCGACAGTTCGCTTGCCCGCCATTTGCGCATTACGCAAACGGGTCAACATATCGCTCAGGGGATCTTGCATGCTCATTCAATCGTTCTCCGTTACCAGCTGGACTTAACCAGGCCCGGCACATCGCCTCGCATCGCTGCTTCTCGCAGCTTGTTGCGACACAAACCAAATTTTCTGTAAACGCCGTGAGGCCGGCCGGTGAGCTGACAACGACGCTGCTGTCTCACCGGACTGGCGTTGCGAGGCAGTTTTTGTAACGCTATTTGCGCTTCCCATCGCTCGTCGTCCGACGCGTTGACATTGGCAATTAGCTCCTTCAACTGAGCGCGCTTGGCAGCAAACTTCGCTACGGTTTTGGCGCGCTTCACCTCACGGGCAATCATGGATTTCTTGGCCATATCTCTGCTGCCTCAGCTTCTAAATGGGAAATTAAACGCCGACAGTAACGCGCGGCCTTGCTCGTCGTTTGCTGCCGTTGTTGAAATCGTGATGTCCATACCACGCAACTTGTCGATCTGGTCGTAGTCAATTTCCGGGAAAATAATCTGCTCGGTCACGCCCATAGCGAAATTGCCGCGACCATCGAACTGCTTGGGGCTAACACCGCGAAAATCTCTGATACGCGGGATCGCAATATTGATCAGGCGCTCCAAAAACTCATACATTCGCTCATCCCGCAGTGTGACCTTGCAGCCAATAGGCCATCCGTCGCGGATCTTAAAACCGGCAATGGATTTCCGGGATTTGGTCACCACCGCTTTTTGACCGGCGATTTTCTCCATATCGCTCACGGCGTGCTCCAGGACCTTCTTATCTCCTACCGCCTCACCCACACCCATGTTCAGGGTAATCTTGGTGATACGGGGCACCGCCATCACGTTATCGAGACCGAGCTCCTCTTGAAGCTTGGGAACGATTTCGCTGCGGTACTTCTGTTTTAGCGCTGTCATCTCTCAACTGCCTCTATTCACCAACGCAGATCAGGCGTCAACCAGATCGCCCGATGGCTTAAAAATACGAACCTTTTTGCCGTCATCTATGCGGTAACCGACGCGCTCGCCCTTGCCTGACTTACTGTTGAACAGGGCTAAATTCGATGCCTGAATCGGCGCCTCCTGCTCGACAATGCCGCCAGCGACACCGGCCTGAGGGTTGGGCTTGGTATGCTTTTTCACCATATTCACGCCGCTGACAACAACGCGGTCGCTGTCGATTACGCGACGCACGGTGCCGCGCTTACCCTTGTCTTTTCCCGCGATAACGATAACTTCGTCATCACCTCTGAGCTTCGCCATTACCTGACCCTCTCCTTCCCCGCCTAGATCACTTCCGGCGCAAGGGAAATGATTTTCATAAACTTCTCACCGCGAAGCTCGCGTGTGACCGGCCCAAAAATCCGCGTGCCAATAGGCGCATCTTGGTTGTTCAGGAGCACCGCAGCGTTCTCATCAAACTTGACCAAAGAGCCGTCCGGACGTCGAACGCCTTTTTTGGTGCGCACTACAACCGCCGTGATCACCTGGCCCTTCTTCACTTTTCCGCGCGGGATCGCTTCTTTCACGGTGACCTTAATCAAGTCACCCACCCGAGCATATCGACGCTTGGAACCTCCCAATACCTTGATGCACATCACGCGACGCGCACCACTGTTATCAGCTACCTCAAGATACGACTGCGTCTGTATCATTTTCTCTACTCCACTAGTGGCTCTGGGCCACTCGCCCTCGCTAACCGAACCTCAAATCTGGGTCGCGGTCTCTACAATCTCTACTAATTTCCAACTCTTGCTCTTGGAAAAAGGCCGTGACTCAGCCACCAACACGGTGTCACCCAGACCCGCCTTGTTATCCTCATCGTGGGCGTGCACTTTTGAGGATCGCGTGATGTACTTTCCATACACCGGGTGCTTAACGCGGCGCTCGATCTTGACTGTGATGGTCTTGTCCATCTTGTCGCTGACGACACGGCCCTGAAGGGTCCGTGAACGGGTTTCTGTCGTTGCCATCACTGTTCCGCCTTCTGTTGCAACACGGTTTTCACCCGCGCGATATCCCGCTTTGTTTGCTTGAGCAAATGGCTCTGCCCTAATTGGCCAGTCGCTTTGGCCATGCGCAGCTTGAACTGCTCTTCCCGCAGGGAGAGCAACTGCTGATTCAGGTCGTCGACGGACTTTTCTCGCAATTCACTGGCTTTCATCACATCACCGACCGCTTCACAAATGTGGTTTGTACTGGCAACTTCGCCGCAGCGAGTTCAAACGCTTCGCGCGCCAACTGCTCTGACACGCCCTCCACTTCGTACAGGACTCGACCCGGCTGGATCTGCGCCACCCAGTATTCAACGTTGCCCTTACCCTTACCCTGCCTGACTTCAAGCGGCTTACCGGTAATGGGCTTATCCGGAAAAATGCGTATCCAAATTTTTCCGCCACGCTTGATGTGACGGGTCATGGCACGACGAGCGGCTTCGATCTGACGAGCGGTGATGCGACCGCGCCCCGTCGACTTCAGCGCGTATTCGCCAAAACTCACCTTGCTTCCACGCTCAGCGAGGCCGCGATTTCGACCCTTCTGCGTCTTGCGGAACTTGGTCCGTTTCGGTTGCAGCATGTTCTACTTCCTTAATCAGATAACTGGCTAGTGGCCGGCGAGCGCTTACGCCTCTTCGCCTTCACCAATGACCTCGCCCTTAAAAATCCACACCTTTACGCCAATCACGCCATAGGTGGTGTGTGCTTCGTACGTGGCATAGTCGATATCCGCTCGCAGCGTATGCAGCGGCACTCTGCCCTCGCGATACCACTCAGTACGGGCAATTTCTGCGCCGCCCAAGCGACCGCTGACCTGTACTTTGATGCCCTCAGCACCCTGGCGCATCGCGTTTTGAACGACGCGCTTCATGGCCCTGCGAAACATAACGCGACGCTCCAACTGCTGAGCCACGTTTTGAGCAACCAGTCTGGCGTCGACATCTGGCTTGCGAATTTCCTCAATGTTGATGTGCACCGGCACGCCCATCTTTTCTGAGAGCTCCTTGCGCAGTCCATCGACATCCTCGCCCTTCTTGCCGATCACAATGCCCGGGCGAGCGGTGAAAATCGTAATGCGGGCGGTTTGCGCTGGCCGCTCAATCTTGACTCGGCTGACAGAGGCTGCATCGAGCTTCTTCAGAATGTACTCACGAACCTCAATATCATTGATCAGGTTCTGCGCGTAGTTTTTGCTATCCGCGTACCACACAGAGTTGTGGTCCTTGACTACGCCCAGGCGGATACCAGTTGGATGTACCTTCTGACCCATACGGTCGACTCCTCAGCTCTCGCTATCCGCAACCTTGACCGTGATATGGCAGGTGCGCTTAAAAATTCTGTCACCGCGGCCTTTAGCGCGCGCCTTAAGGCGCTTCATGGTGAACCCCTCGTCAACAAAAATTGTCGATACCCTTAACTCATCTACGTCGGCACCTTCGTTGTTTTCCGCATTTGCAATCGCGGAATTCAGCACCTTGCGGACAATGCCGGCGGCTTTCTTGTTACTGAACTCCAGCACGCTCAAAGCCTCTCCAACGGGCTTGCCACGCACCTGATCAGCGACCAGGCGCGCTTTCTGCGCCGAAATACGGGCCGCTCTCAACTTGGCTGCTACTTCCATCTCTCTCTCCACCCGGCCCTAGCGCTTGGCCTTCTTGTCCACAATGTGGCCTTTAAAGGTGCGGGTAACGGCAAACTCACCCAGCTTGTGTCCAACCATGTCCTCGTTAATGAGAACCGGCACGTGCTGACGGCCGTTGTGAACTGCAATAGTGAGGCCCACCATGTTCGGCGCAACCATAGAGCGCCGTGACCAGGTCTTGATCGGTCGGCGGTCGTTTGCCGCAGCGGCTGCCTCTACCTTTTTCATCAGGTGGAGGTCGATAAAGGGGCCTTTCTTTAATGAACGGGGCACTGTATTGATTCTCCTAACCGATTACTTCTTGCCGCGACGGCGAACGATCATGCCGTCGGTACGCTTGTTCTTGCGGGTCTTGTAACCCTTGGTGGGCACGCCCCATGGCGTTACGGGGTGTCGTCCACCAGAAGTCTTGCCCTCACCACCACCGTGGGGGTGATCAACCGGATTCATCGCCACACCACGCACAGTAGGTCGCACACCACGCCAACGCGCTGCACCCGCCTTACCTAACTTGCGTAAGCTATGCTCAGAATTGGATACCTCGCCTAAAGTCGCACGACAGTCGATGGGCACTTTACGCATCTCACCTGAACGAAGCCGAATCGTGGCGTATTGACCTTCCCGCGCCACCAACTGAACAGAAGCCCCAGCCGACCGTGCCACTTGTGCGCCCTTGCCGGGCTTGAGCTCAATAGCGTGAATGACCGAACCAACGGGAATGTTTCGAACAGGCAGGCAATTACCCGCCTTGATGGGCGCCGCTGACCCAGAGTGGAGTACGTCACCAGCTTGCACGCCCTTGGGGGCAATAATGTACCGGCGCTCACCATCGGCATACAGCAACAGTGCGATGTGTGCGCTGCGATTGGGGTCGTACTCGATGCGCTCCACCTTGGCGGCAATGCCGTCTTTGGTGCGCTTGAAGTCAATCTTTCGGTAATGCTGCTTATGGCCGCCACCAATGTGCCGGGTAGTGATGCGTCCCAGATTGTTGCGGCCCCCCGTCTTGGATTTTTTCTCAAGAAGGGGTGCGTAAGGACTGCCCTTATGGAGCCCCTCGGTAACCACCTTAACGTGATGCCGGCGACCTGCTGAGGTGGGTTTACTTTTTACGACTGCCATAACTCACCACCTCAACTAATTGACGCAAAGTCAATTTCCTGACCTTGCTCCACCCGAACGTAGGCTTTCTTCCACGAAAGGCGCTTGCTTAAACCGTAACGATTCCGTTTGGTCTTGCCTTTGACGCGCAGCGTCTGCACGTCATTGACCGTTACCTTGAACAACTGCTCAACAGACTGACGGATCTCGTCCTTGGTCGCGTCAAGGCTCACGCGAAACACGTACTGGTTCGCCTGCTCGGCCACAATGGCCGCCTTTTCAGAGACATGAGGCCCCAACAGGATCTGGAATACACGCTCCTGATTCATGCCAATGCCTCCTCAAACTTCTTGATCGCATCAACCGTGATCATGACCTTGTCAAAAGCGATCAGGCTCACCGGGTCAACCCCCTCCACATCGCGCACATCGACCTTGTGCAGGTTGCGAGACGCCAAATAGAGATTCTTGTCAACGCTGTCCGAGACAATCAGCACGTTGTCAACGCCATAGCCCTTGAGTGTCTCCACCAATAGCTTGGTTTTCGGCTGCTCTACATCGACCGCCTCGACGATCATTAAGCGATCAGAGCGCGCCAGCTCAGACAGGATTGACCGCATCGCTGCACGATACATCTTGCGATTGACCTTCTGCGAATGTTCCTGGGGCTTGGCAGCAAAGGTAACGCCACCGGATCGCCAAATCGGCGATCGGATCGTGCCAGCACGCGCCCGACCCGTGCCCTTTTGCCGCCATGGCTTCTTACCGCCACCGGCAACCTCAGAGCGCGTCTTCTGCGCTCGAGTCCCCTGACGGGCACCCGACAGGTATGCCGTAACCACTTGGTGCACCAGTGCCTCGTTGTATTCGCGGGCGAAATTAGCTTCAGACACCGCAACGGTACCTGCCGCTTTATTACCCGGCTTGACTACACTTAATTCCACGTCTCGCCCCCGCTACTCACGACGCAGACGGGTTTGCACCCGCCGCTTTAACTGTCGGACGAATAATGACCTCACCACCGGGCGCTCCGGGCACCGCACCCTTGATCAACAGCAGGTTGCGCTCGGTATCCACGCGGATAACCTCGAGACCCTGCGTCGTCACGCGCTCGTCGCCCATGTGGCCAGACATCTTCTTGCCCTTGAATACGCGGCCCGGCGTCTGACACTGACCAATGGAACCCGGCGCACGGTGCGATAACGAGTTCCCATGGGTCGCGTCCTGAGTACGGAAATTCCAGCGCTTAACCACCCCCTGAAACCCCTTACCCTTGGAGCGACCGGCCACATCCACCTTTTGACCCTGCTCAAACCGCTCCACGGTCAACTCGGCACCCACCTCGAACACCTCGTCAGAGGCATCGAGCCGGAATTCCCACAGGCCCTCGCCCGCAGTCACGCCCGCCTTGGCAAAATGCCCGGCCTCTGCTTTGCTGACTTTCGAGGCCTTGCGACTTCCCGCTGTGACCTGAATGGCACGATACCCATCGGTCTCGAGCTCTTTGATTTGAGTGACGCGGTTTGGAGCAATTTCCACTACGGTCACTGGTACTGATGCGCCGTCCTCGGTGAAGACTCTCGTCATTCCCGATTTTCGGCCGACTAAACCAATAGTCATGGCTTAAACCTCACAGTGTACGGGGCTCAACCCTCTATGGCCGCCCAGTTTGGCTGGTATCAGCCGTCCCAGACGTTACACACCCGGCTAACCGGGCAGGCTACTACTTACAAATTGTGCTCAACCGAGGCTGATCTGGACTTCTACGCCCGCCGCCAGGTCAAGTTTCATCAGTGCGTCGACAGTCTTTTCTGTCGGCTCAACGATGTCGAGGAGACGCTTGTGTGTGCGAATCTCATATTGATCCCGCGCGTCCTTATTCACGTGAGGAGAAATCAAAATAGTAAACTTCTCTTTCTTTGTAGGCAGGGGGATCGGACCACGGACCTGAGCGCCAGTGCGCCGCGCCGTCTCCACGATTTCCTGCGTTGATGCGTCAATGAGCCGATGATCAAAGGCTTTCAGACGAATCCGGATACGCTGGTTTTGCACGCTACATCTCCTTAAAACAGCCGGTGCCCGCGGGGGACCCCGAAAAAAGAGTGCGAAGTCTACGGATGCGCTGGGAGGGTGTCAACCGCTGAACGCCCGATTTTCGGGCGTATTAGGGAGATGCGACTTTTCTCACAAAGAGGGCAATCTAAGGCTCAAGCGAGGCGAATCGGCAAATCCCGCACGCGTTTCCCGGTGGCCGCAAAAATGGCGTTGCCGATTGCCGGCGCAACAGGAATCAGCGGCGGCTCGCCCAACCCACTTGGAAATTCCTCACTCTCGATAAAAACGATGTCCAATTCCGGCACATCCGCCATCCGCAAGGGCGTGTAGGTATCCAGATTGCGCTGCTTGACCTGGCCTTTTTCGAATGCCGCGCCCTCATAAAGCGCGAGGCTCAACCCCCACAACGCGGCACCCTCGGCCTGGGCCATTGCGCCAGACGGATTCACCACCGTGCCCACATCGATGCTTTGCCATAACTTACGCACGGTGACACGCTGGTTATCGGTGGAGACGGCGACATGGGCGACGCAGGCCACCCAAGTGGGCATACCACGCTCTTGACCATGGCCCACAGCCACTCCCAACGCCTCATTGGCAGGCATTGCTCGTCCCCAGTCACTGCGCTCTGCTACGTCCTGAAGCACAGCCCGCAGTCTGTTAGCACCACCGACCGTACTACCCTCGCCCCCGGCGTTTTTCCCCCGGCCGTCCAATAACGACAAACGGTAGGCCAAGGGGTCAATCTGCAGGCTATGGGCGACTTCGTCGAGGAAGCTCTCGACCCCCCAGCCAACCCAACCGGGTCCCACCGCTCTGAGCCACCCCGGCAGAAAAGTACGCTGTGCCAGACCATTATTCACTGCGCGAACGCGATGATTGGGCAAGGTGTACCAGTGATCCGCGCCGCTTACTGAAAACGTGTCAAACTTACCGACGCCATCGACACCGTCTGCGAGAAAGCCAGGCGCCATCCCGAGGGTAGGCCAACCGGCGACCACTGCGTGATCGATTCCAGATAATTTCCCCTCGGGGTCGATAGAGGCGCTAAAGGTACAGACGGAGGGAGAGCGAGCGCAGTCAAAGCGACTGTCCGCTTCCCGATCGAAGACGAGTTTCAGAGGCCGGCCAACCTCTCGCGCTGCCAGCGCAGCGGGAATCATTTGATCGCCAAACAAGCGGCGCCCGTAGCCACCACCGAGATAGTGCTGGTGGATGATGATGTCAGGCTCGGGCAGGCCGAGCGCCTGCGACAAAACGGGCAGTATCAGCGATTGCCACTGATTCCCGGCATAGATGTGGCATCTGCCATCTGCATCAAATTCGACCAGTGCGTTCTGGGGCTCCAGCGTAAAGTGCAGTGCCGTGCTGGTGCGATAAGTCGCCTCCAACACAGTGGCGGCCGCGCGCCGAGCGGCCTGAACATCACCGTCGTTGACCACTAGGGTACCCTCACTGGGATCACCGGCGAGACGCACACCCTCGGCCAATAGCGCCGCTTCATCGACCTCGGCCGTGGGCCCAGCCTCCCAAGTGACGTTCACGAGCCCCGCGGC
Source organism: Halieaceae bacterium (assembly GCA_038102985.1). Classification (GTDB taxonomy): domain Bacteria; phylum Pseudomonadota; class Gammaproteobacteria; order Pseudomonadales; family Halieaceae; genus Luminiphilus. The sequence goes on from JAYNYK010000023.1 coordinate 31,108, forward strand.
CTGCATAGCGATGGGTAACTGCTCGGCGACAACCACAACCCATCCCTGAATCGTACCGGTCGGGTCCTGTACCTCCACAGCATCAACGTAGCCGGGCAATGCCTTGGCCTGTGAGTCGTCGACCGAGACAACCATAGAGCCGTAACGCGTCGGCGGCACCAATGGAATGCCATACACCATGCCTGGCAGTGAGGCGTCGAGGCCGTAACGGGCGCTGCCATCTGCTTTTGCAGGAATATCAAGCGCCGCGACATCGCGACCGATAATGCGCCGATCGGCAGGGGCCTTAACGGGCATCGCATCCAACTCGGCCTGAGAGAAACTTCGACTGATATTACCGTCGCGGATGATCTCTGCAAAAGAAAGGCTGTTTGCACCCGCAAATACCCTGCTGCCCTCAACATGGCATTCGGAGACATCTGCGCCCAGCAGCCCTGCTCCTGCTTCGGCGAGGATGGTGCGCCCCGCCGCACCCGCTTGAGACAATTGGGTAAAAGAGGTGTGTACTGACCACGATCCGCCAGTCACCATATAGCCCCACTTGGGGTCGGTATCCACGTGGGTGATCCGCACACTGTCCCAGTCAGCACCCAGCTCATCGGCAATTATCTGTGCCAAAGCCGTGCCCACATGCTGACCCATCTCAGCGCGAACGATATTGATCGCCACGCCACCCTGCGCATCGATCTCGAACCAGATCACAGGAGAGAAAGCCTGACTCGCACCTGCGTCACCCAAATCCGAGACAACCTGGTCAGCGCCGCAACCCGGCAGCAGAGTACCCATGCCCATCACTAACGAAGACCCGGCTGCACCGGCCACAAAGCGCCGGCGTGTCAGGAAGAATGTAGAATCAGACATCACGACCTCCCTGCTCTTGAGCGGCCATTGCGATGGCACGTTTGATCCGCGGATAAGCCATGCAGCGACACAAATGGCCATTCATATGGGCAACAATCTCTTCCTCGCTGGGGTCGGTCTTTTGCTCGAGTAAAGTGGCAGCCTGCATGATTTGTCCTGACTGGCAGTAACCGCACTGCGGTACCTGCTCGGACTCCCACGCGGCCTTGAGGGCGTCGCCCGCAGGTGTGGCCAAACCCTCAATGGTCGTGACCTTGCGCCCTGCTACCGCTTGGACTGGGGTCACACAGGCCCGCGCAGGTTGACCATCCAGATGCACGGTGCAGGCGCCACACTGGGCAATCCCGCACCCAAACTTGGTGCCCGTGAGCTGCAATTCCTCACGCAACACCCAAAGCAATGGGGTCTCCATGGTGGCGGCGCTCGCAACAGGGGTTCCGTTAAGCATGAACTCAGTCATTCGCAAACTCCTCGCTCGATGGGTCGTAACAGCATAACCCTTTGTCGTGTTGGAGCAAGTTATTGCACTCACGCTCGTCAATCACGCTTATCGAGCGGACATAAAAAAGCCCGCGGAAAGCGGGCTTTTTCAGATGTAGGCATGGGTTCAGTCGAGAATCTTGGCGACGACGCCGGCACCGACCGTTCGACCACCCTCTCGGATCGCAAAACGCAGCCCCTCTTCCATCGCAATCGGCGCAATCAACGTCGCCACAAAATTGATGTTGTCACCCGGCATCACCATCTCAATACCCTCAGGCAACTCAACCGCACCCGTTACGTCCGTCGTACGGAAGTAAAACTGCGGACGGTAACCCTTAAAGAACGGCGTATGACGACCACCCTCGTCCTTCGACAGAACATAAACCTCTGCCTCAAACTTGGTGTGCGGCGTCACAGAACCCGGGATCGCCAGTACCTGGCCACGCTCAACCTCATCCCGCTTCGTACCTCGCAGCAGAACGCCCACGTTCTCGCCCGCTCGGCCTTCATCCAGCAGCTTGCGGAACATCTCAACACCGGTACAGGTCGTCTTCTGGGTCTCCTTGATACCGATAATCTCGATCTCGTCACCCACCTTCACAATACCGCGCTCAACACGACCCGTTACCACCGTACCCCGACCAGAAATAGAGAACACGTCCTCTACCGGCATCAGGAACGGCTGGTCAATCGCTCGCTCAGGCTCAGGAATATAAGAGTCCAAAGTCTCAACCAGCTCCTTAACCGCCGTCGTACCCAGACCATTGTCGTCCTTGCCTTCCAACGCCATCAGCGCTGAACCACAAATAATCGGCGTGTCGTCACCCGGGAACTCGTAGGTATCCAGAAGCTCGCGAAGCTCCATCTCTACCAGTTCCTTCATCTCCGTGTACTCCTCAGAGTCCACACCACCGCAGTCTTCCGCCAGCAGGTCAGCCTTGTTCAGGAAAACCACAATGTAGGGAACGCCTACCTGACGTGACAGCAGAATGTGCTCGCGCGTCTGTGGCATCGGGCCATCTGTCGCACCACATACCAGAATCGCACCATCCATCTGTGCCGCACCCGTGATCATGTTCTTCACATAATCCGCGTGTCCAGGGCAATCAACGTGGGCGTAGTGCCGACCATCCGACTCGTACTCAACGTGGGACGTAGCAATCGTAATACCGCGCTCCTTCTCTTCCGGTGCGTTATCAATACCGTCAAACGCAACCAGCTCTCCGCCCCATACCTCTGAACACACCCGCGTCAACGCCGCCGTCAGCGTCGTCTTACCGTGGTCTACGTGCCCAATCGTGCCCACATTAACGTGGGGCTTAGAACGCTCAAATGCCTCTTTTGCCATCTTCCTTCACCTTAGAGTTGTTGCAGACGATCAGGACGTCTGGTTTTTAGAAATGATGTCCTGCGCGACATTACTGGGCGCAGGAGAATACTTGGAAAATTCCATGGTATAGGTGGCGCGACCCTGGGTCGCACTGCGCAGATCCGTGGCGTAGCCGAACATCTCTGCCAGCGGGACTTCGGCATTCACGATCTTACCTGCGGCATTCTCGTCCATACCCTGAATCAGGCCGCGGCGACGGTTCAGATCTCCGACCACGTCACCCATGTTTTCCTCCGGTGTCACGACTTCGACCTTCATCATCGGCTCCAGCAATTCAGCACCACCCACCTCGGCGAGTTTTTTGGTCGCCATACTTGCTGCGATCTTGAACGCCATCTCACTGGAATCCACATCGTGGAAAGAACCATCGTATAGCGTGGCTTTCAGGCCCAGCAGAGGGTATCCCGCCAGAACGCCGTTCTGCATTTGCTCCTCGATGCCCTTGTTCACCGCCGGGATGTACTCCCGGGGCACGATGCCACCAACGATCTCGTTAACAAACTCAAGACCCTCTGCACTGGTGTCTTCTGCCGGCTCAAATCGCACCCAGACGTGGCCATACTGACCGCGACCGCCCGACTGACGGACAAACTTGCCTTCGATCTCGGTGGTGGTGGTAATGCGCTCGCGATAAGCGACCTGGGGCTTACCAATGTTGGCCTCGACGCTGAACTCGCGACGCATACGGTCAACAATGATGTCGAGGTGCAATTCGCCCATGCCCGAGATGATGGTTTGACCGGTCTCTTCATCGGTTTTGACACGGAAAGAGGGGTCCTCCTGGGCCAGCTTGCCAAGGGCAATACCCATTTTCTCCTGATCAGCCTTGGACTTGGGTTCGACGGCCACCGAGATTACAGGCTCGGGGAATTCCATACGCTCGAGGATCACGACGCTGTCCGCGTCGCAAAGCG